>CAMMAZ010000039.1 GCA_946493765.1 uncultured Clostridia bacterium | reverse complement strand
GAACCTTGTGCAAAAGCGGAGCGATCCTGCCTGTGCAACCAAAAGCAGAATCCACCGCATAAAATGCGGTGGGTTTTGATTTTGCATTTGCGGTCAGGATTTGAACCTTGTGCAAAAGCGGAGCGATCCTGCCTGTGCAACCAAAAGCAGAATCCACCGCATAAAATGCGGTGGGTTTTGATTTTGCATTTGCGGTCAGGATTTGAACCTTGTGCAAAAGCGGAGCGATCCTGCCTGTGCAACCAAAAGCAGAATCCACCGCATAAAGTGCGGTGGGTTTTGATTTTGCATTTGCGGTCAGGATTTGAATTTTGTGAGGGAACAAAACACACCCTACGATGTGATGCACGGAGGAAAAAACATGAACTATTCTTCTAATCGATTAGAAGATTTTGAATTTCACGATGCAAAATGCACATTGCATTTTTATAATGAGAACACCCTGTCTTTTTTTGTGCAGCATCTGAACATCCATCATAACGCCGAACAAAACCCTTTTGATGACGACATGGAAATAGGAACGGCTGTAATGACGCTGGAAGGCTTTCACCTTCAATCCTTTTGCACCGATAATTCACTGATAATAGACGAAAAAGGAAAACAAAGCACAGTGCCGCCCGCTGTTTTCAAAGGCGAAAATGCGCTCGATAAACTGCTGGATGAGCTGCAAAGTGAAATCTGGATTTTTGATCTGGGTCAAATGGATCAAACCGCCTATTATATGGACGCCGGCGCAATCGAACCTTTTTTCACGCTTGTTTTTTCATTTGATCGCGTCACCATCGAATGGGATTCCTATTTGCAAAAAGCGTGGTATACCCAACGTCGGAAAATATGATTTGTTTTTGGGAAGTGATATGCGCCCGTCTATTTTAAGGAATAGACCGCTGCCCAAAGTGCAACAGTCCCTGCCGGCTTTACATATCACTATATTTGTATGGTGAAAGACGTTGTTATTATCTATACAGGAGATGTTTGCATGGAAAATACAAAAAGAAAAATGATTCAGTTTTTGCTTAGTAATGCGAACCCCTCTATTAAAAAGCGGATCAAAAGTGAAATTTTGAATCACCTCACGGAAGAAGAAAATAAAGAATATCAGGTTCAAATTTTAAACGAACCGAATGTCCGGCGCTGCCTTGCCTGTCAGTTGGACAACGGCTGGTTTGGATACGGCTTTCATGGTACAAATAAAAATGCCGGTCAATTTGAAAATCAGGAAACATGCACGAAATATCTCGGTGAAAAAGCGGTTGATCCATCAAATCCCGCATTAAAACGGTCGATGGATGCTTTTGTTTCACTGCCGCTTGACGATTTATGCTACCGCACAAAAGGTAAGTATTTTGACGAGTTTCAATATGCCGCTAACGGACAAAATCTGATCCGCTGCGCCTGTATTGCCCGGGCGGGCTATGCGGACATCATCGACATCACGCCGCAAATCCAGCTTTCTCTTGATTCGTTTCAGCGCGTTCTTGAGGTTGATTCTATTCTGGATGTTTCCCGCTCGATCCGATCCAGCAAATACCGGGTATTTCACGACTATGAAAAATGGCCTTGCCGGTATCATCTTGATATTTTAGCACACACAGACACATGGAAAAACAGACAAAACTGTGCAATGTTAGCCGAAGCTGTTAAAAAAATAATGGCCAAAGACCGGCCGGAGCTGGTCGGTTTGACCGCCGCTTCATGGGTCGGACATGTCCTCGGCACGCTCGGCTGTTTTCCCTCGCAAGGATTTGGCATTACGCTTCCAGGCGCTTCGACATCCGCAAACGGTAAAACCGAATATTACGATTTTGAATACATAGAATGGCTTGCCAGATGCGGTGTTGTGCCATACATTCCGGTATTGCAGGATGCGGTTGCCGATATTGAAAAATCCGTTGATGGCAATGGGATCTGTCAGCTGCCTGTTCTTGAAGAAAAATTCAAAGGATGGGGTCCCTATGCGGGTTTGCAGCTTGAAACGGATTGGAAATCCAAAACACGCAAGGCTTGCGACATTACTTTCAGGGCGCTGTTGATTCTGCATTATGCTGAACAAAATTAGATAATTCCTTTTTAGATATATGAAAGTATCGTACAAAAGGTATAGCCGCCACACCAAAGTGTGGTGGTTATTTTTTTGTGTTTGTTAACAAAAATTAACCTCTGTTTTTTAAAATAAAGTATATAGACATTTTTTCAATCTGATGTTATAATAAACTGTGTTCATATTGTATTCATGAAAATTTAAGATTCGCATAACGCTTCGTCCCCACACGGACGGAGCAATCAAACAGAAATTCCAGCGGTTTTCCTGTGTTCCTTATCTGTTTTATCTCGGGCAAAGAAAGAGGTGGTTTTTTCATGTCCGTTGCATCGGACGTTCATGCATGACAAACAGAACTTAGGGGAAACGGGAGCAGGAATCCGCATCGGGGATAAAATAAAAAGAGGTAGGTAGTTTTATGGAAAGGTTGTTTAAACTTAAACAAAACGGAACCACGGTGAGCCGTGAGATCGTTGCCGGATTGACAACATTTTTTGCAATGGCTTATATCATCATTGTCAACCCTGGTATGTTGTCACAGGCAGGCATGGAATGGGGCGCCGTTTTTCTGGCGACGATCATCGCTTCGGTCATCGGCACGCTGATCATGGGTTTGGTTGCCAACGTGCCGTATGCACAGGCGCCGGGCATGGGACTCAATGCGTTTTTCGTGTTCACCGTTTGCTTTACTCTGGGTTTCACCTGGCAGCAGGCATTGTCGATGGTGTTTATTTGCGGTTTGCTTAATATTTTCATTACCGTTACAAAAATCCGCAAATACATCATTAAAGCCATCCCGGTCAGTCTGCAGAATGCGATCGGCGGCGGTATCGGCTTGTTTATTGCCTATGTAGGTGTGAAAAACGCCGGTCTGATCAATTTCACAAGCGATCCGGGCACCTACACGCTGCTGGACAGCGGATCAGTTGTCGCAAGCTCGGCTGCAACCCCCGCAATCGTGCAGCTGAATACCCCCGCGGTATTGCTCGCTATTTTCGGATTGATTTTGATCATCGCGCTGCTGGTTTTGAAAGTCAAGGGCGCGCTGCTCATCGGCATTATTGTTACCACACTGGTCGGCTTGATTCCCGGTATCGGCGTTACCACGCTCGGAAGCACCACCAGCTTCACCGAATGCCTGCAGGCGTTGCCGTCAACATTTGGCGTGATTTTTACATCAGAAGGATTGCCGTCGCTTTTCACCAGCATCGACAAACTGCCGTTGGTGTTGTTGACAATTTTTGCGTTCAGCATCTCCGATACCTTTGATACCATCGGAACCTTTATTGGAACCGGCCGTAAATCCGGCATCTTCAGTGAAGAAGACGAACGCACGCTGGAAACCAGCGCCGGCTTCAAATCCAAAATGGATAAAGCGTTGTTCGCAGATGCGACTGCGACTTCCATCGGTGCAATTTTTGGTACATCCAACACAACGACCTATGTGGAAAGCGCTGCCGGTATCGGCGCAGGCGGCCGCACAGGCCTGACCAGCGTTGTCGTTTCCATCTGTTTTATCCTCAGTGCGTTTTTTGCGTCCTTTGTCAGCGCAGTGCCCAGCGCCGCTACAGCGCCGGTTTTGATCATTGTCGGCGTTATGATGATGAGTTCGTTTGCTGAAATCAAATGGGGCGATCTGAACGAGGCGATCCCTGCGTTCTTTGCCAGTGTCTTCATGGCGTTTTTCTACTCCATTTCCTACGGTATCGCAGCCGGATTTATAACCTATTGCGTCGTGAAGATCTTCTCCGGCAAAGCAAAAGAAGTGCATCCGATCCTGTGGGTCTGCACCGGATTGTTCATTTTGAACTTTGTGTTGCTGGCGATTATTTAACCGCAGTGTAAAAAGGCAGGTCTTTGCCGTTTCAAACGGGCAGGAACCTGCCTTTTTTATGCCCGTTTAACGGGCGTTTCTTGTAGTTTCATTTCAAGCAGGTGATTTTTTGAACCCAAAAACCATCAATCTCGGTATTTTAGCGCATGTCGATGCGGGAAAAACCACCGTGACAGAACAGCTGTTGTTTTTAGGCGGCAGCATCCGAAAAGCCGGCAGCGTCGACAGCGGCACTTCACACACCGACTGGCTGGACGTGGAACGCCGCCGGGGCATTTCGGTGCAAACCGCCTCCTCCACCCTGCAATATGAGGGAACGACCATTAACCTCATTGACACGCCCGGTCACATCGATTTCATCGGCGAGGTGGAACGCTGTCTCGGCGTGCTGGACGGCGCGGTACTTGTGCTGTCCGCGGCGGAGGGGGTGCAGTCGCAAACGCGGTTGCTTTGGAAAGCGCTCAGTCAATTGCAAATCCCCACCCTGCTTTTGATCAATAAAATCGACCGCATCGGCTGCCGGATTCCGCAGGTGCTGCAACAGATCCGGCAGGAACTGACCGGCCGCCTGCTGATCACCCAATCGGTCCTATCGCCGGGCACCGACCAATGTCAAATCGAGGTTTTAGATAACGCCCCCCAAGCTGCATTAGCCGCGGCTGCGGAATTTGACGCTGAAATGGAAACCGCTTATCTGGAGGAAACGGCGGTCGACCCGCAAAAGCTGCTTGCTGTTTTGCAGCAAGGCACCGCAAACCGGCAGTTGTTTCCGGTCTTTTTCGCCTGCGCCAAACAAAATATCGGCCTAAAGGCGCTGCTGGACGGGATCGTGCGTTTTTTGCCCGCCGCACCAAATCAGGACGATCAGTCGCTGTCCGGTGTCGTTTATAAAATGGAACACGATCCCCAAATGGGAAAGGTTGCGCATCTGCGGCTGTTTTCCGGCTGTATCCATAATCGTGACAGCATTGCGGTCTTCGGCTGCGAACAAACGCAGAAGATCACCCAGATCCGCCGTTTTAACGGGCAAAAGGCGGTGGATATCGGAGAAATCCACAGTGGTGAGATTGGCGCGGTTTATGGACTTTCTAACATCAAAACCGGCGATGTGATCGGAACGGTGCCCATGCATCGATCCTATAAACTTGCGGTCCCGCTTTTAAAGGTGCAGGTTTTCCCCGCAACGCCGGAAGAACTGCCCGCTTTAACGGCAGCGTTGCAGGAGCTCTCTGAAGAGGATCCGCTGCTGAATCTGGAATGGATCCCCCAAAGCCGGGAAATGCATGTGCGCATCACCGGCATGATCCAGCAGGAAATTTTAGCGGAACGGATCGCCGACCGATACGGCCTTTGCGTGACCTTTTCCCCGCCCACCGTGATTTACATGGAAACCCCGTCCACCTCCGCAGAAGGATTAGAGGTTTATACCATGCCCAAACCCTGCTGGGCGGTCGTGAAACTGCTGGTGGAACCGCTGCCCCGCGGCAGCGGCGTTCAATATGAATCGGTCATCAAAGAGAAAGAATTGCCCTACCGGTATCAGAACCATGTCAAACTTAGCCTTTTCGATTCTCTCAAACAGGGACCGCTCGGCTGGGAGGTGACCGACGCCAAATTCACATTGATCGGCGGCGAGCATCACCACGTGCATACCCATCCGCTGGACTTTTTTGTCGCGACGCCGGTAGCAGTCATGCGGGCGCTCACCAACAGCAAAACGACCTTGCTCGAACCGATGACAAAAGTGACGCTTTCTGCCGAAGAATCCTTTTTGGGAAAGGTGATCAGCGACATCGTCAACATGCGCGGCAGTTTCGACACACCGCTGATCCAAAAGGGACAGTTCACGCTGGAAGCCGTTTTGCCGGTCGCCGCATCGCTGGATTATCCGATCGCATTCCGGTCAATGACCGCCGGCAAAGGAACCTATGCATCGGAATTCTGCGGTTACCAGGAATGCCCGCTGGAATTGGGGCAAACCGCCCCGCGGCGGGGCGTCAATCCGCTGGATCGTGCCAAATGGATTTTATATGCAAGAAACGCCATTCAGCAATAAAAGAATGGCGCCGGAACAGGCAATCTATTCCGGCGCCATTTTTTGTTGCAAACAAAATTTTGATCCTTTATGCCATGCAATCTTATTCAAAATCATCCAGCACGATTTCCATGGGCGAACAGGAAATGATCTGTTCCACGACAGCGCAGTATTCCGGTTTTTCCGCTTGGTCATAAATAAAATTATAGGTTTTGTCCCCAACAAAAACCGCCGCCATCCAAACGTTATTACGGATTTGTGTTATAACGGTCTTATCCAGCGTTTCTAATGTTTTGATCGCATCGTCCACCGTGTCGAACTGATCTGCGCGCAGCTCCCCTTCTTCCCTCTGCATTGTCAACACATTGAAATATGTTAAATATTGCAGTCTGTCTAAATATGTTGAATATTCCATTCCATCCGGATAAGACGACCTATCTCCGTGCGCCGCAACGACCGTTCCGTCCTTTTGAATATCCAGCACCCATGTTTCGGCGGTATCCGCATAAAGCACAACGCGAATATTTTCCGATAAGCTGCGGTTGGTACTGCCCGCGCATGAAACCAAACCCAAAAGAACGCCAAAGCACAGGCAGCACAAAAAAATTCTTGTTTTCATCCAAAACGCCTCGCTTCTACAGTGTGATTTCCAGCGGGGAATCATCCATCAGCAGCTTGACAAAATCCATATATGCATTCGTTTCGTTTTGCATATAATAAAAAGCATATTCATGCTGGTTTAAAAGGATACAAACACGCAAATCGGTGCTTTTATCTGTCGACTGGATTCTGACTTCCTCCTGCTGTCTGAGGGTAAGCAGGGCATCGTTTACGCTTTCGATTTCCTTTTGCGTCAATTTCCCCGTGTCCCGTTGCACTGTTAATACATCAAAGTAACTCCAAACCATCAAACCCAACGCCATAGATTCCGGATCATTATCGACCATTTTTCCATATGCCGTTGTGAAAACACCGTCTTTGTCAACGTGCATCAGCCAGGCATTATCTGCGGTATACGCTTTATAAAGCAAAATATAAACATCATCAATCAGCCGAATATCCGCGGTCTGCTCCGTGCCGCCCGCGCTGCATCCGGTCAGAAGGAAAGAAAATGCAAGCAATACCAAAACAATTCTTTTTTTCATTACGTTACCTCACAATAATCTTCCTTTGGGAATTCCAAGGGTGAAAATGCGATAAACACATCCACAAAGTCGAGATATGGCGCAAAATCTTCTTCTCCGTCATAGAAACTGAATCTTTCACCCTGCAAAAATACCATATACATTGCACTGGGTGCAGTATAAGGGGTGGAATATGGATCGTCATACGATGTAATCTCCAATTCTTCCAACTGTTTGAATCTGGCGATTTCATCATTCAAAATACCAATCTGTTTTTCCGTTAATTTCCTCTGTCCACACTGCAATGTGCCGGCATTTAAATCGAAAAAGGACTCCGCCGTTACATCCATGCGCTCCCCGCGATATGTGGTAAAAACACCGTCTTTGCCGACATGCAGCACCCAGGCGGTACTCGGCGATGCATCGGTATAACCCAAAATCTGCACTTCATCGGTGATCGCTTCACCGGCCGCGGTCTCCCCGCAGCCGGTAAAGGCAAGACTCAAAACAACCAGCAGCAAAATCATTCGTTTTTGCATGCAAATTCCCCCTTTTTCTTTTGCACGGTTTTCACGATCTCCGGCTCTACTTGCAGTTTGTTTTAACCCTGGCTTTTCCCTTCCTTCAGCATTAAAAATCGGAGTCCCAATGAAAGACTGTACCAGAAATCGTTTTTACATATCTTTCAATTTGTAAATTGCTGAGATGCAAACATGACCCTAATGCTTATTGCAGGGCTCCACTAAATCTCCATATCTATCTATAATATCTATCGGAGAATAGCGAATTAGCATCGCAATGATCTCATCGAAATTCTTATCTGCAGAACAGCCATAAGTATAATAAAAACTTTGATTATTAACAGAGAGTTCAACTTCCCAATAATCATTAACTCCCATGATATCACTTGTTGATTCTAATTTTTTTATTATTTGCTCTACCTGGTCATATTCTTCATTCGAAAGGTAAATTGATTTTGACTCCTTTGCTGTTGACTCTCCTTCCTTTGTTACTATTAATTTTTTATTTTCAGTTAACAGAAACATATAAGAGGGTTCATATTGTGTTGTCAATCTAAATGACAGTATTTGTTTTGAATGATCCGTTGAAGAACCACATGCTGATAAAAAAGCAACAAACATACATATAACACAAATTATTTTTATTATTTTCATTTAATCCTCTCCATCAATATGAAGTTCTTAGTTTGTATTTATTTTCTTTTCGTATCAGATTTTCTGTATACCCCACTTGATAATATGAATAGGATCTAGAATTAATCAGACCAACTGTTAAAGCCTCTTCCATTTTACATTTATGCGCATTTGAGCGTATATTGTCAGGTACGCGAACTCCTTTCATATATCTATAAACATGAATAAGTTCATGTGCCAAAATAATAAACAACGGATCATTTTTAGTAGCATCCTGATACCGCAAATATACTTTTCCTCCACTTCCTTTTCCCCATTTATACATATTCTTTTTATCTTGTGGATGATTAGCATTTTTAAGCGTATTGGGTACAGAATGTGAGCCTCCGCTGGTTATTTTATAAATTGTTACATTATATTTATTCATTATAAGATTTCTGATTAAATTTGTACCATAAATCCTTTTATAATTGTTATTTCGTTTTCTGATTGTTACATTTCCTGTATGTCCATTCATATATAAGTTATCATCAGTGATTTTTGCTACATAACCATATAGAGTATGATCAGCCCTATTAACTTTTATTGAATTCCCATTATTATCCTGATACAACACTGGATTAGCGGAACAATAGCCATAGAAGTTATATTCCAGATTATCTTCCTGATAGGTATCCTCCTGTGTGAACCGACCGACTTCGGGATCATAATATCTTGCATTCAGATAATACAGCCCGGTTTCCGCGTCAAAATAATAACCGCGATAGGTATAGGGGCTTTCCGACAGCGCACCCAAACTGTTGCCGTTTTGATCAAAAACATAAATTGCCTCATTCATGGAAAAACCGATATAAATATTTCCAAATTTGTCGATTTCCAATCCCTGAAATCCTATGAGCGTTTGCGTAGGATGCGACGTGCTATAAAATCCGCCGCCATATCCTGCGATAAAGGAAGAAGAAAAAAGGGAGAAAAAAACGATAGTAAAAATAAAATAAACGATGTAATCAAAGTCAGATATTTCAAAAGTTTTCTCATTTTTCCCCTTCCCGCACAACAGATGCAATGAACGATCAGGCGCAGCATGCGCAACTATTCATCCAATTTCATCTCTTTGGATAGACACCAAATCCTGATTGATCGTTAGCGTAATTCCGTCATATTGCATCACATTCCCGTTTACTTTTAAGCCTTCATCCCGATAAAAACCATAAAATTTTCGGAGATATTCAATGTCACATGTTATATAAAACATATCTTCTTCTATAACAGGGATAAATTCACTGTTGTTTTTCACTTTATCCGTGGGAAACGGAAAAGCTTTATTATATTCGTTTAAATCCGAATCCAGACACCCCGCTATCAGCAAATATTCCCCATACAAGACATAACTGTTTTTGCTTTCTTGCCGGACAGTAAAAATTTCATGATCGGATATGAGTTGAATATAATCGTCATCCTCATTAAAAACAGCAAACTCGCTTGCTAAGCCGGAAAACAGTTTTTCTTTTGACAACAATGTTTTAAATGCATAGCATGTTCCACTGGCAGACAACCTTCTGTTGATTAATTCATACCCGAAACTGCTGTTTTCATTGTATCCGAACACCCAGATCTGATCGTTAAACAGGCTTGAAATCAATATTGTCACAACAATAATCAATGGAATACAAACAATTGTAAGCAACTGTAAAAGCGGATGTTTGCGTTTTACCAACTGATAAAAAATCAAAGTGGCCGCACTCAAAGTCAGAAACACGGCAAAAACAATCCATCCCATCAACAACACCCTTTCAGCTTTGTACCCGGATTCGGGTAAACGATCCAATACCAGGATTAAATATAGAACCGGCAAATGCTTCATAATCAATATACCTTGGTTTATCTTTCCATCCATCATAGACTTTTATTAAGTGCCTATATTTGGTAGTAGATCCAATCCAAAGCTTCTTTTTGATTTTGTAAACTTCATATCCGATCACAGTTACGGTATGATTTCCATAATATCCATTAGCCATGCTAAAAATCACAGGATAACCCTTATTAATTTCATTAACAACATCGGAAGCAAAATTCCATGCATATTTGTTATAACTTATTGATCTTTTATATCCATAATTTCTTAATGTTTTTTGTGCCATATTATCTATAACAGTAGGATTCGTTCCGTCCTTATTTCCATTTGTTGCCCACACTTTTTTAAATATTTTTTTGTAATCAGAATCAATCTTTTTATATCCCTTTTTGTGTCTGTAGTAATGCAATACTCTGGTTATTGCAACTGGCGAGCATATATTACCTGAACGTATCTGTGCCATTGTAAATGAGGCTAGCCCTAAGCTTTTACTAGCGTTTTTTGTAGCAGTTCCTCCATATCTGTCTTCTAAATACTTCTTAGGATTATTAATACCTCCTGATGTATTATTAGGATTGAATTTTGAACGTGTATCCTGTCCTTTATAATGCCCGGTAGGATCCTGATACAACACCGGATTGGCGGAACAATAGCCATAGAAGTTATATTCCAGATTATCTTCCTGATAAGTATCCTCCTGTGTGAACCGCCCGACTTCGGGATCATAATATCTTGCATTCAGATAATACAGCCCGGTTTCCGCGTCAAAATAATAACCGCGATAGGTATAGGGGCTTTCCGACAGCGCACCCACACTGTTGCCATAGGCGTCATAGGCATAGCTGTCCCCACTCAGATCTTCAATCACATCGCCCTGCGGGTTGACAGCGCTGATTACCGGCGCGTGGTCCACGACAGAAAAGCTGTTATCCGGCGCATATTCTCTGGAAAAGGTTTTATCCGTCTCTTCCACAAGATCATAGACGATCTGCCCGTTATTCCACACCGATGTTATCGCCGTCCCACCAGTTGTTTTTTGAATGCGGTTATCCTGCGCATCATATCTGAACGTGGTGACAACACCGCTTTTCGCAATACTCTCCGTTCGTCCCAGCGCATCATAGGTGTAAGCCCTTTGGTTCTGCCAGTCGGAATCCGTTTGTTTTTGTTCCTTGAGTAGATTGCCGCCCGCGTCATACATATAACGATAGGTATCTGTTCCGGATGTTTGACCTATCAGTCGGTTTGCCGCATCATAGGTGTAACCGGCGGTGTACCCGTTTTCGGTTTGCACATAATCGGTGTGGGTTTTGGTTTTAATATTGCTGCTATCGTCGAAAGTATATGTATCTTTGCGCTGTCTCTCAAAAGCTCCGTTTGTGTAAACGCCGTATTCCTCGCTGGTCAACCGGTTCAAATCGTCATAGGTGTAATTGGTATAATTCTTTTTGATTTCGACTGCCTCCGGCTGCATATGACTTTGCGGTGTATACAACGACACTTCCTTGCGGGTCAAATTTCCGTCGGCAGAATAAGTATACACCTCTTTGTTCGAAGCCTGTGGGTATATGCTCAGCACATACTTTTGATTTACCATTTCCGTGACCTGATTAGCTAAATTGTATTCATAATAATTCATATAAGCGGTGCGCTGGTCCATATCGGTAATTTTCATGCCGAGATTCCCGTTGGCGTCATAATAATTTTCCACATAAATCGCCAGTGCTACTTTGCCGTTTTTATAGCTTGTGTGCGCTATATTTGTGAGTAGACCTCCCTGGTTGTAAGCATAGGTTTCGGTGACTAAAAGCACTGTTTCATCTGCACCCGTCTTTTCAGATAAGGTAAACTTCAGCATGTTTTCCCCGTTATATTCATATTCCTTGATATAGGTCTGGTTTTCGTTGATATGATCGATCGTTTCTTCCCGCACACACCGGTTCAGATCGTCATAAGTATACATCGCGCTATATTCTACCGTGTCACCGCGTTTTGTTTTTTCGGTTAAAACAGACCCGGACAAATTATAGGTAAATTCTTTGGTAATGGTGTCTTTGCCCTCTTTGTTTGCAACAACCTGCAGCACATTACCGTTGTTATCATAAGAATAGAAAATCTCACTTCCATCCCGCAATGTCTTTTTGACCATGCGATCGGTTACCGATGTGCTATCGGCATTCGTTGTGAACTTTTCATATTCATAGGTTTCCGTTTGACCGAGCGCATCGGTATAGCTTGTTTTATTCCCGTCAAAATCATAGGTATATGCAATCACGGAATAATCGCCGTCAGCACCGGAAACACTATCTGGTCCACTGATTTTCAACGGCATGTGCAGCCCAGAGTAAATTCGGATCAATTGATTTTTGTTATCATAGACATATTGGGTATATTGGCTGTTCCCCGAACGGTTTACCTTCTGCACCATGCTTGTGTTTCCAAAACAGTCGTAGGTATATCTGGTTTCTGCGGTATCTGTTTTCTCGACGGCGACCCTGCCTTGTGCATCATAATAAATCTTTTTAACGGAATAGACAATATCGTTTCCGTTTTTGCCGACCGGGGTTTCGGTTTTAATCACTCTTCCCAGCACATCATATGTTGTTTTTTCAGCGATCTGTGATTCAATCTGATCCGGATCGTCTAAATTTGCCTGCAGACTATTATTGGGATCGGTCTGCTCGATAAGTTGACCAAACCCGTTATACTGTGCCACTGTGTTGACCGCGACATTTTCAAGATCTACCGTGTCATAATCTCGGCTGTTATTCATGGTATGATATCCTTGATTGGTAATAACATCGTTACCGGTGCTGTCGCTTACATATGCCGTGAAAGGCTGTGTTTCGCCCGAAGACTGATATAAATGTCCAAATCCCTCATATTCGTTTACGTCGCTATAAACAACATCGTCGTTCACCGTTTCAGTCAGCACAGAATTGCCGGAACCGTCGCTGTAATAATAGACGGTAGCGCCGTCTGCAATCATTTCTGTGGTCATATAAAGCGGCTCTCCGTTTTTCTCAACCACGCCGTTATCAATACTCTGATTCAAACTTAAAACCGTTCCATCTTGATCGGTTATTTTGGTTTGAATGCAGTCGCCCAATTGATTATATGTATAGGTGGTCAGATTATATTTTCCGCTTGTCAAATAATCTTTCCGCGTTTTTTGCCGGTTTCTCTCATCAAATGTGCTTTGGGCCACAAGATCAAATCCCTGCTCGGCATTTCTTTTGTATTCACTGGTGACATTGCCAAAAGCGTCGTAATATAGTTTGGAGCCTGTTCCATCCGCATTCAATATGGTCGTCACACGTTGATCATAATCCTGAATCGTTTGCTGTTTGGTCGGCGCAATTGTTTCGCTTTGATCCTTTAAAACCTCAATATCGTCCAAAAACACACTTGTACCCGGTTCCACATTGCTAAATTGAATCCAGAGCGTATGTGCGTTTTCAAAATAATCATTGCTTCCCTGCATATATTTCCAGATGTCAGGACCGTTTTTATAGACTTCGCCCGACCAATTCACATGGATATACCCACCATCTGACGGTGCAGAAGAGAATAAAACATAATTTCCCTGCGGTCCTTTGATTTCCGTACGAATGCCTTTTCCGGCACCTTTGACCCAGAATCGCATACCATAGGTGTCCTCCAGCATACCAGAAGGCAACGAGATCGCGGCACGCAGATTTTTAGTAGTGCTGCTGGTGTTTGTCAACATTAAAACTTTTGTGGATCCTGCAACAGTGTCGTTAGCAGCCGCAATCTCAAAATCTCCGTTCCAAGATGTGGTACCACTGTTCAGCCCAATATCTGCCGGATACATTGTCCCTTTTGTATAGCTTTCCCAATCCTCCACCGGTTCATAGGCTGTAAACGGCGTTATCGTTTCTGCCAGTTCCCCTGCCGCATTGTAAATTTGGCGCGACGGATTTCCATAAGCGTCAATGGTTTGTGTAACATTGCCGCGCATGTCATATTTGGTAAATGTGCAGATATCCGTGCTGTTATTAATACGAGCAACCGGATTACCATCCACATCCAAAACGCCATGCTGTACTTCTATCGCATCATATACACCATACTTCGTATCATAATGATATTCTGTTACGACCGATTCTCCTGTTTGCAGATCGGTCGCTTTGGACGTGGAAAGCATTCCGTTGGAAAGATAAGTATTTTCTGTTTTACTTAAGGACTTCACCCTTCTATCGTTCGTCAACTGCCGAAGGTTATTGGTATCTGGCATATCATAAGTATAGGATTCGTCAGCAGTAATTTTGTTCTTTTTCTGGTCTATCGTATTGAATACCACTGTGGCATACCGATTGCCCTCCTGCAGATCTTCCTTTGTAAATTCAGCAGTGATCTCAGGGATTGTTTTGGAAATTGTGTAGTCAAAATCAAAAATGGAAATAGCGTCATAAACGTTATATAAGCCCTCATGATCGCCGGACCGAACGGACTGATATGTAGTATTTCCATAAGCATCACGAACGCATGTTGTGTATGTCATGGTGTAAATATCTGTCGTTTCCCCATATTCAAAATCCTGTGAAGCAATGGGTTGATTCTGCGAATTAAAATTCCAATTTTGCGTTTCCCGAATTAACCGATTTTTGGAAGTATCAAATTCTTTTGTTGAAACCAGCCGCAAGCAGTCATCAAAGACTACGGTTGTTTTCTTTGCATCTACACAGTTGCTGCTCTCATAGCATATATCTGTCACCGGCCAAATTTTATTTTGCTGATAACGCCAAGCGGTGGTGTTGTCAAACAAATAATTGAAAGTTTCCAGTTCCTTTTGCGCTGATGCCGTCTTGGATTCCCTTTTAAAAGCGCAATTCACCGCTTTATAGGATATTGTCCCGGCATAACCGTAAGCCATCAATTTGTCGGTATAATCAAAATCAACATAATAACCTGATTCATTTTGAACACCATCGATATATACCGCATCTTTTTGATAAGAACCGTCCATTCCATTAAAAGTAACAGTAGACTGTGCATTCATATAATCGATGCTTTTTTCTCGATTCAATGCATCCTTGATATTCTTGAGATAATAAGCGCCGGTATTAGAATCTTTTTTCAAAGTAAGCGTATATAAAAGCGCACTTTCGGGATTTGTCTGTGTATTGTCAAACAATGTAATAGAAACGGTTTTCTGTTCTTCTTGGGCGGTTTCCATATAGGTAAACTGAATATATCGATTTGTCGTGTCTACAATTTTATCGATCAATCCATCGGCATTATAATAAACCTTTATAATATTTGAAAAAATATCCTTTGCACCCAAATATTTACCTGTCGCATCAAAGAAATATTTTGTTCCTTGCGCATCCGTATATTTATAAGCAGCACCCACACCACCGACGGTGAATTCCGCAGCATTTGAGGTTCCGAATGTTAAATCGTTTAACCGATAGCCCTCCAACTTTGACCCATTGATTTTGTATTTTTCTCCATCCGGCAAATGCAGGTATTGAACATTCCCAACAAACTCAATTGTTGGAAGATTCAATGCCCATCCAACGCCTAATCCATATCGCTGATCATAAAAATTATTTTGCTGTGTATCTGTTACCATACCGGTTGCATTTGCAGACACGCTGATATTTCTGATATAATAATCATTATCTGCATTTACAAAAACAACAGACTGATCCGCATTGATATAACTTAAATATTCCTTTTCAGTATTACAAGTATATAGAATCGTCCTATCCTTTGCTCCATCTCTTGTATGATCACCCTTATAATATTCTCTATGTTCTGTCACAGTAAAAACAGTGGAAACGCTATCCGATGCTTTCACATTTCCATTCAATAAAGCCGAATCCGAATCAAATCGCAAATTCAAATCCAATCCCAGCTCATTTTTACCGGCTAAACTGATGATTGGCTGCGTATATCGCAACATTCCGGTTATCTGATCAATTTGTCCGCTATCATATTCCCAATTTCCTTTGCTAATCTGATATTGAGAAAATCCCGGTTCAACCTCTGAAGGATAGACGGAGGCCGCCACAGTTGTTCCAATCACATAAAAGTTATTTTCCTGCTGCCATGCATAAATTTGATCGAACAGTTGTGTCGGCAGAAGCGACTTGTTTTTTAAATAAGAATCCACTTTTTCTTCACTAACATTATAACCGGTAGCAATATTTACAAGAATATCTTTTTGTTCCGTTTCAAATGAAAAAGTGGAAAAATCTCCGTGCTCTCTGGTATATAATCCAGTAAGCGACATTTCCATAACACGGGAAACAATAAGCGCTTTGCCGATATCGACTATTTTTTCTCCAGCTATCAGAAGTGAAGTGACATCCTGCATTTCTGTTTCAGATAAAACAAGACGATCCGTTAAATCACACACCGCTTCCATCTCTCGGTCAAATTCATCTTTATCCGTAAAACGATTATAAATTTCTATTGTTTTATTCAATGCAAGATGGGCCTGTTTTGCCGCCAGGATGAGCGCAACGCAATCGATGATGTTCAATTGCTGTGCACTGGTAAGTGCCATTTCAGCATCCGTTACACCAAAAAAATCAGTAATAATCTGTTTTTGTGTCTGATTTAAAGTCGACCAACGCTCTGCCTGAACCAAAATTTCAGCGACATCCGGCGTTATCATACGATTGATATAACGCATTGCCCGATTGATTGATCCGCTTTCATCATCCATATATTGATAAGGTAATGCATTTTTAACCGCTTGGTATGCATCAACTACATCTTTCCCATTTTTTTCTCCGCTGCTTTTTAAGGAAACGGCCAAACCATCTGTCCGTAGTTGCGGCACAGCATCCAAAACAAGTGCAGCAACCCCTGTCACATGTGCAGCTGCATAAGAGGTTCCCTTTACAAATACATATTCATTTTTTGCATTGACAGTTTGGATGCCAACACCTGGTGCATATAAATCAATATGTGCACCATTACTAACAAAATCCGCAATATGTCCCTGATTGTCAATCGCTCCCACGGATATTACATTCCGAAGTCCGAATGCCGCAGGATAAGAAATACCGCCGTTTCCATCATTTCCCGCCGCACAAACAAACAGCATATCCGCATTTTGCATTGCATCCTTCAAAGCAAAATTATACATACTGCTGCTAAAGCTGCAATTCATAATTTTGACACCCAGTTTTTCAGCATATGCAATTGCTTCAATCGCATCCGACGTTGTTCCCGTTTTTCCTTTTAGAATTTTCAGCGGCAATATTTTAGCCTTTGCAGCAACGCCAACAATTCCTTCTGCATTGTTGGCCGCAGCAATAATTCCCGCAATTTGCGTACCGTGATCATCTTCAGCTTCGCTTTTATATATTTTTTCATTGTCGTCTACAAAATTATAGCCGCGTGGATCAATGCGTCCCTCCAGTTCAGATATATTCTCGTTGATACCTGTATCCATAACGCCGATCAATACATCGCCATCCGCAAATGTAAGAGCCGGCAGCAAATCAATATCCACCCCTTGTATGCCGGTTTGCCCGCTAATTGTCTGTCCATTATTGTTTAATGCCCACTGTGTATGAAACAAAGGTTCCGTTTCATATCCAGTGGCCGATAACGGATAATCCGGGACTGCATACTCCACACCAGAAGTTTTATTCAAAAAATCGACAGCGTCGTCCACAACATTGATAGAATTCACATCAATCAATTCCATATTCGTTGCATAAGCAATCTCTTTTTCTTTTTTCGCTTTTTTTAAATCTTCCTTTTTTGATAAAGCCTTACTGATTTTTTCCCAATCATAGCCGTCTTTATACTTAACAATTAGTTTTGTTGAAGTATATTCAGGCTCCTGCTGTTTTTGCTCCGTTTCTTCTGCCAACGATATTGTGGATAAAGTAGAAAAGAACAACGTGAAAACCATTAAAATTGCCGTCATTTGAAATAGATTTTTCATTTTTTTGCCTCCTATAAATATTCTCCCTATATATAGTATAAAATACCATTCAATAATTGTCAATACTTTTTACATTTTTTTGGACATATTTTATTCATATATTCCTGCAAATATAAATCGCACCACGTCGTCATATACCGATGTATTTAAAAATTTCTCACTTCTGCCGCACTTGACTTTGCGGCGCAAAAACGATATACTAAATATAGGGAAATCGATTGATTTTATGATTCTACTTGCATCAGGAGACACTGCATGATCGACACCATTTTGTTTGATCTGGACGGCACGCTGCTGCCGATGGATCAGGATGTTTTTATCAAAGATTATTTCAAACGCCTGTGTGCAAAACTCGCACCATTTGGCTATGATCCTAAAAAACTGATCGACGGCGTTTGGGCCGGCACTGCCGCCATGATCAAAAACGACGGCAAACGTGCCAACGAAGAATTATTCTGGGACGCTTTTTCCAAGATTTTCGGCGAAAAGGTTTTGGCAGACAAACCGGTTTTCGACGAATTTTACCGGGTGGACTTTCAAAACGTGAAAGACAGCTGTGGTTATAATCCGCTGGCCAAACAAATTGTGGAGGCCTGCAAAGCGCAAGGGTTCCGGTTGGTGCTTGCCACCAATCCGATCTTTCCGGCGGTCGCAACTTATAGCCGTGTGCGCTGGGCGGGGCTGGATCCCCAGATGTTCGTTCTTTGCACGACCTATGAAAATACCGGCTTTTGCAAACCCAATCCGGCATATTATCAGGATATTCTGCGTCGGATCGGCAGCAGGACCGAACAATGCCTGATGATCGGAAACGACGTGGAAGAGGACATGGTGGCAAAGAATCTCGGTATGCATGTCTTCCTGCTGACCGACTGTCTGATCAACGCAAAGCAAAAGGATATTTCGGTGTTTCCGCAAGGGGATTTTGGGGCGTTGCAGGAATATGTAAAACGGCTTCACGCATAAAATAACAGCGCGAAAACGCTGTTCATTGTCCATCATCATCACAAAGGAGGCATCTTTTATGCGAATCATAACAGTCAGCCGTGAATTCGGCAGCGGCGGCCGGGAACTCGGTAAACGCCTGGCGGATCATCTGGGCTACCACTATTTTGACCGGGAGATCGTGACCGCTATCGCGCAAAAGACCGCACTGGATGAAACTTATGTGGAAACGGTGCTGGAAAAAGGACTTTTCAAAACGATGCCCATCACATTCGGCCACACCTTCTCCTATTTACCCTCCATTCCCTATGATGGCTCCAATCTGTTTACCGAACAGCAAAAGGTGATCCGGGAACTGGCAGCACACGGAGACTGTGTGATGCTGGGGCGCAATGCCGATATGATTCTAGAAAACGAACACCCCTTTAAACTGTTTATCTACGCAGATATGGACGCGAAAATAAGACGTTGCCGGCAACGTGCGCCGGACGGAGAACATTTGACCGAACGTGAGATGGAAAAACAAATCCGCCGCATCGATAAAGCGCGCGCAAATTACCATGACCTGCTGGCGGACACAGCGTGGGGCGATAAAAGCAGCTATCACCTGTGCGTCAACACGACCGGGGTTCCGCTCGAAACGCTTGTTCCCGCCATTGCAAATTATGCTAAAGCATGGTTTGAAGCCTTTCCTTCCAAATAATGAACGATATTAAAAACCCCTGCGCCGCAGTTTTTATCACGGCGCAGGGATTTTTGCATATATTCGGATTTCAAATTTACATCATCAGCAAATATACAAAGTTATTACAAAAACAAACCGGGGAAATCCCGGTTTGTTTTTGTTTTAAATAAAATTTACAGGTTCATTAGCCGTCGAAAATATCGTCTCCGCCTAAATCTCCCTCGCCCCAACTTGTTGTTACAATATCATTTGCATCAAACAATTCTATTTCTGTCGCAGGGGTCAAATAACGTTCTTTCATTCTGCCGGCCGTCCTTTCACTCTTTAAGACCGCAATTAAAATTTTATACTCCCACATAACCTCTTAAAACCGCCTGTTCGGCTTCTGTGTAAATTCCTTCCGGAGCGTCAAGCGCCGCCTGCGCAACATATGCTACGGTTCTAACAGTATTAGATCCGTCTCCGCAGTACAACAGAACTGCGCTGCTTCCGTCCGCATAGCTGATTTCCAGATAGCCTGTGCTGGTAAATTCACGCGTATAGTTTTTCTCTTTGATGTTTGCGATCGTTGCAAAATACTGATAGTATCCGTCTGTCTGGGCTGTTTCGCCGTTGTACCATCCGCTGTTTTCAATATCAAGATAAATTTTAGCGTTTTTATCCAAAGATTCTTTGGTCAGCACAACGTCTGCTCGCAAATAATCCTGCGGCAGAATCAATGTTCCGGTTTTCACTGCTGCTCCCATGTCGACGACCGCGTCGTAATCCGCTTTATTGACCTGGGTTTCAAACCGCAGACCGGTCGGCGTCAGCAGACGAACTGCTGCGCCGTCCATCGTTTCGGCGGCAACGCCTACAGCGGTAAAGGTCGTGTCTTCTGCAATCGAAACAGGAGAGCCCGCGGCGTACAACGCCGTTCCGTCTGTCCAGCCGGCAAACAGTTTACCTTCCATTGTGCCTTCCGGCAATACAACAGATGTCCCTTGAATCGGTTCCACCGGTGTTTCTGCTCCCACAAATGACGCCGTCGGATTATCAGATTGATCTGTCCCAATGAACTCCACGTTATCAAAATCTATTTCCGTCCCAACCGGTACAACGGTCACACCAATACGTACCGCCGTTAGCGACGGCGCAATAGATGCAAAATCCACCCATTTGTAATGCAACGTATCATATACCTGCCCGTTTTGATTTGCTTGTGTAAAATCAATTGAGACCCATTGACCCTCTGCCGTTGCTCGCACAAATTTGTTTTCTGTACGATATAAAATACCGTTTGCCTCAAACTGCATGTTGAAGTAAGAGCAGTCAGCGGCAACACTATTTGCCGACGCCCAAAAACGAATTCCTGTCGCATTCTCAGCTAAAGACTGCAATAATACAGCGTCCGTATTGACAACCGCATAAACTTCAACCTTATCGTTGTTCTCGTCATAATCAGCCGTGTATCTCATTCTAGTTACGGTCTTCCCGTCAACATTCACATTAGAAAAAGTGGTATTCCACAAATTTGACGGAAGTGCATCTACGCCGGCTTTATAAATAATGCCGTCAGCATTTTCCGGGAAAGACGTAGTTGGCACAGTTGAGGTAGCGCTAATCAGTATTTCTCCATTATCAAAGGTCATGTCAACCGTTTGCAGATCTGCATTGAAAAAGTCATTGGGATTATAGTTCACAAACGATAAACTGAACTTCTCTCCGGGCTGAACGGACGTATTTACACGAAACACTAAATTAACTAATACACCGTTTTCATTTGAATCACTACCCAGATTCAGGTGTTCCCAGGAATAGGTCAGCACCTCACTATCCAATGGCGATACCATAGCGCCATTGGCAAACGCACCTTCCGATTCCGCGTTTACAAGTGTCAGCTGTTCACGATTATAAGCAATACTAAAACGAATAAAATGAATACCTGGATTGTTAGCAATACGTACCGGAACTGTTACTATACCGCCCGGATTGGCATTTACTTTTCCGATTACAATATTCGGTTTGGTCATATCGTAGGCGGGAAAGTCGGGATACCGTGAAGAGCCGATCCCTGTTGAATTGACTGTTCCAGATGTTCCGGGGATCTGTGCAGAAATATTGTCCACATAAACTTTTTGTCCGTCAATATGGTTGGACG
>CAMMAZ010000038.1 GCA_946493765.1 uncultured Clostridia bacterium | reverse complement strand
CTTGCGGTGAAGTTTTCTAATTCTGTAACACATCATTGACAAACCTACATTTTTTGAAAATCGAAAAACAACCCGACCTTTATATTTTAAATTCAAAAGTTTCCTCTTTGCAAACAACTTTAATATTCTTTTGTTTACAGTTTGTTTACATTTCTCTTGCTGTTTGCTCAGTATGTTGAGCCTATTTTGCAAATAAATGTGATATATTAAAAATCCCAAAAATAAATGATTTGGTGATTAAGACTTATAGGGAGATTTCTATGTTCATCAACAAAACAAAGGACAGGAAACTGAATCTTTGTGGCAGCAATATCGCATTATTGTGCAAACGATTGGTTTTCAAAACATTGCAGGCCGATTTTGCAAAACAGTTATCCCGATTCGGGCTGCAAATGAATAAAAACGCCATCCAAAAGATCGAAAGTGGACAGCGGTTTGTGATCGACCCAAAGAATAAATTTCTTAGGGGGTGAACAGGCATGATAAACGTTTTGGAAAGGATCGCGGCATTGCGCATGGCACGCGGATGGACGGAATATGAGCTGGCATGTCGTTGTGATTTACCGCAAAGCACCATCTCCAGCTGGTACCGGCATAATATGCTGCCGTCGCTTGGTTCATTGGAAAAGATCTGCAAGGGATTTGATCTCACATTAAGCCAGTTTTTCCTGTCGGAAACGGATCCTGTGACGACGTTGACAAAACAGCAGCGAGAGCTGCTCGAAAACTGGTTTAAGCTTTCCGACACGCAAAAGAAAAAGCTGTTGGTGCTGATCGACGATATGCTGCAAAAATGATTTGTGGGGATTTGCAGATTTGTTGCATTAACACCTCATCAGTCGGCTTGCTGTGAAAACATGTTAGTTGGAAGTTTTGGAACGCAGTTTCAAAACTTGAGAGGGCGCATTCTGAATAGCCGTGAAAACATAGAAGTCAAGCGCGCCCTTTTCTCCTCAAGGAGAAGCCTTACAGTCGCCGCTGGTTTGCGGTGTACAAAAGCCTTCTCCTTTGAGGAGAAGGGGGACCGCGTTAGCGGTGGATGAGGTGGAAAAGTCGTTTACAATGCGGTGGAACACCGCATCGGGGAACCCCCGGCGATGGGTTCATCCCTCCTGCGCTTTTGACGGTTTAAGGGTTTCGCTTTCTGCGGAAAGCGACGGGGACGCTGTCCCTCGACCCTGCCGCCTTTTGTAAAAGGCGGGCGAAAACTTTTCAATTTTATGACAAAAGGGTGAAAGTGCAACAGTTAATAGATCATGTTGTTTTTTTGATAAAACCAGTTCATAATAGGAGGAGTCAATATGCAAAACATAAAACAGGAAAATAAAAAACCTTTGAATCTAACGGGTGCGAACATCCGGCGGGCACGGCAGGGTGCCGGTATGTCGCAGGAACAGCTCGCATTGGTGTTGCGAGAACAGCAATTTGAAGTTTCCCGCCAAACGATCAGCCAAATGGAAAACGGAAAACAACGAATTTTAGACTTTCAGTTGGCGGGAATGGCAAAGGCTTTACATGTGTCGGTCGATGCGTTATACGGAAACGTTCCGCTTGAAAATCAGCAGACGATGCAATAAAAAAATTCTCATCGTGTGATCACATGTCTTTCCATCGCCAATAAAACTGCACCCCACTGGGATACTCCCGGTGGGGTGCAGTTGCGATATATGAAAGAATGCCGCGTTTATTCAAAAAATCCGTTGACGATTAGGTTTTCCCGCGCGTTTTGCACATGCTGCGTCATGCAGACTTGCGCTTTTGCAGCATCTCGGTCCTTGATCGCCGTGAAAATTTCCTTGTGTTCCAAAACCGATTTTTCACAACGCCCGGCGCTGTCATAGGAGTGCCGGCGGACAAATTTGGTGTAGTGCAGAAAATCGTCCAGCATCTTTTTTAACAGCCGGTTCATGCATGCGCCGTGAATGATCGAATGAAACTGTTCGTCCAGTTCCCAGACATGCTTGACATTGCCCTTGCTTAAATACAGTTCCTGCAGCAAGATCGTTTCCTGCAGCTTGTCGATCACCTCGTCGGTGCAGTTTTCCGCGCAGAGCTTTGCACTGCGCCCCTCCATCTGGATGCGCAGGTCATAAATGTCCAGCATATCCTTTTGGGAAAATGTCTGCACCCGCACTTCTTTTTTATCGTTGGTGTCGATCAGCCCGTTGGCCAGCAGCAACTGGAACACCTCCCGCACCGGCGTGCGGCTGACGTGAAATTCGTCGGCGATTTTCTGTTCGGTGAGGATTTCATCCTGCTTGTAATCACCGTTTAAAATGCGATTTTCCATCTCGTTATACAGTTGGTTGATCAGATTGGAAACCATCGGTTCTTTGCTCCTTTACAGCGAAATGCCGTTTTCATCTAAAAACGCCATAATATCCGGACAGCCTTTGATAAAATCGCAGATTTCCTTATCGCTGATATCACTGACCCTGCCGGATGCGTATTGCTCGTCGATAAACGTCTTGATCTTTTGCAGCATCGGATCGTTTTTGGACACGGCCTTTTGCGCAGGAATCCCGAAAAAGCCGTTGAACCAATAGGCAACGCCCGACAGCCCGGAATTGCTGCCTAAACTCACCAGCGGCGGCCGATTTAGGAATTTGCGGGTATCGAAAATATTATAGATTTCCTCGTCTTTTAACAGACCGTCGGCGTGAATACCGGCTTTTGTCACATTAAAATGCTTACCGACAAACGGGGTGTTTTCCGGGATTTTCAAGCCGATCTCCCGTTCATAATACCGGGCAAGCTCGGTGATCGCCGTTGTGTCCATGCCGTTTAACGTGCCTTTATACCCGGCATATTCAAACACCATCGCTTCCAGCGGAATGTTGCCGGTGCGTTCGCCGATACCAAACAGCGAGCAGTTGACCGCGCTCGCACCATACAGCCATGCAGCGGATGCGTTGGCGACCGCTTTATAAAAGTCATTATGTCCGTGCCACTCCAGCAATTCGGACGGCATTTTCCCATAGTGCTGCAAGCCATAGATGATCCCCGGCACGCTTCTGGGGGTTGCGACGCCACTGTGGGGGATGCCGTAGCCCAGCGTGTCGCAGGCGCGGATTTTGATCGGCACACCGGTTTCTTCTGAAACGCGGCGCAGCATATTGACAAACGGAATGACAAAACCATACAGGTCCGCCCGGGTGATATCCTCCAGATGACAGCGGGGTTTGAGCCCTGCGTTGATCACATCGTAGACAATCGAAAGATACAGATCCGCCGCCTGCTGCCGGTTCATTTTCAGTTTATTGAAAATGTGGTAGTCCGAACAGCTCATCAAAATGCCGGTTTCCTTGATGCCGATGTCCCGCACCAGTTCATAGTCCTTTTTATTCGCACGGATCCAGGCGGTGACTTCCGGAAACTTGCAGCCGGTTTGCAGGCATTTGTCCAGCGCTTCCTGGTCTTTCTTGCTATAGACGAAAAACTCGGTTTGCTGGATCACGCCGTTTGGACCGCCAAGCCGGCTGAGCAGCTTATAGATATGCACGATCTGATCGACGGTATACGGCTCGATTGACTGCTGTCCGTCGCGGAAGGTGGTGTCGGTGATGTAAATATTCTCCGGCATGTTTTCCGGCACTTTCCGATGGTTGAAAGGAATCGTCGGAATGCGGTCATAGGAAAAAATCTCGCGGAACAGGTTGGGTTCTTCCACGTTTTGCAGCGTGTAGTCATAAGGATCGATCTCTAAAAGATGGGTGTTGTTGTCAATCGAAATCATCGGACTTCCTCCTTTATGTATACATTGTATACACAGTATACAATGTATACGACCGAATGTCAACCTCCGTTTCTGCAAATTTACGCTAAAATCCGATATTATTTTTTAAATGTTGCGAATTTTTAATCTTTTCACACAATTTGCAAAAGGGGAGCAGCGAAAAACCGGGAAGCGATTGCTTCCCGGTTTTTCTACTTAAAATTTTCAAACAGAAACCGCAGAGGGATTATTCCATATTACCGGTCAATAGCATCACGGCTGTCAGCGCGACAAGCGGCGCGGTTTCGGTGCGCAAAATCCGTTTGCCCAGCGTGACCGGCACCGCGCCGGCATCCTGTGCTGCTGTGGCTTCTTCAGGCGAAAAACCGCCCTCCGGACCGATGAGCATCGCAAGCGACCGGCAAGCGGTCACTGCCTGTTGCAGCGGCGCGCCGCCGCCCTCATAGAAAAACAGCGACCGGTCATAGTCCCTTAGTTGTTCGATCGCCTTTGCAAACGGCAGCGTCGGCAGCACCGGCACGCATTTGCCGCGTCCGCTTTGTTCACAGGCGGACAGGGCGATTTTATTATATCTTGTCAGCTTTTTAGCGGCGGATTTTTCGTCCGGCCGGGAGACGCAGCGGCTGGATAACACCGGGACGATCCGCGAAACACCCAGCTCCACCGCCTTTTGAATGACAAATTCCAGCTTATCGCCTTTTGGCAGACAGTAATAAAGCGTCACATCCAGATCCGGTTCGGTTTCGTTTTGTTGCTTTTGCAGAATATCGCAGACGACGTTTCCGCTTTCAAACGTCCGAATGCTGCAAAGATAGTCCCACCCGTCATCGCACACGGTGAGCTGTTCGCCGGGGTGCATGCGCAGGGCTTTTTGAATGTGCGCAGCCTGTTCGCCGGTCAGCGTCACGGTGTGGGCACCTGGTTTTGCAAAAAACCTGGGCATTTGATTTCCTCCTTAATTCACGGTGATGCGAAAGGTCGTGCCGTCCGGCAGATTTTGTACCGTCAGTTTTTCAAATTTCTGATACATCGCATCGTCGAATTCCATGATAAGTTTCAGCGTTTTTTGCGGCGACTCAAAGGTGTAGCGGTACTGCGCGTTGGTATCGCCGCGCTCACCGCCGCCAAGCCGCATCACGCTGTCCGCTTCGATCGAATCGAAATTGATCTTTTTCGCCCATTTGTCGCTGTCAAACTCGCTTTTGTTGATCGGATCGGAAAGATCGATCGCACAGTCCACAGTATCTGTCGCAGCGGCGGGCTGGATATCCAGCGTCAATGTGTAGAAATTCAGGCGAAAGCTGGTGGACTCGACATGATACAACTCCACAAAAGGAATGCTGTCGCTTTGCGTTTTGTGATACCGCACCGAGAAACGCACCGGCGCCGAAACCGAAACACCGTTGTCGGAAACATATTCGATCACGGTAAAATCCGCACCGATCAGGCCGGAGACATATTCGCTGCCCTGTTCTTCATAATTGGTATCTTCCGTGGCAACATAAGGAATACTCAGCGTCAGATACCGCCCGTCGTCAAAATGCTGCACCGTGTTTTGGGTGAGCGTTGAACGGTCGGCGGTTAAAATCTCATAAACATGCGGATATTTTGAACGAAAATCATCTGAAAGGGTCATGGTTTTGCCCTGCAAATCGCTTCTGAATGCCAAAAATTCATTTTCCGTTTCCTCTACTCCTTGCCCCACCGTGTTCCAGCTGGAAGAAACCGGGTCAAAATCGGTGCGCACATTTTCCGGGTTGCGCACAATCACGAAAACGATCACGGCAACCATGAACAAAATGCTCAAAACAAAAAGAATATTTGAACGCCGTTTTTGTTTTGCGGTTTTAAAGTCATTTGTGTCGTTGTAGTCCATATATTCCGGCATGGTTATATCCTCCTTATTGCAATTGCAGTAATGCGTCGGCGACCGATGCGAACGCTTCTAAATCCAGTTCTTCTGCGCGCGCCGCCGGCCGGACGCCGCAGGCGGACAATGCGTCTGAAATGATTGGCTTTTCCAGTCCGAGCCCGGCGGACAATGCGTTCGGCAATGTTTTTCGCCGCTGGCCGAACGCCGCTTTGATCACTTTGAAAAAGAACGCTTCATTTTGCACCTGCACGGCGGGACTTTGACGGATGTCCAGCCGAATCACCGACGAATCCACATTCGGTGCGGGCAGGAAAGAGCCGCGGTCGACGTCGAAGCATTTTTGCGCCGTCGCATAATACTGCACAGCCAGCGTCACCGCACCGCAAGCCCTGGTGCCGGGTTTGGCGCAAAGCCGCGCGGCGGCTTCCTTTTGCACCATCACGGTGATCGACCGGAACGGCAGCCTGCTTTCCAGCAGCCGCATGATCACGGGAGAGGTGATATAATACGGCAGGTTCGCACAGACAACAACGTCCATCCCGGCAAACGAATCGAACAGTTCCTTTAAATCCAGCTTTAAAATATCGCCAAAACGAATCTGCACGTTCTGGCAGTCCTTGAGCGTCACGTCCAGCACGGGGCGCAGCCGTTCGTCCAGCTCCACCGCAACCACCTGCGCTGCAAGCTTTGCAAGCTCCTTTGTCAGCACACCGATACCCGGTCCGATTTCCAAAACGCCGATGTTTTCACAGCCGCAAAGCTGCGCCATACGCGGACAAACCGACGGATTGATCAAAAAATTCTGGCCCATCTGTTTAGAAAAGGTAAACCCGAACCCGGACAGCAGATCCCGGATGAATTTAATATTTGTCAGCTTGTCCAAAAATATCAACCGCCTTTTAAAAATCCGTTTCTTGCTTTTATCATAACATATTTGCGGCGTTTTTTAAATAGAAAATGTTGAAATTCGGGCACAAATGTTGTAAACTATAAATAATAATGAATGTAAACGGCTTAAAGGAGGATGCATATGGAGCCCATTAGCAGAAAAGATAAGCACAATTATTATCTGGACATTGCACAGACGGTTTCGGAGCGCGGCACCTGCCTGCGCCGGAATTATGGGGCCATCATCGTCAAACACGATCAGATCGTCGCCACCGGCTATACCGGCGCGCCAAGAGGCCGGCAAAACTGTATCGACACCGGCTTTTGCATGCGGGACAGAAACAACATCCCGCGCGGTGAACGCTATGAGCTGTGCCGTTCGGTGCATGCCGAGGCCAACTGCATTATCGCGGCGGCGCGGTCGGATATGATCCGAAGCACCATGTACCTCGTCGGGGTGGACGCAAAGACCGGCGAAATCGAGAAAAACGCGAATTCCTGCGCCATGTGCAAGCGCATGATCATCAACGCCGGTATCGATAAAGTCGTTATTCGGACAAGCCCCACCGAATATAAGGAAATCATCGTGCGCGACTGGGTGTTCAACGATGATTCCATGGGGATCGTCAACGGCTATTAATTTTGAATCAAAAGAAAAAGGAGCGTCATCAAAAATGCCGCAAAAATTTTATATCACAACCGCAATTGCCTATACTTCCCGTAAACCGCATATCGGAAACAGCTATGAGATCGTTTTGACCGACGCGATCGCCCGTTATAAACGTCTGCAGGGCTATGATGTTTTCTTTTTGACCGGGACGGACGAGCACGGGCAGAAAATCGAGGAATATGCAAAAGAGGCAGGCGTGTCGCCCAAAGAATATGTCGATGTTGTTGCGGGACAGATTCGGGAGATCTGCGACCTGCTCAACACAACCTATGATAAATTTATCCGCACCACCGATCCGGAACATGAGAAAACGGTGCAGAAGATTTTTAAAAAGCTTTACGAGCAAGGCGATATTTATAAAGGAGAGTATGAGGGGCTTTATTGCACCCCCTGCGAATCTTTCTGGACGCAAAGCCAGTTAAAAGACGGCAAATGTCCCGACTGCGGGCGGGAGGTCGTCCCGGCTAAAGAGGAGGCTTATTTCTTAAGGCTTTCCAAATACCAGAAACAGCTGGAAGAATTCATCGAGCAAAACGATAATTTTATCTATCCGGAACAGCGCAAAAAGGAAATGCTCAATAACTTTATCAAACCGGGTCTGCAGGACCTTTGCGTTTCGCGTTCCTCCTTCAAATGGGGAATTCCGGTCAGTTTTGACGACAAGCATGTCATCTATGTCTGGATCGACGCGCTGTCCAACTATATCACCGCCCTTGGCTATGACCCGGACGGTAATTCTGATAAGCTGTATCAGAAATACTGGCCGGCCGACGTGCATATCATCGGGAAAGACATCGTCCGGTTCCACACCATCTACTGGCCGATTCTGTTGATGGCGCTGGGTGAACCGCTGCCCAAACAGGTCTACGGGCATCCCTGGCTTTTGTTCGGCAAGGACAAAATGTCCAAATCAGTCGGCAACGTGATCTATGCCGACGATCTGGTCCGCCGCTACGGGGTGGACGCCGTGCGGTATTATCTGCTGTCCGAGATGCCGCATGCAGCGGACGGTTCCATCACCTATGAAACCATCATCGAACGCTACAATTCCGATCTGGCCAACACGCTGGGCAACCTTGTCAACCGCACCATCGCCATGCAGAATAAATATTTCGGCGGTGTGATCCAGTCGCCGGATGTGTCGGGTGATTTTGACGGTGAATTGCAGGCGCTGTGTTTGCAGACGGTCAAGGATGTGGACACATTGATCGGACAGTATCGTGTCAGCGATGCGGTGAATGCCGTGATGAACCTTGCGCGCCGCGCGAATAAATATATCGATGAAACCACGCCCTGGGCGCTGGCAAAGGACGACGCTTCCCTGCCGCGGCTCGGCACCGTTTTGTATAATTTGTTGGAAACCATCCGGTTTATCGCGGTGTTGGTCTCTCCTTTTATCCCGGACACCGCAAAATCGATTTTTGAGCAATTAAACTGCACTGTCAATACTTATGACAGCCTGCAAGCGTTCGGCGCGTTAAAGCAGGGCGAGACCGTCGGCACGCCGGCTGTGCTGTTTGCGAGAATCGATGCGCAAAAAGAACTCGAAAGCATTCAAAAAGAGCTGGAGGAAAAACAAGCGCAGCAGGAAGATAACAGCGGCGATTTTGTCCCCTTTGGCGAAGAAATCACGATCGATGATTTTGCAAAACTCGACATGCGGGTGGGCAAGGTGCTGACCTGCGAGCCGGTCAAAAAGTCCAAAAAGCTGTTAAAATTCACGCTGGACGACGGCAGCGGCACCCCGCGCACCATCGCGTCGGGCATTGCGCAGTATTATCAGCCGGAAGAACTGGTCGGGCGCAACGTTGTGTTTGTCGCCAATTTAAAACCGGTCAAGCTTTGCGGCGTCGATAGCTGCGGCATGATTTTGTCCGCCGAAGGCAAGGAACGGCCGAACGTGATGTTTGCCGATAACGCCGCGCCGGGAGATAAGCTGCGATGATTTTCGATTCCCACGCGCACTATACCGACGCACAGTTTCAAAACGATTTCGACACGCTCTACCGGCAGATGCAGCAAAACGGCGTTGCAAGGATTTTGACCTGTGCAACCGATTTTAAAGACTGCGAAGCGGTCTTGCGGCTTTGTGAACAATATGAAAACCTTTATGCCGCCGTGGGGGTTTATCCGCACGAAACGCATTTGCAGGGCGAATGGGACGAAAGCCGTCTGCGCCGGTATGCGGCGCATGAAAAAGCGGTCGCGATCGGTGAGATCGGTCTGGATTATCATTATGACGGCGCGCCCAAATCTATCCAGAAAGAATGGGTCGTGCGGCAGATCGAGCTTGCAAACGAGCTTGCAATGCCGATTTCTTTCCATGACCGGGAAGCGCACGGCGACACGCTGGAAATTTTAAAAACCTATCGCCCCAAAGGGGTTGTGCACTGCTTTTCCGGCAGCGTTGAAATGGCGCGGGAAGTGATCAAAATCGGCATGTTCATCGGCATTGGCGGCGCGGTCACTTTCAAAAACGCGCGCGTGCCGGTCGAGGTGGTCGAGGCTGTGCCGATCGAACATATCCTGCTTGAAACCGACGCGCCGTATATGACGCCGGCGCCGCACCGCGGCAAACGCAACCGGTCGGATTATATTTTATTGATTGCGCAGAAGATCGCTGAAATCAAAGGGATGACGGCGCAGGCGGTGATCGACGCTACCGAACAAAACGCAAACCGGCTTTTTGGCTTGTAAAAAAGATGAAACGGCCTGTAAGTAAAACGCAAAACAGACAGGCCGTTTTTTTAATTCGTAAAACAGGAAGGGATAAAACGATGTTCAGCTTTTTTGCTTTTATTTCCCGCATGAAATTTATCAACCGCTGGGCGCTGATGCGCAACACCAGCGAGGAATCCTTAAGCGTGCACAGCCATGAAACCGCCGTGATCGCGCATGCGCTGTGTTTGATCGGCAACAAAAGGCTGCAAAAAAATTATGATGCCGACAAAGCGGCGGTGATCGCGCTGTATCACGATGCGTCGGAGATCATCACCGGCGATATGCCCACCCCGGTCAAATATTTCAACCAGAAACTCAACACCGCGTATAAGGACGTGGAACGGGTCGCCAACGAACAGCTGCTGACCTATCTGCCGGACGATCTAAAGCCGGAATATCACGCGATTTTGCAGTGTGAAGACAAAGACCTTTTGAAAATCGTCAAAGCGGCGGATAAAATATCGGCGCTGATCAAATGCACTGAAGAACTGAAAATGGGCAACCAGGAATTTTTAAAGGCGCGGGAAACCATCGCCGCCGCCATCACAAAAATGGACTGTGCGGAAGCGAACATTTTCATCGATGCATTTATGGAAGGCTACGCGCTGTCTTTGGATGAGTTAAAATAAACCGTTTTTGATTTCTTGTTTTCTATTTTGCATATTGAGTTTCCCTATATTAATTTAAAAATTTTATATTTTAAGTGTTGTTTTCCTACCTCATCAGTCACTTTCTTATTGAAAAACAGCGCGCAAAACGATTTTCAGCAGCAAAAAGGACTGCCTTTTAAAAGGGCAGTCCTTTTTCTATCACCATTAAACGTAAGCTTCAAGCCGCTTTTTGCTTTTGCAGCGATTTGCACAGCAAAACGGTCGATAAAATCAACAAGATAAGCATCAAAAAAAGATACCACGGGAACAGCGACACATTGACATGTTCCGCTAAAACGCCGAACAACAGCGGCGATAACATAATACTTAAATAGGAAGCCGCCATCTGTGTGCCGATCACCGATTGGGAAATCTCCCGGCCGAAATTCTGCGGCGTTAAATGCGTGAGATTCGGGAACAGCGGTCCGTTGCCAAGTCCGATCAAAAACAGACCCACACCCGACACGGCGGCAGGCAGCGGCAAAACCAGCGCTATTAGAGCCGCTGCTAAAATCCCCAGTGCAATTTTGATGATCTGCCAGCCGGTCAGTTTTGCCGCCAGCACACCGGATAAAAAACGTCCGATCGCCATGCCGATATAAAAAAGGGTGACGGTTGCGGCGGCTTTGTCGACCGACATTCCTTTCGCACCGACCAAAAAGGTGCTGCCCCAAATGCCGCAGGAGGACTCTATCGCGCAGCAGGCGATAAAAACAAGCCAGACCGCCCGAACCGCCGGCATTTTGACAAGTTCCCGCAGTTTGACCGTTCGCGGCGGCGCGGCGTTCTCGACGATTTGAGCGCCTTTGATTTTGCCCCAAAGCGGCAGAGCAAACAACGTGATCACCGCAATGGCCGTTTGCAGCCCGACCGCTAAACGGTAGCCGTCCCGCCAGGTGGCGCCGCCGGAAAGCACAAGCGATAACAAATAAGGGCTGACCGACACGCCGACACCGTAAAAGCAATGCAGGAAATTCATGTGGGTCGCGCGGTAATGCAGCGCAACATAGTTGTTCAACCCCGTGTCGATCGCGCCCGCGCCAATTCCTAACGGAATGGCAAACAGGAAAAACCAGAGCATGTTTTGTGAAAAGGAAAAACCGAGCAGCGCCGCGGCAGTCAGAAAAGTGCTGACGGTTGTGACCGCACCGACGCCGAACCGGTTGATGACCCTTGCACTGACAAGACTCGAAATAACAGTGCCGCAGGAGATCACAAGCGTGACATAGCTTGCATAGGAAACCGGCAGGTGAAATTCCGTGTAGATCGCGGGCCAGGCGGCGCCGAACAGCGAATCGGGAATGCCCAGTCCGATAAAAGCAATATAGATAATGATCAGAAGTATCGTTGCCATAACATCCCTCATTTTTTCAATTCGCGTTATTTTAACATAAGAGATGATAAATGTAAACACTGCATTGCGAAAATTTTCTCAAATTTTTACCTTGTATGAACTTTTGTGCTACAATCTGTAAATTCCTATTGCAAACGCTTGACAAGGCAAGTCTTTGAATGGCATAATAAAAGTAGAAAGTATGGCATAAAATAAGCCTGAAAAAGGAGCGATGATCGATGAAACTGACGTTTTTGGGTGCGGCGCACGAAGTGACCGGTTCCTGCTCGCTTTTAGAAGCGTGCGGCAAGAAAATTCTCGTTGACTGCGGGCTCGAGCAGGGCGGCGACATCTATGAAAACTGCGAAATTCCAATCAATCCGGCAGAAATCGATTTTCTGCTTTTGACTCATGCGCACATCGACCATTCCGGCAAAATTCCGGCGCTTGTGGCAAACGGATTTTCCGCACCGGTCTATGCGACCGCGGCGACGATGCAGCTGTGCGACATCATGCTGCGCGATTCGGCGCATATCCAGGAATTTGAGGCAAACTGGCGCAACCGCAAAGCAAAACGCGCGGGGACGACGGAATATGTCCCGCTTTACACGGTGGAAGACGCACAAAATGCAATGAAACTGTTTTGTCCTTGTGATTATGACACCGAATATGCGCTGTGTGAAAACATCAAAATCCGATTTACCGACGCGGGACATCTGCTGGGCTCTTCCAGCATTTCGGTGACATGCTGTGAAAACGGAGAATCCAAAACCATTGTGTTTTCCGGCGATCTTGGCAACTACGGCCGCCCGCTGATCCGCGATCCCGGGCAGCCGGACGCGGCGGACTATGTGGTGATCGAGTCGACCTACGGCGACCGCCTGCACGGCGCTCATCCGGATTATACCGCGCAGTTGGCGAATATTATCCAGCAAACGCTGGATAAAGGCGGCAATGTGGTGATCCCCTCCTTTGCGATCGGCAGGACCCAGGAGCTGTTATACTGGATTCGCAACATCAAGGCGAAAGGACTTATCAAAGGACACGACGGATTCCCGGTTTACGTGGACAGCCCGCTTGCGGTGGAAGCAACGGAAATCTACAGCGGCAGCATGCAGGATTACTACGACGCGGAAACGCTGGAACTTTTAAAAGAGGGTGTCAATCCGATCCGGTTCAAAGACCTGCGGCTGACGGTCACCTCCGATGAATCCAAGCTGATCAACGACGATCCGACCCCGAAAGTGATCTTATCCGCCAGCGGCATGTGCGAAGCGGGGCGCATCCGGCACCATTTAAAACATAATTTGTGGCGGCCGGAATGCACGATCCTGTTTGTCGGCTACCAGTCGGAGGGCACGCTCGGCCGGCATTTGCTTTCCGGCGCGAAGACTGTCAAGCTGTTCAATGAAGAAATCTCGGTGAAAGCGAACATCATGCAGATCGAGGGCAGCAGCGGTCATGCGGATAAAAACATGCTGCTTTCCTGGCTTGACGGATTCACTAAAAAGCCGTCGATGGTGTTTGTCAACCACGGAGACGATCTGGTTTGCGATGCTTTTGCGCAGACGATCGAATTCAAACTCGGCATTCCGGCAACAGCGCCGTTCCCCGGCGGGGAATATGATCTCAAAACCGGCGAATGTCTCAACCCCGGCAACCGGGTGAAAAAGGAAAAATCCAAAGAAAAAACCGCCCGTGAATCAACGGTGTTCGGTCGGTTGGTGCTTGCCGGACAGCGCCTGCTCACCGTTATCGAGCACAACAAAGGCGGCGCAAACAAGGACCTTGCAAAATTCCGCGATCAAATTATCGCCCTTTGTGAAAAATGGGACCGCTGATCCGGTTTTGGAGCGAAAATTTTAATATTTTTATAAAACGCTGTGAGCGCCGTGCATGAAAATACACGGCGCTCACCATTTCTATTTGAATACTCCCCCTAGGTTGTGTTTTCATTTTAACACATATCTTTCCATTTTTCAACAAAAAATACCAAAAAATATTGTGGAATTTATTAACTTAGGATATACATTAAAAAACGCCAAGATGCTCCAGCAAAATTTTCAGACCCATCAGGATCAAAACAACGCCGCCAAGCAATTCCGCTTTGGATTTGAATTTAGCGCCAAACAGGTTCCCGATTTTCAAACCGACGGCGGAAAGCAAAAATGTGAGCACGCCGATCAATGTGATGGCGGGCAGGATCGCAATATCCAAAAATGCAAAGGTCACGCCGACGGTCAGCGCGTCGATGCTGGTCGCGATTGCAAGCGGCAGCATGTCCCGCACCCGAAAGGAAGGATTGATCTGTTCAGCTTTCCCCCGGGATTCCCGGATCATATTCGCGCCGATAAGGCCAAGCAAAACAAAGGCGATCCAATGGTCGATGCTTGTGATATAGTCTTTGAATGAATAGCCAAGCAAGAAGCCGAGCAACGGCATCAGCGCCTGAAATCCGCCGAAATATAATCCCGCCGTCAGCGAATACCGCAGTTTATATTCCTGCACCGATAATCCTTTGCAGATCGATACCGCAAACGCATCCATCGCAAGACCTGCCGCCAAAATAAACAATTCCCAAAATCCCATTTTCCATTCCTCCGTGTTTTCATTCCAACAAAAAAGAGACTTCATCCGCAGCAAAAAAGCCGCAGATTAAGTCTCGTCATTTCAAACAAAGCCAGAAAGCGGGACGCTTTCAGTGTGTTGACCCTGCTGCGCATGTTTTCATGCGCCGACTACTCCCTTATATGCCTATTTATTATAACGGATCATGATAGCTGTGTCAACACTTTTTATTCTTTTGCACGCATTGTGCCGGCAAACGCGCTACTGCTCCGACTGCACCAGAAAATCATATTGCTGCGCGATGGTGTTCCAGGTGATGGGACCGACAACCCCGTTGACGGGAAGACCGAAAAGCTGCTGAAAAGTCCGAACGGCATTCTCGGTCTGCGAACCGAAATAGCCGGTGACCGGTATTTCGGGCATCTGTGCATAGTACCGGCCGATCAGCGCCAGATAGGTCTGCAAGTCGCGCACGTCGTCGTTTTCCATGCCCGGCGTTAAATAATAGCCGGGATACAGCTTTGCTTTACTGCCGGAATAGCCGGGCGCCAAAGAATCGATGATCTGCTGGTAGATCGTTTCCATCCGATTCCATGTGTTGCGTCCCACGACCCCGTCGGCGGGCAGACCGTAAAAGCTCTGAAAGGCTTTGACAGCATTTTCCGTGCCTGCGCCGAAAACGCCGTCGATCGGTAGCAGATCAAGATCCGGGTTGAAATAGCCGATCACGTTTAAATAATACTGGATAATACGAACCGGCGTTCCCTGGTCGCCGCGTGATAACGTGCGCCCGAAAGGAACCTCCGCCTCTTCGGCGGTGACACCCTCCGACAACAGTTCCCCCAATTGCTTGACGCCGTTATAATACCGTTTGATCTTATACCAGGTCGACTTATCCACGACACCGGTTTGCGGCAGGTTGAAAATCTCCTGAAATTTGCGGACAGCATTTTGCGTTGATACGCCGAAAATACCGTCGACATCTTCGATTGTTGGAATGGCAGGATAATTTTGCGTGATCCGGTTTAACTGGGTCTGGAGGATCTTGACGTCGTTTCCCGCGTCCCCGATCTGAAGCGGCGTGCCGGGATAGGTCTCTTGCACGTCCATGACCGGCGCATTTTGGACGATGTTGATGTTGTCGCCGTAATAATATTGCAGAATTTCATAGGGGGTCAGTCCCTGATTGGCAAGCGTGACAGTCCCCCACTGGGACAAACCGGGACAGGTCACCGTCGTGCCGTTGCAAAATTGCGTGAAAAACGGTTCGATATTTCCCTGCCGCACGACATAATTGTTAAAAATATCGTCCACGATCCGGCTGATATTCTCAAAAATATCCCGATTTTTGACAAACGCCTGGTCATACTGCGTCGAGCTGGTGATGTCAAAATCATAGCCCTGGGACCGGTAATGCTCTGTGTAGATGCGGTTGAGCGCATATGTAATGATTGCGTAAATATTGGCGCGCAGCGCGCTTTCCGGCCAGGTCGGGTAAAGCTCGCTGGACGCGACGTTTTTGATATAATCCGTGAAAGGCACCGTGACGTTCTCCGCATTGGATCCGGGCGGCCCTAAATGCACGGTAATGTAAGACGGAATATAGGGGTAATTGATCTGCGCCATAAAAAGTCATCCTTTCGCACCCGGCGCGCGGGGCACTGTTTTCACGCCGGTTATCGGGTCATTTATAATGAATAGTCGCGGTATTCATCGGTAACGCGGGTCTCGGTATTGCCGCCGGCGGCCGAAACCGGCAGCAGATCCACCGCCTGCAGCGAGGTCACGCCGTCGAATACCGGCAGATTTTTGTTGATGGTCTTCACATAGCCGTCCGCGTCCACCAGCACGTTATAGGAGGAATAGACCTGCGTGCTTTCATCTTCCGGCTGTTCCGAAAGCCCTTTTGCAGGTGTTGCGAGCGGAATCGGTTTGGTTTTTCCGTTTTCATCCGTTGTTTCCTGCGCGACGATGTTTCCGTCCGCATAGTCGCCCTGATAGACTGTGACCTTGGCGCCTTGGACCGGATAGGTCGACCGCATGGTCGTGACCTGCATAACGAGATACCCGGTTCCCGGCAACGCCGGTGTTGTGGCGGCAGTCACATAATTCGGGTCTTTTGCTTTCGCTATTTTGTACATTTTTTGCATTTCATCGATATAACGATCCATAACAGACTGATCCATAACAATCTCCATTCTGTGATTTAATTCGTGTTTACAAACGTTTGCCGGCGCTGCAAAACCGCATGCCAACGCTGTAATGCCATTATCATTCTATGACACCCATGCCGTTTTGGTGCCGTTTTGATTGGCCGGCGCTGATTTTGTAAACAAAATTTCCATTCCACGCTTTTTAGGGTTTACATTGCATGCAGCATATGCTAAAATACCCCGTAACAGGGATGGAAAAGGAGGCACACGGTATGATTGAAAAATTGGATCGCAGCCGTGTCAACGGCTTTTTGCAGGCAAAAGGCACCGCCATTGTCAACGAAAAAGGTGAAGAGATCCTGTTATACGGATGGGGACTCGGCAATTGGCTTTTAAATGAAGGCTATATGTGGCGCGCCGGAAAAAATTTTGACCGTTCCCGCAAAATGGAAGCGACGATTCGCAAGCTGGCGGGTGATGCTTATGCCGACACGTTCTGGAAACGGTTTCGAGATATTTATGTATCGCAAACGGATATCCGTTACATGGCGCAGCTGGGCTGCAATTCCGTGCGGATCCCGATCAATTGGCGGCTGTTTTTGGAAGATAAACCCGGTCTGCATTTTAAAGATGCGGGATTTTCTCTTTTGGATCGCTGTATCGATTGGTGCGAAAAATATAAAATTTATGCTTTTATCGACATGCACGGCGCACCCGGTGGGCAGACCGGCACCAATATCGACGACAGCGCAGACGATTTTCCACATCTGTTTGACGATGCGGACAGTTGGGATAAAGCGATCGGGTTGTGGACAGAAATCGCGCGGCGTTACGCCGGGCGCTGGATCGTCGGCGGCTATGATCTGTTAAACGAACCGCTGCACACCCCCGACCGCAACGGAGATGTCGATTATCTGGTTCCGAAGCTCGCTTTATTTTATAAAGAGGCCTGCGCTGCCATCCGAAAGGTGGATAACCGGCATCTTTTATCGCTGGAGGGACATCACTGGTCGACCCGGCTGGAGGTTTTTGACCAAAAGTATGATGAAAATATGCTGCTGCATTTCCACCGGTATTGGTGTGTGCCGGACATCAGTTCCTATCAGCCGTATTTGGATCGTGCAAAGGCGCTTGACTGCCCTTTGTGGCTGGGTGAAAGCGGTGAAAATGAACTGACCTGGTTTTCGGCAATGTATCCGCTGGCCCTTTCTTTGGGGATCGGGATCAACATCTGGCCGTGGAAGAAAATCGGTGATGAGAATGCGCCGCTGACGATTCAAAAGCCGGAAAACTGGGATCTGTTCATCGACTCTGTGAACGGTGAGCCGTTGCTTGCGCCGTCTGAAACCCGGCAAATACTCGACGAATACCTTGAAAACTGCAAATTTGAAAATTGCATCAAGCATCCAAAGGTGACCGCCGCCGTATTGCGACGGCCAAACTGTGTTGTGCGGGCAACGGATTTCGATGCATTTCCAAAACAGCTCGCCTGCAGCGGAAAACGGACGGAATCCTCCCCTTACCGGCTTGGCTGCGGCATGAAAATCGTTTTGGACCCGGCGCCGTTTGATCCTATTAAAGCCGAAAAAAGCTTTAACTGCTATCTTTTGGAGATGGAAACCGGCGAGTTTGCCTGCTACAGCGTTTATGATCTGCATGAAAAAGACCGTGTTTCTTTTTCACTTTTCCCACTGACCGATACCGATGTGCTGGTTTTCCAGAATGAAACACTTCTGTCAAAACAACATTTTGCTCCTACCGGCCAGCCGCAACTTTCCAAACCGATGTTTTTGTCTGCGGCGGCGGAAAGCGTTGTGAAAATCGAAGTCGCATCAGGCGCCGCACGATTTGACACTTTGTCTTTCCACGCGGCCAAACATCGGTGCTAAAAAGGTTTCTTTCTCACACCAAAGATACATAAATGCATGTTCCCGCAGGAAAGATGACTTTATCCTGTCTCTTGCGGAAAATGATGCAAAAAACCGCGCCCCGATTGTCCAAAACATGGCAATCGGGGCGCGTTGCATAAAAAGTGTTACAAAATGGTATGCCGGCCGTTTTTTCGGCGAACCAAAGAATTTTTCAATCCGGCCGGCGGTACAAAATATATTCCTTTGTTTCAAATGTCTGTTGCAGGTCTTTGGCAAAATAGCTGCCGGTTTTGTAAAAGCGAAACCCGCATTTTTCGATCACCCGGCGGGACTGATCGTTCTCCTTAAAATGACTGACGGTCACTGCATCGAGTCCGCACACATCAAAGCAATAGGCGATCACACGGCGTACCGCCTCCGGTATCAGCCCTTGTCCCCAATAAGTCTTGGACAAAACATAGCCGATCTCTTTGCAGTGCAAACGCTGTAGCTCCGGCACAAAATCCGCCCAGGAGCGATGCAGGCCGACCGAACCGATCACCCTGCCGCTTTGTTTTTCGACCACCGCAAAAACATTCTTTTCCGATTGAAACATCCTGAGCACCGCCGCCGTTTGTGCTCTGGACGCATGGTGCTTCCACCCCGCCATTTCCCCGACGCCGGGAACGCTGGCATAGGTATAAAAATCTTCAAGATCGACGTCCGACCAGCCGCGCAGCAGCAACCGGTCTGTTTCTAAGGCAACGTTGGTCACGTCGATTTGCATGGTGCTTCTCCCCTTTCAAAATACAAAAATGGTGCGGACTCTCACTTTTCAGAGCCCGCACCGTTTTTCATTCTTTTTAAAACAACGATTCTTTAAAATGAATGCAACGAAGAAAGCCCGGCGTGATCACAAATCGAATACCCACCGCGCAGCATGGTTACATTTTTAAAAACAAAACCTGTCGTTTTCATTGCATCCTTCCTCCTGATTTTTTATCAGTCTATCATGGTTTGCATTTAAAGTCAAGAAAAATAAAAAGAATGCTTGCATATTCAAATATTCTGTGCTATTGTTGAAAAAAACGGGAGGCGAAACGATGATGCAAAAACTAATGGTCAGCGAAAACAAACGCTTTTTGATGCTGCAAGATCATACGCCGTTTTTCTGGCTGGCAGATACCGCATGGGAGCTGCTGCGTAAATTGACGGTGCAGCAAACGGAGGATTATTTTAAAAAACGCGCCAAGCAGGGCTTCAATGTGATCCAGACCGTTATTTTAAGCGAGTTCGACGGCCTGACGATCCCGAATGCCGACGGACGGGTACCGCTTTGCAAAGATGAAAGCGGTGTGTTTCGTCCGGACAAACCGGACATTAGCGGTGAAAATAATTATTTTGACCACATCGACAAAGTCCTTGCTCTTGCCGAAAAATATGATCTGTATGTGGCGCTGGTCCCATCGTGGGGAGATAAATGGAATCTCAAATGGGGAAAAGGGCCTGAAATATTCAATCCGGACAACGCGTTTGCCTATGGAAAGTTTTTAGGACAGCGATATAAAAATGCCGATAACGTCATCTGGATCTTAGGCGGCGACCGGCCGGTGGAAACCGACGCACAGCTGCAGATCGTCCGCCGGATGGCCGAGGGAATCAAGGCTGGCGGTGCAGAGCAGTTGATGACCTTTCATCCCATGGGGGGAACATCCTCTTCAGATTTTGTGCAAAATGAAGACTGGCTGGATTTTAACATGATCCAATCCGGACACAGCGACGCGATCACCAATACCGATCAAATGATTGCCGCCGATTATAGGAAAACGCCTGTCCGCCCGGTGGTGGAGGGCGAATGCAATTATGAAGACCATCCGATCGGCTTTGATCCCGTGAACGGATTTTTTGACGATACCGACGTGCGCCGTGCTTCCTATTATGCGGTTTTCACCGGTTCCTTCGGCGTCACCTACGGACACCATTGCGTTTGGCCGATGCTGAAAAACCGGGAAGACATGCGCTATTTTGATTTTCTTCAAAAACCGAACTATTTTCTGATGACCACATTTCAGGCGCTGGAACGTCCCGGTGCAAACCAGATGCAGTATTTAAAGCGGCTCATGGAATCCAAAAGCTTTTTTGACCGCGTTCCCGCAAACGATCTGTTAGCGGAAAATTTCGGCGGCGCCCAGCGGCAGGTCGCGACAAAGGGAGAAAATTATATCCTGGTTTACTGTCCATTTGGCATTCCCTGCCGGCTCAAACCCCTTGCCCGACCCTTTAGCGCACAATGGATGGATCCGCGCACCGGTGATTATTTGCCGGCAAAAGCCGAACAGCTAACGGACGGCGTGCAATTTACACCGCCGGCAGCCGGCCGAAACGAGGATTTTGTTCTTGTGATCGATTTTAGATAAAGCATTGCTTTTCATGTAAATTTATGCTATACTGATTGATAAAGATACCCGCGTTGCAAAGGAGGAACGGCAGTGGGAGAAAACGGATTGTTCAAAACGACGCTGTTCGGTGGATTCAACAAAAAGGACGTCTTGAAATATCTGGAAGGCGTTAAAGCCGCCAACGCCAAAGAAATCAAGGAAATATCCGAAAAATTGAACGACGAGATCGAAAAAAATATCGATCTTGTCAATCGAAACGACACCTTAAAGCAGCAGACCGAAAAGCTCGAAGCACAGTTGGCCGACGCGCAGGAAAAACAAAAAGACATCGAAAATGAACTGCAAGCGGCACAGGAACAGGCACAGGCCGCCGGTGCGAAAAGCGAACAGCTGGCAGCGGATTATGCAAGCCTGGAAACTGTCTGCAAGGAACTGAAAAAAACGTTTCAGGCGTTGAAAACAGAAAATGAAACGATCAAAAACACGATTTTGAATCTGCCGTTCGTGCAAGAACGCATTGCCGCACTGCAAGCTGAAAATCAGACGCTGAAAGAAGACGCACAAAGCGACGACCGCGAACAGTTTGCCCAGCTTGAAAAAGAACTGGATCTGGTCATCAACCGCCTGGATAAGCTGAACGCGGAAGAAGCCGAGGCCTGATGCGGCACAGCGCAATTATGCTCAAAAAAACAGCCCTTCTAGGGCTGTTTTTCTTTTTAGCTTTGATCTTTGGATTTTGAAACCAGCGCCGCAAAATAAGAGAATACAACAGCCGCGGTGATCCCGCCCGCCGTTGCAGACAGCGCGCCGGTAAAAATACCGGAAAAGCCGCTTTGCGATACCGCCTGCTTGACGCCGTTGGCCAATGAATAACCGAATCCGGTCAACGGCACCGAAGCGCCGGCTCCCGCAAACTTGACAAGCGGTTCATAAACGCCGATCGCTGTTAAAATGACACCCGCCACCACATAACCGACTAAAATACGCGCCGGGGTAAGTTTGGTGTAGTCAATCAGCAATTGTCCCACAACGCACAAAGCGCCGCCGATCAAAAATGCCCATAGATAATTCAAAACAAATGCCTCCGTTGCTTCCTTTTTCCTTATCTTTACGCATTTTTCAAAAATTATGCAATAGCTTCTTAATCTCTTTTTTTCACCCGCACATGCTGCTGTTTCTGCCGGCGCAAAAACATGCGGAACAGCGAAAACAACACCCAAAGCACAACCAAACAGGCTGCAATAATCACAAGAATGGCGACCACGCTGAAAATTGTGTTGTTAAACAGTTCGCCGCTGTTTCCTTTTATCTGCAATGAAAAATTCCCCAATGTTTCGTCCATCTGCGCAGCTGTTTCATCATCCGGCACAGGAGAAGCGCAGTAATATACACATTCATAATACCGACCGCCGACGATGGTCATCACCGCTGTGTAACTATATCCACTGTCGCTGCTGCCGATACGCGCACTGTATTCGATAAAATCATAGCCGCCGATGGTACGGACCTCCGGATTGCGAAGCAGCGTATGCTGCTGCTCTGTTAAACCGGCAGACAGGCGTTCCATCACTTTCTGTTTTCCCGCCTCGTCCATGGGTGAAAAATTGACAATTGCTTTGGAGAAAGAATCACTGGTAACGGTGATCTGAATCTCCTGCTGCTGTGAAGACGAAAAGCCGTCGATTACAACGCCTTTGTTGATCCGTTCAATTGCCGCGGTTTTGGAAATGGGAAATCTGTTGAAAAAATCAACGCTTTGATCCACGTCCGCATTGGTATAAAACAAAAAGCCGGACGGCATATCGATCTCCACATCCGCTACCAGCTGTGCGCTTTCATCTAAAACTTTCGCCTGCACATCATTTCCCGCACACAGTGCGGGAAATGACAGACAAAAAACGAACACGACAAACCAGCAAACTATTTTTCTAAAACATTTTATCATTTACATACGTCCCAATTCATAAATATTAACGATATATTTATAATAAAATATGCCCTCTAAAAAATCAAGAGCTATTTTCTGAAAAAGAACTGTTGAAACCGTAAAAAATAAGATGACAAACTGTTATTTTTGTGTTATAATAGTTTAAATTATTTTTCAATTTTATCAAATCGAAAAAGATGAAATAAATTTTAGGATGGATGTATTTATGAAAAAGATCATTTCTGCTTTTCTTATGATTCTCCTTTTGTGTTCCGCTTTGTCAGTATCTTTTACCTCACTGGCAGCCGGAACGCCAACCCTCGAAATCGGTACTGCGCAGGCGACGGCTGGTGGTAATGTGAATGTTCCGATTTACCTGCGCAACAATCCGGGCGTCTGGTCGGTTAAAATTTCCGTTGCTTACGATAATGAAAATCTGCAACTGACCGATGCTTTAATCGGTGAGGTTTTCACTGGGGGTGAGCTGACTTTAAGTCCATTAACCAATGAAACATTTGTGTTGTATTCCGAAGCCGCATCGTTTACCAACAACACCAACAGCGGTCTTTTGATCACGCTTTGTTTCCATGTCAGTGAAGACGCCAAAAGCGGCGACTACGATCTGACGTTTATCAACAAGGATTCGTCGGATATCATTAAATACAATGCTGAAGCTGCAAATTATCAGGATATGGCCGTGGAAGTTGCATTTTCGTACACAGACGGAAAAATTGAGATTCCGCAGGCTTCCAATCCGGGCACACAGCAGTCGTCAAAAACTACTGCTCCGAATGCAGGACCGTCCAGTGCATCCCAGTCTCAGCAGACCATTATTGTAACCGACGATAGCGGTAATCCGCAAACAGACAGTGACGGGCAAACGCTCACGCAGATTTCACAGGCAGACAGCTGGTATCAAAATCACGGAGACAGTGCCTCCGGAGAAATCCAAGAAACCGACATACAGGAAAACAGCCCCGATGCAGCTGCCCCAAATGATTCCGATACGCAAGCGGAAAGTCCGGATGGTATTACCACATCAAATAACAAGTCCGACGGTTTGTCGACCGGCACCATTGTTTTAATTGTTGTGATCATTCTGATTTTAGCTGTAGGCGGTTATATCATTTATGCCACCATGCGTAAAAAGAGTGCGCGGCAAACTGCACAACAAAATGAAAAATATGAATCTATCCTGCAAGAATCCAAACCGGAAGAGAAAAAAGACGATTCAAACCATCAGGAAAACGATAAACACTAAAAAAATTGGCGGGAAGTATAAAAATTTTCCCGTCAATTTTTATCTATTATTTAAAAAGGAGATTGCTATGAAAAAAACAATTTGCTGTCTGCTTGCCGCTATTTTATTGGTTTCTCCCTTTTCTGTCGGCGTTGCTGCGGCACCGGCGTCTTCATCATCGCGCCTTGAGCAAACCATTCTAAACGCCTGGGAGCGTATGGCGACCACAGTTGATATCGAAGACTTCAATATTTCTGTCTATGATATTGATTCTATTTATAATGCAATCGTGGGCAGACATCCCGAATATTTTTATGTATCTCCGATTGTGCGGTATTCTTATTATGAATTTAATTCCCGTGTCATTGAATTGGAATTCCGCTATTGCTTTAAAAAAGGGGAACTTTCCGCGCGACAGGCAGAACTGGACACAGCGGTCAATGCCGCTGCCGCTTATGCCGGTCAGGCGCCGACACAAATTGGTAAGATCCTGCTGCTGCATGAATATATCACAAATTTGTGCGGCTATGATAAAAAACTGTATACCGAAGGCTACTCCGACGAGCTGTCCTCCACAGCCTACGGCTGTCTGGTTGATGGGATGGCAATCTGTCAGGGCTATGCGCTAGCTTTTCAGCTTGTTGCGCAACAGCTTGGAATTCAAGCAGAATTTGTTTTTTCTCTTGATATGCAGCATGCGTGGAACATTGTTCTGGTCAATGGCACTTACTATCACGTAGACTGCACATCAGATGATTTGCTTCTCTATTCCGGCTTTGAAGGTGAAAACAAATTTGATCTGACCAATATCTTCGGATCCGCTCATGACTATTTTCTGAAAACAGATGCCGAGATGTATGCCCTCGGATTTTATGGGTGGGAAAGTCCGTATGCCGCCAACGGCCGGTCTATCAGTGGTTTCTGGGAAGATGCAGTCAATATGATTTATTACTACGACGGCAGCTATTATTATCTTCGTGAAGGGGACAATAGCAGCGGCGAACTGATGCAAATGGATGCCGGCCAGATATCGGGCGCGCAAAGCATTTATCAGTTTGAAACCGTTCCTTGGTCATTCGGCAAAGATGCCAATCCAAACGATCTCTATTTGTATGACGGATATTGGCAAGGCGCCGATACCAATATTACTTTTTTTGAAAATGAGCTTTACTTTAACACTGCCAATCAAATTTACCGGCTGAATTTGGATGCTCTGGAGGCTGTCCCGGTTTACAATTTGCCCGATGAAACGGCAGCTTTCGCGGCGATCGGCGTGAAAGACGGATATCTCTGCTTTAATAAAGTATTTTTGAATCAAAACGGGTTTACTGTTTTTTACACCTATGAACGAACCTATGTGCAGCCTGGCAAATCCAATTTTCCGAACCTAATGGGAGATGCAAATGGAGACGGAAAAGTGACCGTGTCGGATGTCATGGCGGTGCGGCAGTATGTCGCAGCGTTCAACGTCACCATTTTCAAAGATCTGGCCGACGTTTCAAAAGACGGAAAATTTACCGCTGCGGATGTAATGTTGCTGCGATTGTACAATGCGGATCTGATTTCGTCATTTTAAAGAATTCTTTCAGAAAATGTAGGTTTACAATAGATGTGTTACAAAAAGAATAAAAAAAGAAGTGACGAATG
>CAMMAZ010000037.1 GCA_946493765.1 uncultured Clostridia bacterium | reverse complement strand
TTACGGTTTTTTAAAAGACCACTTTTTAAAAACTTACAAATTTCAAGAAATTTTGATTGAAGTCAAATTTACCTTATAATTAAAGTGTCCGCCAACCGGGAATTCCGGTTGGCGGACATTTGATTTCCGGCTTTGACCTTTGCCAAAGCGCTATCTTTTATTGATTGACCGGCAACTCATCTTCTGTGATCAGCTCCGCTACCAGACGACGGACATACATCGTGTCTGCCGCTGTGTATTTATCATCGCCGTTCACATCTGCCGCTTCATAGTTCATGTTGTGCGACTCCTGATCCAGTTCCGCAACAATCAAACGAATATACATCGAGTCTGTCGCCGTGTATTTTCCGTCTTCGTTGATGTCGCCGTATTTCACTGCAGGCTGGGTCGGCTGGGTCGGTTTTTCGATTTCTTCCACAACGGTGATCTGTCCTGCGCGGAAGGTGAACGCAACGTTCGGCTGTGTTTCGCCGTTTTCGCCTTCAACCTTGAAGAAATCGTCTTCATCATAGTTCACAAAGATCAGATCCAGCACGTCGCCGACTGCAACATCGCCGCTAACTTTGAAGACCAGTGTGACCAGCACGCCGTCTTCCGACAGGTTGGAATTCAAGCTTTCATTTTCCCAGGAATAGGAGAAAACTTCATTCTCGATCGGAGAGGGCATTGCGCCTTCTGCAAACACGCCTTCTGTTTTAGCTTCTGTGAGCTGCAGTTTTTCACGGTCATACTGCACATCGAAACGCACCGACCAGATGCCCGGGTTGTTGTTCAGTGTGATCGGAACTTCCACTGTGCCGCCAGGCATTGCCTGCGCGTTTTCGATCACGATGTTGGGCTGAGACGCATCATATGCCGGGAATTCCGATGTGGTCGGTTCTTGCACATCGCTGCTCGAAGAAGAGCTGCTGCTTGAAGAAGAGCTGCTTGAAGAAGAGCTGCTGCTCGATTCGGTCGGTTCTTCAACCTGTGCGCTTGCAAGATAAGGAGCAGTCACATAAACTGTTCCGGAATATTTACCATAGGTATATGCCATGAAGCAAACATGCATCGCTTTTGCGTCCGCTGCGGATTTGCCTTCCGGTACCCATGTGCTCAGCGGGAAGCTAACGGTTCTAACGCCGTCGCCCGCTTGGAAATAAACCAACGAGCTGTCGTTGTTCAGCGCCCAATTGGTATGATCCATGTTGATGTCCGCTTTAAAAGTCACACCGGTGCCTTCTGTGAAATCTGCATAGATGTCAAAGGAGATTTCTTCTGCACCCGTTTCTACCGCCTGGTTATAAAGTTCTTCAAAGTTCTTCATATCCAAATAGAGCTGGCCGTTTCCACTTACTGTACCATTCGAATAAGCGATTCTGCCGCTGTCTTTGTAGCTCGGGTTAGCTAAACCTTCGGCACCCCAGCCGCCGGACAGTCTGATCGGCGTTGTGGGCGCTGTGATCTCATCTTTCGGTTGCGTGGGCTCTGTGGGTTCGGTCGGTTCTTCGGTAGGCTCAGTCGGCTCGGTCGATCCGCCAGCCACATAAGGTGCGGACATGTAGAACACGCCGCCCGGCTGGATTTTTCCATAGGTGTAGCCCAGCATCGAAACCTGCAGGTGATTGGTATCCGCCGCGGTTTTGTCTGCCTTTACCCAAACATCCAGATCAAAGGTCACAGTAGTGACTTTTCCGGATTCAATCAAATAAGAACTGTCGCTCGGCGTCATGGTTTTTTCATCGGAAGAACCGTTGCCGATAAATTTGATATAAGCTTTGTTTTCATCGCCCGCTGTGGTAAAATTGCCCAAGAAATCGATCGCGATCTTACCGCCTGCTGCAACTGCCGCGTCATAAAGTTCCTGACCGCCTTTCAGGTCATTCCACCACTGCGCATTCTCTGTTTCGGAAGCGCCGACTGTTGCCACAGAAATCTTGCCGCCGTCGGTATAGGTCGGGTTTTCAACACCAGAACCCCAACCACCGGACATGGTGACCGGTGTGTCCGGAACGGTCAGTTCTTCGGAAGGAGTCGTGGGTTCGGTGGTTTCCTCAGTAGGTTCTGTGGGTTCAACCGGCTCCTCGCCTGGGATCACATAAGGCGCAGACATGTAGAACACGCCATCTTGCTGGATCTTACCAAAAGTATAGCCCAAAATGGAAACCTGCAGATATTTTGTGTTTGCGCCGGTCTTGCCTTCAATGACCCATTGATCCAGATCAAAAGTCAAGGTGACCAGTTTTCCGGATTCGATCAAATAATCATAATCGCTCGGAGTCAATGTTTTTCTGTCGGAAGAGCCGTTGCCGAGGACAGCGATATACGCTTTGTTCTCGCCGCCAACAGTGGTGAACTCGCCATAAAAATCGACTGCAATCTTACCGCCTGCTTCAACAGCCGCGTCATAAAGATCCTGACCGCCTTTCAGGTCGTTATACCACTGTGCATTGTCTGTTTCGGTCTTGTTAACTGTCGCCACGGAAATCTTGCCGCCGTCGGTATAGGTCGGGTTTTCAACACCAGAACCCCACCCACCGGACATGGTGACCGGTGTGTCCGGCACTGTCATGCCTTCCGGCGCCGCAAAAACGGACACGGATGCAACCGCAGCCACTGTGCCGATCACAAGCAGCAAAGATAATGCTAAACTTATGATCTTTTTTGTTGTGTTCATTTTGACTTTCCTCCTATTATTTGTGATAAAATACAAATAAAATTTGTAGATTCAGTATAACACGTTGTTGATTGTTTTGCAATATTTTAATAGTCAGATTTAATTATTTGTTAGATCTACACAAATGACGTTTTTGATTTTTTACAAAATGACCAAGTATCAACCGCAAAATTTAAGATAAAAAAGCTTTTTATCGGTTTCTTAAAGATCAACTTTGTTAAACTTACAAATTTCAAGAAATTTTGATTGAAGTCAAATTTACCTTATAATTAAAGTGTCCGCCAACCGGGAATTCCGGTTGGCGGACATTTGATTTCCGGCTTTGACCTTTGCCAAAGCGCTATCTTTTATTGATTGACCGGCAACTCATCTTCTGTGATCAGCTCCGCTACCAGACGACGGACATACATCGTGTCTGCCGCTGTGTATTTATCATCGCCGTTCACATCTGCCGCTTCATAGTTCATGTTGTGCGACTCTTTATCCAGTTCCGCAACAATCAAACGGATATACATCGAGTCTGTCGCCGTGTACTTCCCGTCGTTGTTGATGTCGCCGTATTTCACTTCGGGTTGCGTCGGATTGGTCGGTTCTTCGATTTCTTCCACAACGGTGATCTGTCCTGCGCGGAAGGTGAACGCAACATTTGTTTGTGTTTCGCCCTTTTCGCCTTCCACCTTGAAGAAGTCAGACGGATCATAGTTCACAAAGATCAGATCCAGCACGTCGCCGACTGCAACATCGTCGCTAACTTTGAAGACCAGTGTGACCAGCACGCCGTCTTCTGAGAAGTTGTTGCTGAGAGCCGGATCATTTTCTTCATCTTCCTGCACGTTTCCGTTCTCCCAGGAATAAGAGAAAACTTCATTCTCGATCGGAGAGGGCATTGCGCCTTCTGCAAACACGCCTTCTGTTTTAGCTTCTGTGAGCTGCAGTTTTTCACGGTCATACTGCACATCGAAACGCACCGACCAGATGCCCGGGTTGTTGTTCAGTGTGATCGGAACTTCCACTGTGCCGCCAGGCATTGCCTGCGCGTTTTCGATCACGATGTTGGGCTGAGACGCATCATATGCCGGGAATTCCGATGTGGTCGGTTCTTGCACATCGCTGCTCGAAGAAGAGCTGCTGCTTGAAGAAGAGCTGCTTGAAGAAGAGCTGCTGCTCGATTCAGTCGGTTCTTCCGGTTCACCATAGACATAGAACGGTGAGAACGTCAAATTCACATTCGAAACCTTCGGTGTGCCATAGGTATAATTGTTCATCTGCACAACCAACGCATTTGCATTTTCCAGAAGATCGTCCACATCGAATGCCAATGCAACGGACTGTCCGGAATACAGGGTGTATTCCCAATCTTTTCCATAGTTCAATGTTTGATCGGAACCCAGACCATATTTGAAGAACGCGCGGATGGAACCTGCGTCTGCCGCGCCGGTATCAAACGTTCCGGTAACATCCATGTAGACTTTACCGTCTGTGGATTTTTCCGCCAACGCAGCCAGCTTTTCTTCCTGGGCTGCAGACAGCTGCACCGCAAATTGAATCTGCTTGTTGGTAAGATCTCCGCTCGTCCAGCTCAATGTTCCGTCTTCCGAATTGTAAACAATTTCAGAAGAGTTGCTATACCACTTGGTCATGCGAATGGTCGGATCGTAAATCTTATCCGGTTCGCCGCTTCCCGTCGTCGGCTCTGTCGTCGACTCCGTTGTCGATTCGGTCGGTTCGACCGGACCTGTCCCGCCTACCACATACGGTGCGGACATATAGAACACGGAGCCCGGCTGGATTTTTCCATAAGTATAGCCGAGCATGGAAACCTGCAGATGATTGGTATCCGCAGCAGTTTTATCTGCTTTTACCCAAACGTCCAGATCAAAGGTCACAGTAGTGACTTTTCCGGCTTCAATCAAATAAGATTTATCGCTGGGTGTCATGGTTTCTGCGTCAGAAGAACCGTTGCCGATAAATTTGATATAAGCTTTGTTTTCATCGCCCGCAGTGGTGAAATCGCCATAGAAATCGATCGCGATTTTCCCGCCGGTTTCAACAGCCGCATCATACAGCTCCTGACCGCCTTTCAGGTCATTCCACCATTGTGCATTGTCCGTTTCAGATCCGGTGACTTTTGCCACAGAGATTTTGCCGCCGTCGGTGTAGGTCGGATTTTCAACACCGGAGCCCCAACCGCCGGACATGGTTGCCGGCGTGTCCGGCACTGTGATACCGCCCTCTGGCTCGGTCGATTCTTCAGTGGGTTCGGTGGATTCGGTCGTTTCAACCGGTCCCTCGCCCGGAATCACATACGGTGCGGACATGTAGAACACGGAGTCCTTTAAAATCTTACCAAAAGAGTATCCCATAAAGGAAACCTGCAGATATTTTGTGTTTGCGCCGGTCTTGCCTGCAATGACCCATTGATCCAGATCAAAAGTGAGCGTGAGCAGTTTACCGGTTTCAATTTCATATGCCGTGTCCTGCGGCGTTAATGTTTTTTCCGAAGAGGAACCGTTGTTGATCAATTTGATATGCGCTTTATTGGCGCCGCCTTCGGTTGTGAAGTTGCCAAGAAAGTCGATCGCGATCTTACCGCCGGTTTCAACTGCCGCGTCATAAAGTTCCTGACCGCCTTTCAGGTCAGAATAAAACTGCGCGTTTTCCGTGGAAGCGCCATCGTTTTTGGGGACGACGTCAATCTTCGCAATTTTCCCGCCGTCGGTATAGGTCGGCGCCTGCGTGCCGCCAGGGCCTGTGTTAGATCCCCAGCCGCCCGACATGGTGATCGGCGTGTCCGGGACTGTCATGCCTTCCGGCGCCGCAAAAACGGACACGGATGCGACCGCAGCCAATGTGCCGATTACCAACAGCAACGCCAGTGTGATGCTGACAATCTTTTGCATTTTTTTCATATGTTCCTGCCTCCTGATTCTGTGATGAATTTGTAAAAGGATTTTACAGGTTTCAGTATAGCACGTTGTTTATAAATTTGCAATCTTTTTTAATATATTGAATTTTATTTGTTTATTTTTAATAAAGAACAATCGATTGTTTGTTGAATTTTACCATTTGCTTTGCAAAAACCGCAGCGGGATAGTTATGCAAGTTGCAAAACTATCCCGCTCTTTTCGTTTCGATTCAATGATTTGCAGCCGGTTCCCCTAATTTTCGATCGCATTGCCGTTTCACGATCACATAGGTGACAAAATGCGCCGCAATGGTGACAATCCATGTGACAGGATAGGACCAGTAAAGGATATAGAGCGACCGGTCGGCGGCAAACACGGTGTAGATCCAGACAACCCGCAGCCCGCACACACCGATCACCGAGGACAGCATCGGAATGAAAGAATTCCCCATACCGCGCAGCCCGCCAAGCAGCACCTCCATGACGCCGCAGAGAAAATAAAAACGCGCCACGACCGAAAAGCGGATCAGCCCATAGGAAATAACGGTCGGATCGGTGTTGTAAATCGATAAAAGCTGCGTGCCGAAAAGATTGATAACAATGCCGCAAAGCACGCCGACCGCCGTGACCATCAAGGCACAGATTCCGTTGATCTTATTGATGCGTTCCGGCTGTTTTGCCCCAACGTTCTGACCGGTAAAGGACAGCGCCGACTGATGGAAAGAATTCATCAGGGTATATTCAAAGGATTCAACGCTGGATGCAGCGGAATTGCCGGCCATTGCGGCGGACCCAAAACCATTGACGGAGGACTGGATCATGATGTTGGAAATCGAAAATAAAGAGGACTGGACCCCTGCCGGAATACCAATGCGCAGAATTTCACCGAGTTTTTCTTTATAGATTTTCAAATGCCGCAGCCGCAAACGGTAGCTTTCCATCGAACGGCAAAGGCAGGCAACCACCATGACCGCCGAGAGAACCTGTGAGATCACCGTTGCCAGCGCGACGCCCGCCACGCCGTTCATGCGGACAACAACCACCAAAAACAGATTCAAAACAACGTTGACAGCGCCGGATACAATCAAAAAGTAAAGCGGGCGCTTTGTGTCCCCGACGGAGCGCAGAATTGCCGCGCCAAAGTTATAGACCATTGTCGCCGGACAGCCGAGAAAATAGATTTTTAAATACAATGTCGATAAATCGATCACGTCTTCCGGCGACTGCATTAATTCCAAAACCGGTCGGGCGAAAATAAATCCCAGCGCCGCGATCACAACGCCGCAGATAACGCTCAACCCCATGGAGGTGTGCACAACCTTGAAAACCCCGTCGTCGTCCCGTGCCCCGTAGCTTTTGGCAACGCATACACAGGCGCCGACCGACAGTCCCATAAACATATTGACCAGAAGCTGCGACAAAGAACTGGTCGAGCCGACCGCCGCTAAGGACGCCGGACCCTCGAACTGACCGACAACGATGATATCCGCCGCGTTATACAATAGCTGCAAAACGCCGGACACCATGATCGGAAAGGTAAAAATCAAGATATTTTTAAGCAACGGCCCGCTGCACATGTCGACACGGCGCGACAATTTAGCCATTTTCCTCATCCCCCTTAAATTCAGTCAAAACCGCAAAGGTAGCGCCGGTAAAGTCCGCCACTGCTTGCGGTGCGATCACCATCTGCAAGCCGCGCCGACCGGCGCTTAAATAAATCGAATCATATTGCAGCGCAGACCGGTCGATAAAGGTTAAAAACTGCTTTTTCATGCCGATCGGGGAACAGCCGCCGCGCTGGTAGCCGGTCACCTGCAAAAGGTCTTTCAGCGGCAGCATCACGATCTTTTTGTTGCCGGAAATTTCGGCGCACCGCTTTAAATGCAGTTGTGCGCAAACGGGAATGCAAAACACGCAATAGCCGGTTTTATCCCCTTTTGCCACCAGTGTTTTAAATACCCGATATGGGTTCTCCCCCATCGTTTCAGCGACATGTTCACCGCTTAAATCCGATTCATCGACCGGATATTCCACGACATCATAGGCGATCGACGCTTTGTCCAGCATGCGCATCGCATTGGTCTTGATCACTTTGTTTCCACCACCTGTTTATAGATCTCGCCTTTTTTCAAACCGGTCTGTGCGGCCGCCTCCTTAGCTGCTGCGGCAGCGGACATCCCGTTTTGCATGTATTCTTTTGCGATTTTCACCGCGTCTTCCAATGTATAGGCATGTTCCGGCGGCAATTCTTTCAGTCCCTGCACAATCACGACATATTCCCCCACCGGACGGTGTTCGGCGGTGTATGCGACAGCGGCGGACAGCGTTGTGCGCACCACCTGTTCGTGCAGCTTTGTCAACTCTCTGCAAAGGGCGATTTCCCGATCGCCGAAAATGGCAAGCATATCTTTGAGCGTTGCCGGCAGCTTGTGCGGCGCTTCATAAAAAATCATGGTGCGGGTCTCAGCGCGCAGCGCATCCAGATGTGCTGTGCGCACCCGCTTGTTCATGCTTAAAAATCCCTCAAAAGTGAACCGCCCCGACGGCATGCCGGATACCGCCATCGCCGTTGCAAACGCGGTCGGCCCCGGCACCGATTCCACCGCAATTCCGTTCTCCCGCACCAGCCGCACCAGATCCTCCCCCGGATCGGAGATCGCTGGCATGCCCGCGTCGGTTACCAGCGCACAGCTTTCGCCGTTTTGCAGACGGGTTAAAATCTCGGCGCCGCGCATCTGCCGGTTGTGTTCATGATAACTGACCATCGGCGTTTTAATGTTAAACCGGTTTAACAGTTTCAGCGTTACCCGCGTATCCTCCGCCGCGATAAAGTCCACATCCCGCAGCGTTTGCAGCGCACGTGGGGAGAAATCGTTTAAATTTCCGATCGGTGTGCCGACCACATATAAACGGCTCATCGTTTTGCTCCTTTTTGCAGACGGCAGGATTCTCCGCCGCAGTTGGTTGTCATTGTTGTGTTTTTTCCTTTTCGCCGCGCGGGTATTGCCAGGGCGCATAAATGGCTTTCAACTCCGCTGTTTCCCGCCCGCTTTCATCACAAAGATACAGCGCAGGTAATAAACGCAGGCCGGGGTTCGCACCGGAAATCCCCTCGACCAAAATCAGCATCGGCTGTGTTCCGGCACGATTTTGCACCTGCCGCAGCCGTTTAGGTTCCAGGCCGCATTTCCGCATAGCGCACAGCACGTCGGTCAATCGGTCGGGCCGGTGGCAAACACAAAACCGGCCGCCCGGGCGCAGCAGCCGTTTGGCGGCCGCGCAGCAGTCGTCAAAATCACATGCTAACTCAAATCGTGCAATATCTTTTTCGGGGTCGCCGGTTTGCAGTCCCGCGCCGCGTTTCCGGTAGGGCGGGTTCATGGTGACCAGATCAAAACTGCCAAATTGCAGCCCATGCGTGCCGGACGGCAGATGCGCAAATTCCCGAATATCGCACAGCACCGGAAAAAGCCTCTTTTCAAGGCTGTTTTCCTTAACAGCTTTGAAAACAAGCTCTATCGCCGGCGGTTGGATGTCAACGGCCGTGCAGCTCAGCTTTTCATTGTCCCGCAGCGCTAACAGCGCAACGATTCCGCAGCCGGTGCCCATGTCGCACATGGTTTTTGCCTTTTGAACGGCGGCAAAATGTGCGAGCAGCACCGCGTCGGTTCCGAAAGTGTGTTTATCGGAACAAAAAACACGATAGGTCCCAATCGATTCGGATTTGAGCATGTAAGCCTCCTTGCCGGCGCGGCGGCATTTTTATTGCAAAAATAACAAATGCGAGACCGTTTTAAAAACCGCCCCGCATTCATTTTTGATTTTGCTTACGCTTCGGAAATTGCTTCCACCGGGCAGCCGGCAGCGCAAGCGCCGCAGTCGATGCATTTGTCCGGATCGATTTCGAATTTACCGTCGCCCTCGGAAATCGCTTCCACCGGGCAGCCGGCAGCGCATGCACCGCATGCGATACATTCGTCAGAAATCTTATATGCCATTGATAACACCTCCGTGACCTCATTCTAACACATGTCTTTACAATTTTCAATAGGCAAATTCTAAGTTTTTCTCCAATATTATTCTAAATTCTGCAACTGATCGTAGGCGTCGATAATATCCTGCGGTTTGCGGCGATGATTGCTGTGCGCGCCGCGGGATAACACCTTCACTTGCGACACTGTGTAGACCGCAGGGGTCATATCGGGATTTTTGTCCACCCGCACCTTGAGTTTCCCGGTTAAAACATTGGCTTCAACCACAATGCCTTTCCCGTCCGGTGTGAGAACGACCGAACCCTGGTTCGGTGTTTCCTTGATCAACTGCTCATAGGTATCATGCTCGTATTTAAGGCAGCACATCAACCGCCCGCAGGCGCCGGAAATCTTCACCGGGTTGGGACTGAGTCCCTGTTCTTTCGCCATTTTAATGGATACCGGCTGAAATTCATCCAGAAAACGCGAGCAGCAAAACGGCTGACCGCAGATACCAAGACCGCCGAGCATTTTCGCCTCATCCCGCACGCCGATCTGCCGCAGTTCGATGCGGGTTCTGAATTCCGCCGCCAGATCCTTGACCAGATCACGGAAATCAACCCGGCCGTCCGACGTGAAGAAAAACAAGATCTTGCTTTGGTCAAAGGCATATTCCACGCCGGTGAGTTTCATGTCGAGCTTATGTTTTGCGATTTTCTCCTGGCAGATGGAAAACGCCTTTTTCTCCTTTTGCGCATTTTCCCGCATCCGCCGCAGGTCTTCTTTGCCAGCTACCCGGGTGATCGTTTTCAGCGGCTGGATGATGGTGTTATCCGCCACCTGCTTGTTTTCCATCGTCACCTCGGCGCATTCCGTGCCTTTAGCGGTATCGACGATCACATAATCCCCTTTTCGCAGTTGCTGCCCTACAGGGTCAAAATAATAAATTTTCCCGGCGTTTTTAAAACGAACGCCGATCACTTCTGTCATATAAATTCTTTCATCCTTTCAACGGGCGGTCATTTGCCCGCAGCTGATTTTAAAAGTGCACAAAGCCTGGTTGCACACAGGCGCATGTTGCCGTTGGCCCGCACTGCATTTGCGACAGTGTCGACCGCGTCGATCATTTTTAACAAGGCGGCTGTGGTCATACCGCCGGCCAGCTCTTTCGCCGCAGGGTTTATATCGGGCAGCCCGCACTTGCACCGCCAGGCCTGTCGGATCAGCGCCGCCATCGCTGCAAGCGTTTCCAAAAACAGCTGTTTATCGCTGCTTGCCGCATGGGTCAGCTGCAGCAGATCCAATTCTTTCACCGATAAAACGGCTTTTAGCATCTCTTCCGCTGCATGCTGTGCCTGCTCGCTAAAGCTGTCTTCACCACCACAGGCAAACAATAAAACACGGGAAAGCACCGTTTGCAGCAATGCCGATTTTTGCAAGCAGGTCAAAACAAACACCACGTGCGCGGGCGGTTCCTCCAAAATTTTCAAAAGTGCATTTTGCGCGGGTGGCGCAATGTTATCCACATCATACAAAATATAAACTTTTCTTGCCGCTTCGTTTGGCAGAACATACGCGTCTGTGCGAATCTGCCGCACCGTTTCAACCGGATATTGCTTTTTCGCACCAACAGGATAAAACGGCAGAATATCCGGGTGTGCATGATCGGCTGCCTTACGGCAGGCCGCGCACTGCCCGCAGGGCTTTTCCGCCGCAGTGCAAACCGCAGTTGTGGCGACAAACTGTGCAAAATCCTTTGCACCCGGACCTTCTAAAAGCATTGCGTGCGGAAACTTGCCCGCACGCACCATGGCCTTGAAAATACCAACGCTGTCCATGGGGTTTATAATTTATGAAACGAATCAACATCCACAACAAAAACAGTCGCCCCACCGACGGTTACCTGAATGTTGGAGGGGACATAATCTCCGCCGGAATACGGATTGATATCCGACATCAACTGCATGCGGCGGCTGGAGTGTTTTTTGATCACCTCGATGACGTCATCGACCTGTTCTTCCTCCACGCCGACAAGGAAGGTTGTGTTGCCGGATTTCAAAAATCCGCCGGTCGTCGCCATTTTGGTGGCGGAAAATCCGCTGTCCAGCAAAGCGGCGGCAACAGCGCCGGAATCATCTTTGTTCACAATCGCAATAACCAGTTTCATTCACAAACAACCCTTTCTGCTGTTTTCTCATTTTATTTTAGCATGCTCTGTTCGAAATTTCCACTGTTTTTTTAAGGCAATCACAAATTTTTCGGGCAAAACGTGTTATTTTGGAAAAAATACTGCAAATTTAAAACGAGATATTGACAGATAACCGCTAAATACGGATCATATTGATCCTCCTTTCGGATTCGGGATAAATTTAAAACCTCCGGCATCTTGATGATACCGGAGGTTTTCTGTACCGACCGATTTGATTTCAGTTTAAATCGCTGCTTATCATATAAGCGGTTGCAAAAATCGGAGATGTGTTCCAGTAGACACAAACTTCGTTGTAGTCGTAAGCGTTGTTGACATCTTCATAACTGCCGCCGGAACCGCTCATACCGCCGACAACCCAGCCCGGGATCGGATCGTAGCCCAGACTCTTCGCACGCATCATCGGCCGATGATGCGGATTCTGCGGCGACTGTTCGCCGAATCCGGTCACAAAGCTCTGCGAGAGCACGTTGCGGCCTAAAATGAAAGACATGTTGTCGCGAATCACATCTTCATAGGTATCCGTTCCGGTAAAATAGTCCGCCATAATACAGGATTTCAATTTGTTGGTAATGATTGCGTTAGATCCCCAATTCCAGCCGCCGGCGCCGATGGATACATTATATTTTTCGCGCTCGGTTGTTTTCTTTGTGTTGTCTGCAGCAGCTACAATGTCCGCTAACAAGTTTGCACACAGTGTTGCATCGGTATTGTCCGCCATCAAATAAGCCAATGTGCCCGCGCCGCCGATATCATATGCGGTGATGGAAACCAAACTGAGCTTATCCTTTTGTTCGGCATACATTGTCTGAATCGCATCATGGTATTTCTGTTCGCCGGTTGCGCGGAACATTTCACAAGCCGCCCACCACATATCCGACCAGGCGTTGGTGGAACCATAGGTACCGGCGGTGAAAGCAGGCGTTTCCTTGTCTCTCCAGGAGGATTCTCCGAAAATATGATGTGCACCCGGATCATCCTTGTGTTCTTCCACCCAGGCATAAGCTTTTTTCGCCGCTTCCAGGCATCTTTGTGAGAAGTCCGGATCGATGGTTTTGAACATCCGGTAGCAGGCTGCATACACACCGCAGGCCCCCGCTGTCGATTTCAAGGTTTCATGGGTCGCATAAAGACCGTTGGTATCAAAGGAAGCATCTTCATCCGGCGCTTCTGTCCATCCGGCAAACGCCTGTGTGCAAAGCCGGAAATAAACGCCGCCGGTTTCCGGATTCTGCATTTTCAGAATCCATTCCGCTTCATAGCGCGCCTCATCCAGCGCATCCGACAGCTCTTCTCCCGCGTTGTCGGTCACCACGTCTACTGTTAACGCTTCCGGGTACATTTCATACGCATACAGAAGATCCGCTACAACCTGGTTCGCCGCCGTGGTATACCGCCCATAATCGCCTGCATCATGCAGACCGCCTGCAAAATCAGAGGCTTCCGCTTTGCCGGATTCCACCCAATACCGGGTTCTTGTGGCAACCGTTACTCCATCTTCTTTATAAGTGACTTCGGTTCTGTCCAGTTTGTTAATCAATGTGACCGGGTTGTCTCCCGTGTGGCAGATATCATGCGCATAGCCTTCTCCCACAATATTCACGTCCAACGCTTCTCCGCACCGGTTATAATACAGCGCGGTTACCATCGCGTCTTCCAATTCCTGATACGGATTGTCTCCGATCACAAATTCATAGGAATAGCCTTCCGGTCCCCAGATCACATAGGTCCCGGCTGTCCTAACCGGTGAAAAATCAAAGTCCGCAACATAGACCGTTTCGCTTCCGGCATTGGAATCCGGTCGGAACGCTTCGCTTTCCCCAGAATATACCGCTTCCTGGCTTTCCACATCATAGACATAGTAGGTAAAGGTCTCTTTTGTGAAAGTCGACCGGCTGATTTTCGCAACCTTCTGCGCGTCGGTTGAATATCCGACCTGGTTGACTGAAATCGCAGCATTCTCTTCCTGCGCATAATCCGCGGGCAGCGTCGGATTTTTCGCGTCTCCCTGTTTTCTCTCCAAAATCCTCGCCACCGTCTGCCGGATAAACATTGCGTCCGCTGCGGTAATGCTTCCGTCCTGGTTATAGTCCGCCGCCTGCATATCCGGCACCCGCACGTCATATTCCGCAATATGCTGCCGCACAACCAGCGAATCCCGCGAAGTAACCTTCCCGTCGCCGTTCGCATCGCCGAAAACGACTTCTCTCGCCGTGGCGATCAAACCTGTTGATGCAAGCATCGCTATCGCCAGCATGACGCACGCTAATGCTCTCCATTTTTTCATAGGCTCTATCCTCCCAATCTTATTTTTAAAAGCTTAAAAGCATTTTCATTATAGCAAATAAAAGCGATAAATACAATAAAAGAAGCAATAAATTTAGAAAATTATGAAAATGGCACAAAGAAAATGTTTTCTTTTTGTCTATAATGTTATGGTCTGCATGCCAACAAAAACAGCTGTGCAAAACATGCACAGCTGTTTTTTAGCAGCAATGTTTTTTTAATTTAAATCCGCTGCCACGATATAGGCCAATACAAAAATCCAGGAGGAATTCCAATAGACGCAAACTTCATTTTCATCCCAGTTATTCGGAATATCCTCATAGGTTCCGCCGGTATTGATCATGCCGCCGACGATCCAACCCGGAATCGGATCATAGCCTTCTTCACGTGCGGCAATCATTGGACCATGATGTACATAATAAGGCGTTTTTTCGCCAAATTCCGTCACAAAGCTCTGGGACAGCACATTGCGGCCCAAAACAAAGGACAGATTGTCGCGGATCACATTTTCATAAGTGTTCGTTCCATTCAAATAATCCGCTGCCAGACATGCTTTTAATGCGTTGCCGATCAACTGGTTAGATCCCCAATACCAACCGCCGGCGCCGATAACAACATCATATTTTTCTCTGTCAGAAATCTTTTTGATGCTGTCCGCAGCAGCTACCAAATCCGCCATCAAATTCGCGCGCAGTGTTGCATCGGTATTGTCCGCCATCAAATAAGCCAATGTGCCCGCGCCGCCGATATCATATGCGGTGATGGAAACCAAACTGAGCTTATCCTTTTGTTCGGCATACATTGTCTGAATCGCATCATGGTATTTCTGTTCGCCGGTTGCGCGGAACATTTCACAAGCCGCCCACCACATATCCGACCAGGCGTTGGTGGAACCATAGGTACCGGCGGTGAAAGCAGGCGTTTCCTTGTCTCTCCAGGAGGATTCTCCGAAAATATGATGTGCACCCGGATCATCCTTGTGTTCTTCCACCCAGGCATAAGCTTTTTTCGCCGCTTCCAGGCATCTTTGTGAGAAGTCCGGATCGATGGTTTTGAACATCCGGTAGCAGGCTGCATACACACCGCAGGCCCCCGCTGTCGATTTCAAGGTTTCATGGGTCGCATAAAGACCGTTGGTATCAAAGGAAGCATCTTCATCCGGCGCTTCTGTCCATCCGGCAAACGCCTGTGTGCAAAGCCGGAAATAAACGCCGCCGGTTTCCGGATTCTGCATTTTCAGAATCCATTCCGCTTCATAGCGCGCCTCATCCAGTGCGTCCGACAGCTTTTCTCCCGCATTGTCGGTCACCACGTCTACCGTTAACGCTTCCGGGTACATTTCATATGCATACAAAAGATCCGCTACGACCTGATTTGCAGGGGTGGTATACCGCCCATAATCGCCTGCATCATGCAGACCGCCTGCAAAATCAGACGCCTTTGCCTGACCTGATTCTACCCAATATCTCGTTGTATAGGACACAGTTGTTCCGTCTGCCTTATAGGTAACTTCACTTCTGTCCAGTTTGTTGACCAATGTGACCGGGTTGTCTCCCGTGTGGCAGATATCGTGCACATAGCCTTCTCCCACAATGCTCTCATCCAATGCTGTGCCGCACCGGTTATAATACAGCGCGGTTACCATCGCGTCTTCCAGTTCCTGATAGGGGTTCTCTTCAATCACAAATTCATAGGAATAGCCTTCCGGTCCCCAGATCACATAGCTTCCCGCCGTTTTTACCGGTGAAAAGTCAAAATCCGCAACATAAACAGTCTCGTTCCCTGAATTCGAATCCGGACGGAAAGTGTCGCATTCGTTTGAATAAACCGCCTCTTGGTTTTCCACGTCATAGACATAGTAGGTAAAGGTCTCTTTTGTGAAAGTCGACCGGCTGATTTTCGCAACCTTCTGCGCGTCGGTTGAATATCCGACCTGGTTGACTGAAATCGCAGCATTCTCTTCCTGTGCATAATCCGCGGGCAGCGTCGGATTTTTCGCGTCTCCCGCTTTTTCATTTATGATTCTGGCAACTGTCTGCCGGATCAGCATCGCGTCCGCTGCGGTAATGCTTCCGTCCTGATCATAGTCCGCCGCCTGCATATCCGGAACCCGCACATCATATTCCGCAATATGCTGCCGCACAACCAGTGAATCCCGCGAGGTAACCTTCCCGTCGCCGTTTGCATCGCCGAAAACGACTTCTCTTGCCGTGGCGATCAAACCTGTTGATGCAAGCATCGCTATCGCCAGCATAACAGAAACACTTGTTTTGAAAAACCTCATATCTTTCCCTCCTTATTTTGAGTTGATTATAGCACAGCAATAATTAAAATTCAATATAAAAAAATATTTTTATCCTTTTTGCACAAAAAGGGAAACCGGCGGCTAAAGTAGCCGCCGGTTTCAAGAGGGGAAATATGAAAAATGAGGAGGTTAGCTTTGTGATTCACCCAACGTAACAGAAACATCCGTCGTTTGCTGGGTGGTATAGCGATAAATCGTAAGGCTTACCGTCTCGCCGGGCTGATAATTTTGCAGCTGATCGGTCAGCGCATTCGCTGAGGTGACATCTACATCGCCGATTGCCGTTATGATATCATAGGGCTGTAAGCCAGCTTTTTCTGCCGGAGAACCGCTGACAACGCTTTCAATGACAACGCCTGCAGGATATCCCCAACTCTGTAAAATATCGCTGGAATAGTAATTGCTCAAATTCACGCCGATATATGCCTTTTTGACATCCTTGTTGGCAATGATATTATCGCAAATTTCTTTGACTGTGTTGGAAGGAATAGCAAAACCCATACCTTCATAATCTTCCGCGGAAATTTTCGCGGTGTTGATACCGATGAGCTTACCCTCGGAATCCACGAGCGCACCGCCGGAATTACCGGGATTGATCGCAGCGTCGGTCTGGATATAGCCGATACCGGAATCACTCAGTGAGGTCCGGTTCAGACCGCTGACAATACCGCTGGAAACGGAGCTCATATAATCAAGGCCGCCGGGGTTGCCGATCGCAATCGCCATTTCACCGACTTTCAATTCATCGGAATTGGCAAGTTCAATCGCCGTCAAGCCGGTTTTTTCAATTTTCAAAACCGCAAGATCCGCTGTGCTGTTATAGCCGATAACCTTTGCACTGATACCGGTGTCCGCATCATCGGACAAATACACATAAATGGTTGACGCCTGTGCACCTGATGCATTCATTGCATCTTGGATGACATGATAATTGGTGATAATATAACCATCTTCCGAATAAATGACACCCGAGCCCTGCGACTCGCTGGTCATCCCGAATCCGAATCCGCTGGTTGCGGCGGTTTTAATACCGACAACCGATGGGATCACTTTTTCTGCTACCGCAGATGCGGCATTCACCGCCGAGACGGTATCTTCATCGGAAGAGATGTTAATGGTTTTGGAATCCGATGTGCCGGAGGTGGAAGCCCCCTGTTCACCGTTCGCCGTCTGCAACTGTGAAACGACAGCCGCGGATGCAGTTCCGGAGATGACCGCACAAGCCAGACAGCAGGCAATCAGCGCTGCGCCGCCAAACCGTTTTTTCGGTTTCTTGGGCGTGTTTTGCCGTTTGTTGTTATAATCATAACACATGTTCGGCGAAAAAGATTGGTAATTGTCAGCCATGGGCTGCTGATTTTGATTGATAAAATCGGTGTTGTCATTTGTTTGTTCGCTTGGAGTCGTGGAGGCTTCGGCGTTGACAACAAAACCGTTTCCATAAATCTGCCCGCTTTGCTGTTTCGGCTGCTGTGCCGCAGATGTTTCCGGCTGTTGGCCGGTTGTTTCGTTTGTCTGTTCAAACGGGTTGAAATCTTGTCTGTTATCCACCTTAGGATCCCTCCTTTGTTGTTGTTTTTATCATACCATCAATTTATTGCAGGAAAAACTATTTTTTGTAAATAAAGCGTAAACAGGTATAAATAAATTTTTAACAACAAAGGCGGGAAAAATTCATTGAATCAGAGAGATTCCATCCATTTCCTCCGGCTTTTCGATCTGCATGATATCCAGCATCGTCGGGGAAATATCGCACAGTCGTCCGCCGCTTCTTAATTTGCAGTCCATGCCGACCACGATGAACGGCACCGGGAAGGTCGTGTGTGCGGTGAAGGGACCGTCTGCATCGAACATTTTGTCCGCGTTGCCGTGGTCCGCCGTGATCAGCGCCACGCCGCCCATTTTTAAGGTCGCGTCCACCACGTCGCCGACGCATTCGTCCACCACTTCAACCGCTTTGACCGCCGCGTCGAACACGCCGGTATGCCCGACCATGTCGCAGTTGGCAAAATTGAGAATGATCGCATCATAAGCGCCGGACTCGATCTTTTCCACCACCGCGTCGCGCACTTTATAAGCGCTCATTTCGGGCATCAGGTCGAAGGTCGCCACATCCGGTGTTTTGATCAGCACCCGGTCTTCACCCGGGAATTTCACCTCTTCGCCGCCGTTAAAGAAGAAGGTGACATGCGCATATTTCGTGGTTTCGGCAATGCGCAGCTGGGTCTTTCCGTGTTTGGAAAGCGTTTCGCCCATCGTCATGGTCAACGCCTTGGGCGCAAACGCCACATGGACGTTTGGCATGGTTGCATCGTATTCCGTCATGCAGACGAAATACAGCGGCAAAAGCCCTTTTTCACGGGTAAATCCGTCAAAATCCGGATCCACCATCGCCCGGGTCATTTCTCTGGCGCGGTCGGGACGGAAATTGAAGAAAATAAAGCTGTCGTTGGCATAAACACCCTGATAATCGCCGATCACTGTCGGAATCACAAATTCGTCGGTCAGATTTTTGCCGTCGCCGTCGACTGTTTCATAAGAGGTTTCCACCATTTTGACCGCACAGTCCGCCGTTTTGCCTTTTGCGCTGACAACAGCGTCAAAGCAAAGCTGCACGCGATCCCACTGGGTGTCGCGGTCCATGCCGTAGTACCGGCCGGCGACCGTTGCGATCTGACCGACGCCGATCTCCTCGCATTTTTGATACAATTCTTTCAAATAATCCACGCCGGAGGTGGGGGAGACGTCACGGCCGTCCAGCAGGCAGTGGACAAACACCTTTTGCACGCCTTTTTCCTTTGCCAGGCGCAGCAGCGCATACAAATGGGTGTTGTGCGAATGCACGCCGCCGTCGGACAAAAGACCCATTAAATGCAGCGCACTGTTGTTTTGCTTGCAGTTGTCCATCGCTGCAAGCAGCACTTCATTTTTGAAAAAGTCCCCGTCGCCGATTGCTTTGGTGATGCGGGTGAGTTCCTGGTAAACGACCCGGCCCGCACCGATATTGGTGTGCCCGACCTCGGAATTGCCCATCTGTCCGTCCGGCAGACCGACGTCCATACCCGACGCGCCGATCGACGTGTGCGGACAGGTTGCAAAATATTTATCCAGATTCGGTTTTTTCGCCGCCGCGACGGCGTTTCCTTTGGTTTCCGGATTCAGCCCGAATCCGTCCATAATAATAAGGGTTACCGGTTTTTTCATGTGCATGTCCTTTCTATCAAAACAATTCAAAAATAAATTTGTCCGCCAAAGCAGATCTTGGCGGACAAACAGGTTTTCTTATTTAGAAGCCGCCGCAACGATTTTTGAAAAGTCAACAGCTTTTAAGGATGCGCCGCCGATCAGGCCGCCGTCCACATCCGGCTGGGAGAGCAGTTCCGCAGCGTTTGCAGCGTTCATGGATCCACCATATTGAATGGTGAGCGCGTCCGCCGCATCCTTTCCATACACTTCGCAAACCGCCGCGCGGATCGCAGCATTTCCTTCGTTTGCCTGCTGTGCGGTCGCCGTCTCGCCGGTGCCGATCGCCCAAACGGGTTCATAAGCGATGATGACGTTTTGCAGCTGCTCTTTTGTCACATCTTTGAGCGCGATCTTGGTCTGCATCGCAAGCAGTTCCTTTGTGATGCCCTGTTTGCGCTGGGTGAGCGTTTCACCGACACAGACGATCACTTTCAGTCCCGCGTTCAGTCCTGCCAGGGTCCGCAGATTCACCGTTTCATCCGTTTCACCGAAATACTGCCGGCGTTCGCTGTGACCGGTGATCACATATTCCACGCCCACGGCGGTGAGCATCTCGGCGGAAACTTCGCCGGTGAAAGCGCCTTTATCCTTAAAATGCACGTTTTCCGCGCCGATTTTGATGTTGGAGCCTTTCGCCGCTTCCACTGCGGCATGGATATCGACATACGGCACGCAAAGCACCACGTCGCAGTCAGCATCCGCTACCAGCGGTTTCATTTCTTCGATCAGCGCGGTGGTCTGCGCCGGTGTGTTGTTCATTTTCCAGTTGCCCGCAATCACTGCGGCTCTTTTTGCTTTATCCATCTGTTTTTCCTTTCCGGGTGTATCTTTCCCCTTATGCCTTTGCAGCATACGATTCGAAAAGAGAAGGGCCGCATAAAATTTTACACGCCCCGTTCTCTCATTGCCATTTATTTATCGTTCATCGCAGCGATGCCGGGCAGTTCTTTTCCTTCCAGGAATTCCAAGGACGCGCCGCCGCCGGTTGAAATGTGTGTCATTTTATCGCCGAAGCCGAGGTTGTTCACCGCAGCCGCAGAGTCGCCGCCGCCGATGATGGTGATCGCATCGGATTCCGCCAGTGCTTTCGCCACCGCAATGGTGCCGCCTGCAAAGCAGGGGTTTTCGGAAACGCCCATCGGGCCGTTCCAGACAACGGTTTTCGCGTTTTTCACTTCCGCCGCAAATTCTTTCGCAGCCTCTTTACCGATATCCAGACCCATCATGCCGTCCGGAATGCCGTGTCCGTCGGAATTCCAGGTCTGCACCTTTTCGTCGATCGGGTTCGGGAAATGATCGGTGTAGACATTATCGGCCGGCAGAAGCAGTTTCACGCCCTTTTCTTTTGCTTTTTTGAGCATTTCACCGCAATATTCGAGTTTTTCCTCGTCCACCAGCGAATCGCCGACGTTTTTGCCTTGTGCTTTCAGGAAAGTGTAAGCCATGCCGCCGCCGATAATCAGCGTGTCGGCTTTATCCAGCAGATTTTCAATAACCGCCAGTTTATCGGAAACCTTCGCCCCGCCGAGAATGGTGACAAACGGACGTTCCGGATTGTTGACAGCATTGCCTAAGAATTTGATTTCTTTTTCAATCAGGTAACCGACGACCGCTTCATCCACATAATCCACAACGCCGACGGTGGAGCAGTGCGCTCTGTGCGCCGCACCGAATGCGTCGTTGACGAAAATGTCGGCCAGCGAGCCCAGTTCTTTGGAAAATGCTTCGCCGTTTTTGGTTTCTTCGGCACGATATCTTGTGTTTTGCAGCAAAACAACGTCGCCGTCTTTCATGTCGGCAACGGCCGCTTTTGCGTTTTCACCCACGACATTATCGTCCGCTGCGAAAACAACATCCTTTTTCAGCAGCTCGGACAGCCGTTTTGCCACCGGCGCCAACGACAGTTCCGGTTTGGGTTCACCCTTGGGTTTGCCAAGGTGGGAGCAAAGGATCACCTTTGCGCCGTCGTTGATCAACTTCTGAATGGTCGGCAGTGCGGCAACAATTCTGTTTTCATCCATGATCACGCCGTCTTTGAGCGGCACGTTGAAGTCGCATCTGACCAGAACGCGTTTGCCTTTCGCATTGATATCATCGACTGTTTTTTTGTTTAACGCTGTCATACAATCAGCATCCTTTCTTTCACATTCATGCTTATTTATGCTTTTAAAAAACACAAATTTCCCTATCTTGTATTTTATAATATTATTGGCATTTTTTCAAGTAAAAATTACATAATCCTCATTCTTTATGGAATTTGAGTGAAAAGGCGCTTTTTGCATTTGGCATTTTTGTGAAAAATTTATCAATGTGAAAAGCTAAAAAAGACAAGACTTTACAAATCCTTAAAAAAAGGATATAATAAAACGAAAAGAAAGGGAAAGAAAGGCTTTTGTTATGCTGCTTGCAATCGACATCGGAAACTCCAACGTGACGCTCGGCGTTTACCGGGAAAACGAGCTGCTGTTTGTCGCGCGCATTGCGACCGACCGCAACAAAACCGGTGATCAATATGCGGTGGAGCTTTATAATCTTTTTCATATTTACAACCTTTCCGCCAAAGATATAACCGGAACGATCATTTCCTCGGTGGTGCCGGTGGTGGGAAACGCGTTTCAAAAAGCGGTGAAAACCATTTCCGGCAAAACCCCGATGATGGTCGGGCCGGGGGTGAAGACCGGGCTGAACATCAAAATCGACAACGCGGCGCAGCTGGGCGCGGACCTGGTCGCGGGCGCTGTGGCGGCGATTGATCGGTATGCGCTGCCGTGCATCATTCTGGATCTGGGGACGGCCAACACCATCAGTGTTGTGAATGAAAAGGGCGATTTTTTAGGCGGCGTGATTTCCGCCGGCATCGGCATTTCGCTGGACGCGCTGACCGGGCGCACCGCACAGCTGCCGCAGATCGGCATTGAAACGCCGGCGCATGTGATCGGGACCAACACCATCGACTGCATGAAATCCGGACTTGTGTTCGGCACTGCGGCGATGATCGACGGTCTGATCGACCGCATTGAAGAAGAATTGGGGCAGGAAGCATCGCTGGTGGCGACCGGCGGACTTGCACCCGAAATCATCAAAAACTGCAAACATGAAATCGACCTTTGCGATAATCTTTTGCTTTACGGGCTGAAACTGATCTATGAAAAAAACATAACGAAATAGGCGGTAAAAACGCCGGCGGGTCAAATCAGGCTGCGACCGAAAAGGTCCCAGCGCGTTGCCCGCGTGCGTTTTTATATAGAAATACGGCGCTGTATCCGCTTTGTACGGGCAATAAAACACAGCATGCATTTGTTTTCAAGGAGATCTTGAAGGATGATGTTGTACCGATTGCCCGATCAAAAATTCAACGGAACAGCAGCAGGAGGTATTTTTTATGCAGAAAACAAAAAAGAACATGCAAATCAAAGAAATGGTGCTTTTGGCGGTGCTGACAGCGATTATTATCTTTATGACGCTGACCGGCCTTGCCTACATCCCCATCAACCCCGTCTTGAAACTCACTTTGCTGACCATACCGGTCGCGGTCGGCGCGGTATTGCTCGGCATCAAAGGCGGAATTTTTCTGGGAGCTGTTTTTGGGCTGACTTCTTTTTTCACCTGCTTTTCCATTGACGCGCTGGGTGTGATTTTGTTGTCCATCAATCCCGTTACCACCTTTATTACCTGTGTGGTTCCCAGAATCCTTTGCGGCCTGATTCCGGCCCTGCTTTATAAATGGATCAAACCAAAACAGGTAGCCGTCCCGGTCGCATGTGTTGCAACGGCGCTGATCAACACGCTTTTGTTCTTATCTTTTCTTTGGATCTTTTTTGCAAACGACTTTTTGACCAACACGGAACTCGTCCAGTTGATGGGCGGCACGACGATCAACTCCTTTACCGCACTGTTTATGGCGTTTGCCGGTCTGAACGCGGTTTTGGAGGCCGTTTCGAGTCTTGTGATCGGCAGCGCTGTCTGTGCGGCGGGTTTAAAAGTCTGGAATAGGAATGATTAGAGATGCAAAACATAGACGCTTTGCGCGAAAAACTGCAAAATCAGATCGCTTATCTGATCGAAAATCCGCTGAACATGCGGTATTTGACCGGGTGCGGCATCGACACCGGCGGGCTTTTGCTTTGCGGTGATGCGGCCTATTTTATCACCGATTTCCGGTATATCGAAGTCGCGGAAAATTATTTTAAAGGAACGGATGTCGGGGTCGTACAGCAGAATAAAATCCGGGAAGATATTGCACAGCTGCTGCAAAAACACAATATGCGCGGACTGGATCTGGAAACGTCTTACCAGACGGTCGACCGGGTTTCCTATTATCGAAAATCGATCGAAAATATTTTGACCGACGGCAGTCTTGACAAAGCGATTTATGAACTGCGCTGTGTAAAGCAGCCGGAGGAGATCGAAAAGATCAAAGCCGCGCAGGCGATCACCGACGCGGCTTTCACACATATTTTAAAATACATTCAACCGGGTGTTGCCGAACGGGATATTGCGCTGGAAATCGAATTTTTCATGCGCAAAAACGGCGCACAGGGCGTTTCCTTTGATCTGATCTGCGTGTCGGGCAAGCATTCGTCGCTGCCGCACGGTGTGCCGTCGGACAAAAAAATTGAAAACGGCGATTTTGTGACCATGGACACCGGCTGCATCGTTGACGGCTATTGTTCGGATATGACCCGCACCGTCGCGGTCGGATTTGCGACCGACCGGATGAAAGCGGTTTATGACACGGTGCTGGATGCGCAGTCGGCGGCGCTGCAAAAAATCAGGCAGGGGATTCGCGCGCGTGAGGTGGACAAGGCCGCCCGCGACGTGATCGACAGCGCGGGTTATGCCGGCTGCTTCGGTCATGCGACGGGACACGGCGTCGGGCTTTATATCCATGAGGAACCGCGGCTGTCTGCGGTGAGCGACACGATTTTGCAGGAAAACATGGTCGTCACGGTGGAGCCGGGCATTTATCTGAAAAACCAGTTCGGCGTGCGGACAGAAGATCTGGTTGTTGTCAAAAAAGACGGCTGCGAAAATCTCACACAAAGCCCAAAAGAACTGCTGATTTTATAAAAAGTCTTCGTGTTTTAAATCAAATCGAAAATGCCTTGCGAGTATCTACCCGCAAGGCATTTTCTTTTTTCAGATTTCCCCGTTGATCGGATATTCTTTTTTAGGATTGCGGACCTAATACCACATTATATTTTGCGATATACTGCCGCAAAAGCAACGAGTCTCTGGAGTTGATCTTGCCATCAGCATTGACATCGGCAGCCTGTGCGTCAAAATCCGCTACCTCGTATTTCGCGATATACTGACGCAGCGCCAACGAGTCTTTTGCGTTGATCTCATTATCCCCGTTCACGTCGCCATAGACAACATCGCCGGACGGCGCGGTGGAAGAGGTGACCACCGGTTCATCGGAATAATAGATAATATACGGACGAGAAACAGTAGCCGTGGGTTCAAACAGTTTGAACTGTCCAAAGTTATTGTTATAGTTATTCAACTGGATGTTGAGCGCGTTTGTTTCTTCTGCTGTGAAGTAGGAAATCGGGACCTTATAGGTCAGCGTTTTTCCGGATTCCACAACAATATCAAAATCGCCGCCGGTAAATTCTTCATTTTTCGGATATTTTACTCTCAAATAAGCAAAGGGCTCCTCCGGATCACCTGTGGAAAATTCCGCGGTGATATCGATGGCAATATAGGCATTCTCTAATGTTTTCGCCATGTCGATCATATCCTGGAAATTTCGGATATCATAATATACCTGCAGCTGGTTGGTACCGTTTTCCGCTTCAGACCACATGGTGAAGGATCTGTCTTCATTTACCACGCGCAGCGTGCCGGCTGCTTCCCAGCCGCCGGAATACCGCAGACCGAAGGTTTCCGCGTCAACGATCTGATAATCGCCGGACGGCGCGGTGGAAGAGGTAGAAGAGGTGGAAGCGGCGCTGGTGGAGGTGACGGTCGCCGGATACTGACCCACATATTTATTGGCTTCATTGATCATGGCATCGGCAATTTCGTTTTCCCATTCCAGCGTGCTGCGATCCAAAAGACCGAAGGATTCCGAATCTGCCGAATGACCAAACGCATTGTTATCCCACCAGAAGCATTTAAAGCCATATTCGCCTGCAAGTTTGACAAAAGCGGTGATATGCTCAATACGATCTTCGGTGTTATCTTTGTCCACACTGCCCATTTCCCCAATAATGACCGGGACGCCATACTGCGCAAAGCGTTCTGTTAAAGCTTCAAAGGAAGGAATCAGGGCATCTTCCAAATCCTCATAGATAAAATCAATTTGGTCGTTGCTGCCGCTGGTCGAGGGCGGGAACGCAAAGTTTTGCGGGCTGTAGCTGTGAATCGAAACCATCAAATGGTTCGCCGGATCTGCCGGCAGATCCAAATACCGAACCGCATTCGGACTGCTGGAATTGGCATAGCCGTCGATCAGCAGGTAACGCATCGCGTTGTTGCCGCCGGTCGCGCGCACCGTTTCCACAAAGGCCGCGTTGATTTGGTTGATCAAATCATACGCTTCTTCATAGCCGGTCCAGTCGTTGTTGTCGCGCACTTCGTTATGGCTTTCAAAGATCAGTTTTTCATCATAATCTTTAAAACGGGTCGCGATCTGTTCCCACATCGAGGTATAGGTCGCGAGCATTGTGTCGATTTGTTCCTGTGTGAAATCATAGGCGCTGGCTTTGAGCCATTCATTTTCATGGTGCGCGTTGATGATGACGAACAGGTCGTTTTCCATCGCCCAGTCGACGACCTCCTGCGCGCGGTCCATTCTCGTCTCAGTGATGGCGCCGGTGTTGGCAGCCTTTGACGAACCGAACCAGGTGATCGGAATGCGCACGGCGTTGAATCCTTTCTCCGCCACCGCATCAAAGACATCTTTCGTAAGTTCCGGGTTTCCCCAGCCGGTCTCGCCGCCCCAGTCTTCCGCAACGTCCAGTGAGTTACCGGGAATCCACCCACAGTTGATCTGCGCGGCAAATTCCATTGCGGATTTTGTGAAACCGTCTGCCGACGCGGTGACGCCTGCAACCAGCGCAACCGACAAAAGCAGCGTCAGGCTCAGCACCAGACCGAGC
>CAMMAZ010000036.1 GCA_946493765.1 uncultured Clostridia bacterium | reverse complement strand
CAGTTCCGTTCCGGCATCGGAACGCCACCCTCATCAAGGGTGCCTGATTATTTTATCATCTCACCCCTCCTTTGTCAACCCCCTTTTTTGAAAATTTGTGAATTTGTTAAAAAAGCACAAAATCAACGTTAAAAAACGGCATTTTCAGCGTTGACTTTTATAGGATTTTATGCTAACATACAAGCAGTTTTGAATTTATACATATTATAAAGGAGAGAAAAGCATGTTATACAAAAGCGATAAAGACTATAAGCTCGTTTGGAGCGACGAATTCGACGGGCCGGAAATCGACCGGAACACCTGGGGCTATGAAATCGGCTATGTCCGCAACAACGAGCTGCAGGACTATACCGACGCGCCGGAAAATTCTTATATTGAAAACGGCTGTCTGGTGATCGAAAGCATCAAGACCGGCGATCCGAAGCGTCCTTATACGTCGGCGAGTTTAAACACTCTCGGCAAAAAAGAATTTTTATATGGCAAACTGGAAATGCGTGCAAAGCTGCCATTCGGTCAGGGTATCTGGCCGGCATTCTGGACGCTTGGCGTCGATATCGAAACCAATCCGTGGCCTGCCTGCGGCGAAATCGATATTATGGAGCTGGTCGGCGGCACCAATAAAACATTTGCGACCTGCCCGTTTGAAGATCACATGGGCAACGACGTCTGCCAGGCGACGATTCATTATCCGAACGAGAAGAAAGCTTTGCAGCGTGCGCTGGAACTCAAAGACGGAAACTTCTGCGATGATTTTCACATTTTCGGTATCGAATGGACTGAAAACTGCATTAAAGCTTATGTCGATAACATCATTTATAACAAATTGGACATCACCGATATTCCCGCTTTCCACCGTCCGCATTATGTGCTGGTCAACACGGCGATCGGCGGCGGCTGGCCGGGCGATCCGGATGAAACGACCATTTTCCCGCAAAAATATTATATCGACTGGATTCGGTATTATAAATAAGCTCACTTTTCACCGCCGCCGGATGCGACCCGGCGGCGGTTTATCAATCGACAGGGAGGATATACGATGGATTACACCGCATTGAAAAGCAATTCGTTGTTTATTGAAACCGGCTCTTTTGAAAATTACGGCGGTTGGGTGCTGGACACACAGTTCATCGTCAACATGGGATCCGCCTATTTATTGGCGCACGGGATCGGCGTCCCTGTGCAGGACGCGGTGACCCATGTCTCTTTTCCGGCTCGCGGTTCTTATCGGTTATGGGCATTCACAAAAGACTGGGTCGCGCCCTGGAAACAGGATATGGCGCCCGGCCTGTTTCAAGTTGCGGTCAACGAACAAACTTGTGCCTGTGTTTTCGGCAATCAAAGCGCCGAATGGAGCTGGCAGGACGGCGGCGTTGTTACAATCGATCGCTGCGACGCACAGATTACTTTAAAAGATTTAACCGGTTTTGAAGGCCGGTGCGCCGCCTTGTTTTTTACACAGCAACTGGACTTTGTTCCGCCGTCGGATCAAACCGCATTATCTGTTTTCCGGCGAGTGCTTTGCAACCATGAAGATTGCAGGGATTTTGGCACCTATGATCTCGTTGTGGCGGGCGGCGGTATTGCCGGCATGTGCACCGCAGTTTCGGCAGCGCGGCAGGGGCTCAAGGTCGCGTTGGTGCAGGATCGGGATGTCGTCGGCGGCAACAACAGCTCGGAAGTGCGGGTATGGCTTGGCGGAGAAACCAATTTTGAGCCTTATGTGCATATTGGCGATATCGTGCGTGAATTCGAACAGGAAAAACGCGCGCATTACGGGCCGGAAAACATTGCCGAAATCTATGAAGACGACCGCAAACTGACGATTTTGCAAAAAGAGAAAAACATCGATTTGTTCACCGGATATTTTGTGATCGACGCCAAAACAACGGATCAGATCATCGACAGTGTGGAGCTTTACAATGTGCGCACCGGCGCGCACGGGCAATTAAAAGCGCCGCTGTTTGCCGACTGCACAGGCGACGGCACACTCGGGTTTGCCGCCGGCGCCGATTACGAAACCACCACCAACGGACACATGGGCATGACAAATTTCTGGAGCATCAAAGACACCGGCACGCCGCAGCCTTTCCCGCGGTGCCCCTGGGCGATCGATTTATCAAAAGTGGAATTTCCCGGCCGCAAAGATGTGAAAAGCGTTTATGGACGCACCGGTCCGAACACGCTCGGGTGCTGGTATTGGGAAAGCGGCATGGAGCATCCGCCGATCGAAAAGGCGGAATATGCCAGAGATACCAATTTCCGCGCTATGTACGGTGCGTTTGACTGCATCAAAAACGTGGACGGAGATTATCAGAATTATAAAATTGATTTTTGTGCTTATATCGGCGGAAAGCGCGAGTCGCGCAGGCTGTTGGGGGATATTGTCCTCACCAAAAGCGACGTATCCAACGGCACCTGGTTTGCGGACAGTTTCGTCCCTTCCACCTGGAACTTCGATGTGCATTATCCCGACCGGCGGTTCTATGCCGCGTTTTATGAAGGGGACGGCTTTTTGACAAAAGATTATCATGAAAATTTTAACCGTCCTTACTTTATTCCCTACCGGTGTTTGTATTCCAGAAACATCAAAAACCTGTTCATGGCAGGCCGGGACATCAGCGTGTCACACGACGCACTGGGCACGGCGCGGGTCATGCGTACCGGCGGGATGATGGGAGAAGTGGTCGGCATGGCGGCTGCCATCTGCAAAGCGCATCACGCAAGGCCGCGGGATGTTTATGAAACGTATCTTTCGGAACTGATCCAAAAAGCCAAAGGAGAATAACAAAAAAAGCGCCGGCGTCCGGCGCTTTTTTATTTCATAGAAATTAGTCGCTCACATACGGCAAAAGAGCAAGATGACGCGCGCGTTTGATCGCAACGGTCAGCTCACGCTGATGGCGTGTGCAGGTGCCCGTTACACGGCGGGGCAGAATTTTAGCTCTTTCGGAAATATATTTGCGAAGCTTTGCAACGTCTTTATAATCGATCGCAGAACCCTGTTTGTCCACGCAAAAGCTGCAAACCTTTTTGCGGCCCTTTCTGGCAGGGCGAACAGGACGCTCGGGGCGTTCAGTACGTTCGGTACGTTCAACTTTTTCCGTCTTTTCCATGAAAAGCAATCCTCCTTTATCAGAATCAGAAATCAACAATTAAAAAGGCAGATCCTCATCGTTCATTGAAATTTCTTCAAAATCAGACGCATCGGTGTTGTTAAAAGCAACCGGTGTGTCCGGGCGAGAAGCCGTGCCGGATTCCGCCTTGGACCCGCAAAAGCTGGCATTGTCGCAGACCACATCATACACCGTGCGCTTATTGCCGTCCTTATCGGTATAGGAGCGCATCTGCAAACTGCCGGTGATCGCGATCATCGAACCCTTGCGGAAATAACGGGTTATAAATTCCGCTGTTCCGCGCCAGGCAACAATATTGATAAAATCCGTCTGTTTTTCAGCGCCCGCTTTTTGATATGTTCTGTCGACAGCAATGGAAAAGCTGGTCACACTGATGCCGTTGGGCGTGGTGCGCAGCTCCGGATCCGCTGTCAGTCTTCCCATTAAAACAACAACATTGATCATTTATAACACCGCCTTGATTTTAAACTTCTCTTTATCTTGTTGTGGTCAGGTAGCGGATCACGCTGTCCGAAATGTTCAGAACACGCGCAAGCTCAGCTACAAACGTCGGTTCAGCGGAATACTGAATCACGACATAATGGCCTTCAGTTTCATAGTTGATCGGATACGCCAGTCTGCGTTTGCCCCAATCATCCACATTCTCGATACTGCCGGCTTTTGCGATGACCTCTTTGAATTTTTCGACATTGGCAGCGACTGCTTCGTCGCCTTCTTTGACGGAAAAAACGATCACCGTTTCATAAGCTTTTGCCATCGATGTGCACCTCCTTCTGGTCTTTTGGCTTTTGCGATGCCGCAAAAGCAAGGATTTGTCCCTATAGTTTAGGTAACAGATGGATTATACCGCATTTTGCCTTTTAAGTCAAGCCCTTTTGCTCAAAATTTCTGCGTTAATTCTTTTAAATACTGCCGAAATTGGCTGCCAAACGACGGATTTTTCAGTCCCATTTCGACATTTGCCTGCATGTAGGACAATTTATTTCCCATATCGTACCGCTTGCCGGAAAACTGAACGCCGGTCATGCCTTTGGAGCGCGCTAACACCCGCATGGCGTCGGTCAGCTGCAATTCGTTGTTTGCGCCTTTGGGGATATTGTTCAAAATATCAAAAATTTCCGGCGGCAGGATCACCCGCCCTAAAATCGCATATTCCGACATCACCTGATAGGGCGACGGCTTTTCGATCATATCGGTGACTTTCATGATGCGGTCGGCGATCGGTTCCACTTCCAGCGAACAGTATTTCCCGATCTCTTCTATCGGCACCGGCTGCACGCCTGCAACGCCCAATCCGTATTTTTCATAGGCCTGCGCCAGTTCTCCGATCGCCGGTGTGTCGCCGATGATCACATCGTCGCCATACAGCACAGCGAACGGTTCATTGTCCACAAAGGTCTTGGCCTTCAAGACCGCATGGCCGAGCCCGCCGGTCTCCCCCTGCCGCAAAAACATGACGTTTGCCAGCTTCGCAATCTTTTCGATCGTTTCCAGTTCCGAAAACCGTTCCTTTTCCCGCAGCGCATTTTCCAGTTCGACCGAATGATCGAAGTGATCCTCAATAACCGCTTTTCCGCGGTTGGTAATGATCAAAATATCGGTGATCCCGGCATCCACCGCTTCTTCCACGATATATTGGATCGCGGGCTTATCCACGATCGGGAGCATTTCTTTCGGCACCGCTTTGGATGCCGGTAAAATCCGGGTTCCGAGCCCTGCGGCCGGAATGACCGCTTTTCGTATCCGCATATGTTTCCCCTCCTATGTTTTCAACCGCCTATTACATGATCCACAGCGCCAGACTGCAAAAGAAAAGATACAAAATGCAGGGAACAACGCAATACGCAGTATGTACGCCGCCGAAATAACAAATATCCGCATCGCAAAAGTCCGGACGCCGTCGCAGCGACCGGATGGAACGGACGGCAAAACGATAATACAAATCATCCGCAAATAATGCAAACACCCCTGCAAGACAGAAATTCACAAGCCACAACACGCCAAATCCCACGACGCAATAGCCGATCTGCGCTGTCAATTCGGCATACTGCGGGCTTTGCATCGTCTGTTCCAAAATCTCGGCAAATTGCTCTGTTTGGATATAAACATACCCATTTTCATCCGGCTGCACCGCATAGGTCTGTACATAAGTGTCGATCGCAGCATCCGTCAAAACAGACATACCGGAAAACAGCGTGGACAATAAAAACACCTGCAATCCTAAAAACACCACAGCAACCGGCAGAAGCCAACCGCCGATTTTTTTGATACCGCGATACAAAAACCAGGCAGCATAAAAAATCGGATTCCCCAAAAGTCCCAATGCGACAACCGCACCGTTGCAGCCGGCATGACCGGACCTTGCCCGTAATCTTTTCCATTTGTTTAAATATTTTTGCGCTTTTGGTCCGACAAATGCGAACAGCGCGTTTTCCTGGATATCTTCCGGAAAACAGGTGTATTCGGGTACCGTCGCGTTATCGCCGTTTTCCTCCAAAACAGCGCCGCACCATCGGCACACGCGGGAATCAGATGCATTCACAGCTTTGCATCGAGGACAGGTTCTCATTTGATTTCTTTGCATATTCCGCAGTCTGTTTCCTTTCGCTATCTTGATGCTTTTTTAAATTATCGATTGAATGATCAGACCGCAGTACATCGTTACGAATTCGACTGCAAAAAAGGTGATAAAAATCAAGAACAAATTTACGCCGCCCGCACGCATGTAAGAGAGGGTGTCGTTGAGTCCCTGTTCTTTCAAATGCGCGATACCGTCAAACACCTTTTTCTTATAAAGATAATCGCCAAACATACCCATGAAAATATGCACGATCAAACTAATAAACATCAAGACATAAAGTGCAATAAACGGCGGACTGGTTAGAGCAGCAGCCTGTTCTTCAACCGATGCAGTTAAAAGATTCGCCATCTGTGTGCTGTTAAAACCGCTGAGTCCTGTCAGCAATGCAGTCAACACCGAAAAAAGAGACATTAGAATGCCAAACTTATAACATTTTCTGGACATCAGCCAATATTCCGGGAAAAAGAAGGCAACCCAATTCCATCCGATCTTTTTTCCGGTTTTACTGATTTTTTTAAAAACAGAAAGGTAACGCTGGTATTGCGGACCGACAAAAACGGCAATTTCCGATTCTTTCACCCCGTCGATCTCACCGTTGCCCACCTGCGGCATCGGAATTCCAAAAGGATTGACAGACGGCCCTGCCTTTGGCGCTTCCTCACTGACCGGTGTTCCACAGGATGGGCACACCGGCGCATCCTTTTCAAAATGCGCACCACATTTTTTGCAAACCTGTTCTTCCTCTTTTCTGGGAATCTCAACACGTTTCCATTGCTGTGGCGTTCCGTGTTGATCTGCATAAAAGCAATGCCCCAGCGATAAAAAACAGTCCCTGTGATGCGGCGCGCCACAAACCGGACACACCGCTATATCATCGTCATCAAACATTTTTCCGTGACAAACGGGGCATAAAAGCCCTTCATATCTTTCCAAAACAAGACACCTTTCCGATCCGTAAATAATAAAAATTTGGGATCTTGAAAATCAAAATTTTCGGTTTTTCATTCGGTTGGGAATGTTATAAATGACCTCAAAATAGTCTTTCCCGTAATTGTGATAATTACCGCTTTCAACCATCTCTTTCAATACCGGTACTTCGACCCACTTGGCCTGTGCAACTTCTTCCTTTTGCAAATTCAGCCGCACATCCGACCGAACCTTTACCGCCCAAATATCGTTAATCGAATATTTTCGCACCATACGTTTGATCAAAACCATCTGGTTTCTGGAAACATGAATACCAAGTTCCTCGCGCAGTTCCCGGATCGCTGCATGGCGAGAGCCCTCGCCGGACATAGCGGCTCCTCCGGTCGCCGCCCATTCACCGCGCATCATCGAACGGTTATTGGATCGTTTTTGCAACAGGAAACGTCCGTTTTCATCCACAATCCAAATATGCACAACCAAATGATATTCGCCTTTCGAAAGGCTGCGCTTGCCCCTGATCACTGTTTTTCCGGTGCGCCGGCCCTGTTTATCAAGAATATCCCATATCTCCACAGCGCAATCTCCCTGCTTTTATAAAATGAATGATTCGTTTTCAAATGCTGCCGTCCTGCAACGCCCGCACCCGGAAAAGATACAATTCTCCAAAAAAGATATCCTTACCCGACCTGTACTTTTTGGTTAAAAATATTTTACTATATTTACACGTCAATTTCAAGGGAATTCACAAAGAATTAAAAAACAAAAAACAGAATGGAAATCAGGCTTCACGCTTCTTTATGTTGACTCCTTTATTATAATCTGCATCTACAAAAATGAACACGGAAAAATTAAAACAAAAGCAATCCGATAAATTTTAATATAACATTTTATAAGCAATATGCAAAAAGAAAAAGGGAACTGATCTTGCGATCAATTCCCTTTTCGACTATTTCAGAAATTCAATTATTTCTTTCTAGCTTTAGCAATCACGAAAGCTGCTGCTGCTGCCATTGCAACTGCTGCAACCGGAGCTGCCACAGCGCCTGTGATCGGGCTGGTGCCCGGGTCAGACGGAGCGGTTGTAGTAACAACATCGCCGGATTCGGTGACATCCGGAGCTTCGGTAACCGGAGCGGTTGTGCTAACAGCCGGTGTTTCAACAACAGCAACGCTGCCGCCGACGAACTGAATGCCTTCGACCGGAGTCGGATTTGCTTCCGGATTAGTGGACACGCAAGTATCCGGATCCTGCGGAACCATAGCGATTTCATAAGTATCGCCAACTGCCGCGTCTGCCGGCAACTGAACGGTCAGGTTCGCAACAACAACGTCGCCTTCAACGTTTACGGTGTATTCCGGACCGTCGAATGTGATGAGCATTTTCTCATCGTTAATCGTGTAGCTGTTAGACGGCATTTCTTTGGTATCAAGACCTGCCAAGCTCACATAGGTCAGGCCTTCGCCCAGTTCAACCTGCAGCTTGAAGCCCCAGATACCCGGGTTGTTCACGATGGAGATCGGAACGACAACCTGAGAAGATTCAGCCAAAGCTTCTTCCGTTACTTCGACGTCAGCAACTTTGAAATAAGGTTTGCTGGGATCAAATGTGGGAGTGTCCGGAGTCTCAGTTGCTGTTTCAGCACCGAGAACGCTGACTGCTACGGTTGCGAATGAAACGCAGAGAACCATAGCCAAAACAAAAGCTAAGATTTTTTTCATTCTGATAACATCCTTTCAATAAATGAATAATTTTTTTAATTACTTTGTTTTATGTTATAATAGCTACCTTGCATTCTGACCTGTATTTTCATAATGCATAGCTACTATACGCAAGTTATGATACCACATCCATACAAATATTTCAAGCCTTTTTTCAAAAAATCAAATTAAAAATGTGCCTAAATATTTTTTTCAAATTTGTGCAAACTCACCAGGTTTATGTCAACCAAATCCAAGGCTTATTTCCCTTATTTTGTAAATCCACTGCATAAACGATAACAAAATATTCTGTCACACAACATGTAGATTTTTGCAAAAAGATGTGATATAATAGTGTCGATCTATAAACCCGACACGGACGACCGTTTGTGATTCGGCCCGCAAAGTTCATCTACTGGGGGGGTGCACCGGCGCACCAGCTTTTGCATCCCCGTATTGCATGAACCTTACGCTTTCATTATACATAAAAACAAAGAAAAGTCAAGGAGGATGCCGGTGTGAATATTATCCATATGAAGTATGCTGTGGAAGTTGCAAAAACCAAATCCATCAGCAAAGCGGCTGAGAATCTTTTCATGGGGCAGCCGAATTTGAGCCGTGCGATCAAGGAATTGGAAGAATCGCTTGGCATTACCATTTTCAAACGGAATTCCAAAGGCATTTCCATCACGCCGGACGGCGAGGAATTTTTGCAATATGCCCGCCGGATCATCTCTCAGGTAGATGAAGTGGAAGCGTTATATAAAAACGGAAAAACGGTGAAACAAAAGTTTTCTGTCTGCGTGCCGCGCGCCAGCTATATTTCCTATGCCATGGCGCAGTTTGCCAAACATATTGCACCGGATTCACCTGCGGATATTTTTTATAAAGAAACCAACTCCATGCGAACGATTAACAATGTCACCCGTGAAGACTACAATTTGGGCATTATCCGTTATCAGTCTTCTTTTGATCGTTATTTTAAAACCATGTTTTTGGAAAAAAAACTGGCATGCGAAACGGTAACGGAATTTGAATATGTGCTGATCGCTTCGATGGACAGCCCCCTGGCACAGAAAAAAACGGTGGATCCATCCGAACTGGCGGATTATATCGAGATCTCCCACGCCGACCCTTATGTGCCGTCGCTGCCGATGATCAATGTGAAAAAAGCGGAATTATCGGAAAACGTGGATAAACATATTTATGTGTTTGAACGCGCGAGTCAGTTCGATCTGTTAAGTCAGGTGCCGAACACCTTCATGTGGGTTTCTCCTGTTCCGCCGCAGCTGCTGGAACAGTATCGCCTGCAACAGCTGCCCTGCGCCGTGTCGCCGAAAAAATACAAGGATGTCCTGATCTACCGCCGCAATTATACCCTGTCCCAGCTGGACAAACAGTTTATCAGCGATGTCTGTGAAGCGCGGCGGCTGTATATCCACGCGTAATATATATTATAATAGGTATCCACGCCTTTTTGAAAATGTAAAATGCAGTTTAAAGATTTGTTTTATTTTGATTTTGATATATCGATAAAAGCATATCGATATATCTTTAAAGCATTTCACTTTTTGAACCGAGTTTGTTAAAATATTAACAGACAAGGAGGGATAACGAGTGAAATGCATATCGCCAAATGCACTCAGGCGATTACCGGTTTATTTAAGCTATTTAAAGCAGCTGCCCGACCGGAGTGGGAACATTTCGGCAACCGCAATTGCAGGCGGATTAGGACTCGGCGACGTTCAGGTTCGCAAAGATCTTGCAGGGATCAGCGGAGAAGGCAAGCCCAAGACAGGCTATAACATCCAAAACCTGATCGATGCGCTGGAAACCGTTTTGGGATATAAATCGGTGACCAACGCAGTGATCATCGGTGCCGGAAGGCTTGGCACGGCTTTGATGGAATATCCTGAATTTAAAGAATATGGGTTGCACATCCTCGCCGCTTTCGACATCGATCCGGAGCGCTGTTCGTCCACACCGGGAAAACCGCCGGTTTACCCATTATCCCAGCTTGCGGTGTTTTGCCGGGATAATGCGGTCAAGATCGGCATCATTACCGTACCGGCCGATCAGGCGCAAAGCGTCTGCGACCGGCTGGTCGAAAACAGCATTCACGCCATCTGGAATTTTGCACCGGTGCATCTGCACGCAAAGGCAGGCGTCACCGTGCAAAACGAAAACATGGCGGCATCCATTGCCTTGCTGTCCAATCATCTTTCATAAAACTTTCAAAAAGGAGTTAACGCAAAATGAACAAGAAAACCTATGACATCGTTGACAGTGTGGAAACACTGGAACAGAAAATCGCAAAAGTGCGCGCTGCGCAGAAAAAATTTGCGACTTATTCCCAGGAACAGGTCGATAAAATCTTTTTGGCAGCCGCATCTGCTGCGAACAAACAGCGGATTCCGCTTGCGAAAATGGCGGTTGAAGAAACCGGCATGGGCGTTGTGGAAGACAAGGTCATCAAAAACCACTATGCCGCTGAATACATTTATAATGCCTATAAAAACACAAAAACCTGCGGCGTGATCGAGGAAGACAAGGCGTTCGGCATGAAAAAAATCGCCAATCCGATCGGTCTGATCGCGGCGGTCATCCCGACGACCAACCCGACCTCCACTGCAATTTTCAAAACCCTGATCTGCTTGAAAACCAGAAACGGTATCATCATCAGCCCGCACCCGCGTGCAAAACTGTCGACCATTGCCGCTGCAAAGGTTGTTTTAGAGGCGGCGGTCGAAGCCGGCGCACCGGAAGACATCATCGGCTGGATCGACGTGCCGAGCCTTGACATGACCAACCTGATCATGAAAGAAGCCGACACCATTCTGGCGACCGGCGGTCCCGGCATGGTCAAAGCGGCTTACTCCAGCGGCAAACCGGCACTCGGCGTCGGCGCCGGCAACACCCCGGCGATCATCGACGAAACAGCGGACATTCTGCTTGCCGTTAACTCCATTATCCATTCCAAAACCTTTGACAACGGCATGATCTGTGCATCCGAACAGTCGGTCATTGTCAATGAAAAAATCTATAAAGCGGTCAAAAAGGAATTTGCCGACAGAGGCTGCTATTTCCTGAAAAACGACGAGATAGAAAAAGTGCGCAAAACCATGATTATCAACGGCGCGCTCAATGCGAAGATCGTCGGCCAAAAACCGGTCACCATCGCTGCTCTTGCCGGCGTGACGGTGCCGGAAGACACAAAAGTGCTGATCGGTGAAGTGGAAAGCACCGATATTTCCGAAGAATTCGCGCATGAAAAATTATCTCCGGTGCTTGCTATGTATAAAGCAAAGGATTTTGAAGACGCGCTGACCAAAGCAGAACAGCTGATCGCGGACGGCGGCTACGGTCACACCTCCTCCATTTACCTGAACACCGTGACCGAAAAAGAAAAACTGGCCATCTTCGGCGAACGGATGAAAACCTGCCGTGTACTTGTCAACACACCTTCTTCACAGGGCGGTATCGGCGACCTTTACAACTTCAAGCTCGCGCCGTCATTGACGCTCGGCTGCGGTTCCTGGGGCGGCAACTCCGTTTCGGAAAACGTCGGCGTCAAACATCTTTTGAACATCAAAACAGTTGCTGAAAGAAGGGAAAACATGCTCTGGTTCCGTGCGCCTGAAAAGGTATATATCAAAAAAGGCTGTCTGCCGGTTGCGTTGGATGAAATCAAAACCGTGATGAACAAGAAGAAGGTCTTTATCGTGACCGACCAGTTCCTGTTTGAAAACGGCTACACAAAACCGATCACCGATAAACTCGATGAAATGGGTATCACCCACACCACATTCTTCGATGTTGCGCCGGACCCGACGCTGGCCTGCGCCAAAGAAGGCGCCGCGCAGATGGCAGCGTTCAAACCCGACTGCATCATCGCAATCGGCGGCGGTTCCGCAATGGATGCCGGTAAGATCATGTGGGTGATGTATGAGCATCCCGACGTTGACTTCATGGACATGGCAATGCGCTTTGTGGATATCCGCAAACGTGTTTACACCTTCCCGAAAATGGGCGAAAAAGCCTACTTTATCGCAGTGCCGACCTCGGCTGGTACCGGTTCGGAAGTGACGCCGTTCGCCGTTATCACCGACGAAAAAACCGGCGTGAAATATCCGTTGGCCGACTATGAACTGCTGCCGAAAATGGCAATTGTCGACGCGGACATGATGATGAGCGCACCGAAAGGTCTGACCGCTGCGTCCGGTATCGACGCCGTGACCCACGCGCTCGAAGCGATCGCCTCGATGATGGCGACCGACTACACCGACGGTCTTGCGTTCCGCGCACTGAAAATGATCTTTGAATACCTCCCCGCAGCTTACGATAACGGACAAAACGATCCGGTGGCCAGAGAAAAAATGGCCAATGCCGCAACGATGGCCGGTATGGCGTTTGCCAACGCGTTCCTGGGTGTTTGCCACTCCATGGCGCACAAACTCGGCGCGTTCCACCACCTGCCGCACGGTATTGCCAACGCGCTGATGATCGACGAAGTGCTGCGCTTTAACGCGGCGGAAGTCCCGGCGAAGATGGGTACCTTCCCGCAGTATGATCATCCGCACACCTTAGCAAGATACGCCCAAGTCGCTTCGTATCTCGGCTGCAAAGGCAAAAATGATGAAGAAAAACTGGAAAACCTGATCAAGATGATCGACGAACTCAAAGAAAAGATCGGTATCAAAAAGACCATCAAAGACTATGGTATCGATGAAAAAGACTTCCTTGACCGGCTCGACGACATGGTTGAACAGGCATTTGACGATCAGTGCACCGGCGCGAATCCGCGGTATCCGCTGATGAGCGAAATCAAACAAATGTATCTGAACGCGTATTACGGCAAATAAGGAGGAAATGGATTATGAATTTCGACAGAGTCATTGCGGTAAGAAACAACAAAACCGTTTATCGGGACGGAGAGCTTGCCGTCAAGGTGTTCAACGAGGATTACAAAAAAGCGGATATTTTAAACGAAGCGCTGAACCAGGCGCGGATCGAAGAAACCGCTTTGAACATCCCCACCATCCATGAAGTCAAAAAGATCGAAGGCAAATGGGCGATCGTTTCCGACTTCATCAAAGGCAAAACATTGGCGCAGCTGATGGACGCCGCACCCGAAAAGGAAGACGAATATCTGGAACTGTTCGTCGACCTGCAGATGAAGGTGCATTCCATGACCTCCCCGCTGCTGACAAAATTAAAGGATAAAATGAACCGCAAGATCAGCGAAGCGGATCTTGACGCGACCACACGTTATGAGCTGCACACCCGTCTGGAAGGCATGCCCAAACACAACAAGGTCTGCCACGGCGACTTCAACCCCTCCAACATCATCATCACCGAAGACGGCACACCCTATATCCTCGACTGGTCGCATGTCACCCAGGGCAACGCGTCTGCCGACGTTGCAAGAACCTATCTGCTCTTCTGCCTGGAAGGCAAGAAAGAGCTTGCAGAAAAATACATGAATCTTTTCTGCAAAAAGAGCGACACCGCCAAACAGTATATCCAGAAATGGCTGCCGATCGTCGCCGCTTCGCAATCGGTCAAAGGCAAACCCGAAGAAAGAGAATTTCTCTTAAAATGGGTCGACGTTGTGGACTACGAATAAAAATAGCAACCCTCCCTTGCCGGGCGCAAAATATGCGCCCGGCGGGGCAGCCGCTTTTATAAACGGCGGCAAAACTGCAAAAAACGTGTGTTTTCCGGAAAAAAGGCCTTCCCGGAAAGCATATGTCCTGTTTTGAAAGGATGGAATATATTATGAAAATCACAGTTTGTATCGGAAGCTCCTGTCATCTCAAAGGCTCCCGCCATGTTGTTGAAAAACTGCAGGCGCTGATCGCGGAGAACAACCTATCGGATAAAGTTGAGCTGGGCGGCACTTTCTGCACCGGCAACTGCCAGCACGGCGTCTGCGTCACGCTGGACGACAAATTCTTCTCCTTGACCCCTGAAACCACCGAAGAATTTTTTAACACCGAAGTTCTGGCAAAAGCTTAAAACGGCATGTTTTAAGCTTTTGCTTTCTATTCTCTAAGACCTTAAGGGGGAAGCCCAATGTCCGAGTTTTTAAAGCTGAAAAAATCCAACTGCAAAAATTGCTATAAATGCATCCGGCACTGTCCGGTCAAATCCATTAAATTTTCCGGCAATCAGGCGAACATTGTGTCGGATGAATGCATTTTGTGCGGCCAATGCTTTGTCGTTTGCCCGCAAAACGCCAAACAGATTGCCGACGGAACCGAAAAAGCGAAAGTGCTGATCTCCTCCGGCGCGCCGGTCATTGCCAGCGTTGCGCCGAGCTTTGTCGCGCAGTATGAGGTCAGCGGCATCAAACAGCTGGAAAAAGCGCTCAAAGCATTAGGCTTTGCGGCTGCGGAAGAAACCGCGATCGGCGCGACGATCGTCAAAAAAGAATACGACCGCATCCTCCGGGAAGAAAAGCGGGATATTCTCATTTCCTCCTGCTGCCACAGCGTCAATCTCCTGATCCAGAAATATTTCACCAACCAGCTTCCCTGCCTTGCCGACGTGGTCTCCCCCATGCAGGCGCACTGCATCGACATCAAAAAACGGATTCCCGATGCGAAAACCGTTTTCATCGGTCCCTGCGTTGCCAAAAAGGATGAAGCGGATCATTATAAGGGGATTACCGACGCGGTGCTCACCTTTGAAGAGCTCAACCGCTGGCTCAAAGAAGAGAACATTGAAATCGAAGCCGACATGGACCACACCGAAAACAGCAAAGCGCGGCTTTTCCCGACCACAGGCGGTATTTTAAAAACCATGGCCTGCGATCAGCCGGATTACACCTATCTTGCGATCGACGGCGTGGAAAACTGCATTGCCGCGCTCAAAGACATCGAAGAAGGCAAACTGCATAAATGCTTTATCGAAATGTCGGCATGCGTGGGCAGCTGTATCGGCGGTCCGGTCATGGAAAAATACCGGCGTTCCCCGGTGCGGGATTATATTTCCGTTTCGCAGTATGCGGGAGACAAGGACTTTATCGTCAATGATTTGACGCCGGGTGAAAAAACAAAACAGTTTAAGTATATCCAGGCGGTTCACAACATGCCCAGTGAATCGCAGATTCAGGAAATCCTTTTGCAGATGGGCAAGAAAAAACCGGAAGACGAATTAAACTGCGGTTCCTGCGGCTACAATACCTGCCGAGACAAAGCGGTCGCCATCTACCAGGGCAAAGCCGATCTTTCGATGTGCCTGCCGTTTTTGAAGGAAAAAGCGGAAAGCTTTTCCGGCAACATCGTCAACAACACCCCCAACGGCATCATCGTTTTAAACGAGGACCTGGAGGTGCAGCAGATCAACAAAGCTGCCATGAAGCTGATGAACATTTCCCGCGCGTCGGACGTGATGGGCGAACAGGTCATCTGCATTCTCGATCCCAAGGCCTTCATGGAAGTCAAACGCACCGGCCGCAGCATCCGGGACAAACGGGTCTATCTTGCGGAATACGAACGGTATGTCGAGCAAACCATCCTTTATGATAAGGACTACCGCATTTTGATCTGTTTAATGCGCGACATCACTGACGAAGAACTGCAAAAAGAGAAAAAAGAGGATATCAGCCGGCAAACGGTCGAGATCGCCGACAAGGTGGTCGACAAACAGATGCGTATCGTGCAGGAGATCGCGTCGCTGCTGGGTGAAACCGCAGCAGAAACCAAAATTGCGCTGACAAAATTAAAGGAGTCGATTTCGGATGAATAATCTATGTGCCGACATCGGCTACAGCAGCGTCAACAAACACGGCGAACAGCTTTGCGGCGACCATATCGACGTGATCGAACAGGGCGACAATTCCACCGTTATCGTTTTGGCGGACGGAATGGGCAGCGGCGTGAAAGCCAGCATCTTGTCCACCCTGACCTCCAAAATCATCTCCACGATGGTGGACGCGGGACTGTCGCTGGAAGAATGCGTGCACACCATCGCCGCAACGTTACCGGTCTGTTCGGTGCGCGGCGTGGCCTACTCCACCTTTACCATTCTGCGGCTGATCGACAACGAGGAAGCGGAGGTCATTCAATATGACAACCCGCAGGTGATCCTGCTGCGGGACGGCACGAATGTCGAGCTGCCGAAAACCGAACAGAATATCGACGGCAAGCTCATCTACCGTTCCAAAATCAAATTGCAGGAAAACGATATTTTCATTTTAATGAGCGACGGCTGCATTCACGCAGGGATCGGGTCGTCTTTGAATTTCGGCTGGCAGCGGGAGGACATTATTTCCTACATGGAAGCGTTCTACGACGTGGGTTTCACCGCCAAAACGCTCTCCACCATTTTGCTGGACGAATGCTGCCGGCTATACGGCAATTCACCCGGCGACGACACCACCGTCTGCACTGTGCGGATCCGCCGACGTGAGCCGATGAACCTGCTGTTCGGCCCGCCCTCCAACCGCGACGACGTGGATAAAATGATGTCGCTGTTTTTCTCGAAAGAGGGCAAACATATCGTTTGCGGCGGCACCACTTCCACCCTTGCCGCGGCGTATCTGAAAAAGCCGCTGAAACCGAAACTGGAATTTGTCGATCCGGAAATCCCGCCGATTGCGGAAATTCAGGGGGTCGACCTGGTCACCGAAGGCGTAATCACCATCAACAAGGTGCTGTATTACGCGAAGGATTATTTAAAAGACAATAAAACCTACACACACTGGACCAACAAGCGGGACGGCGCGTCACTCATCTGCCGCCTGTTGTTTGAAGAAGCGACCGATATTAACTTTTATGTCGGCCGGGCGGTCAATCCGGCGCATCAGAACCCGGATCTGCCGATCAACTTCAACATCAAAATGCAGCTGGTGACGGAATTGTCCGATTGTTTGAAGAAAATGGGCAAACGCATCAAGGTCAGTTATTTTTAAGAAGGAAAACCCCGAAAGGAATGCTATCTGTCATGCGAAAATTTGACACAAAAGTGCAACATTTAAAATACAAGGTTCTGCGCGAGGTCGCCAAACAGGCATGGAACGACACATTGTTTGAACATGCGCTGGATATTCCCAAAATGCTGATTCCGGGCAACCAGCCGACCATGCGCTGCTGCGTGTATAAAGAGCGCGCGATTTTAGCCGAACGCGTCAAGATCGCCATGGGCGGCGACAAAACCAATCCCAATGTGATCGAGGTCATCGATATTGCCTGCGACGAATGTCCCGTCAGCGGCTACGACGTGACCGAACTGTGCCGCGGCTGTTTGGCGCACCGGTGTGAGGATGTCTGTAAGCGCGGCGCCATCACATTCGATTCCCAGCAAAAGGCGCATATCGACAAATCCAAATGCGTGGAATGCGGACAGTGCGCCAAAGTCTGCCCCTATAGTGCGATCACCAACCACAAGCGTCCCTGCGAGACTGCCTGCAAGATCAAGGCGATCAAAATGGGCGAGAACCAGGAAGCGTCGATCGACAACGACAAATGCATTTCCTGCGGCGCCTGCGTTTACCAGTGCCCGTTTGGCGCGATCACCGATAAATCCTTTATTTTGAACGTGATCGACATGATCAAAAAGAGCGAAAACAACCAGAAATACAAGGTCTATGCCATTGTCGCCCCCTCGATTTCCAGCCAGTTTACCTATGCAAAGCTCGGTCAGGTGATTTCCGGTATTAAGGAACTCGGCTTTTTCACCGTAATCGAAGCGGCGCTCGGCGCGGATATGGTCGCTTATGCGGAAGCGGCGGAGCTTGCCGAAAAAGGCTTTTTGACAAGTTCCTGCTGTCCGGCGTTTGTGGATTATATCAAAAAGGAATTTCCGGAACTGGCACAGTATGTGTCGCACAACCTCTCCCCGGTCGCGACCATCGCCAAATATATCAAGGAAACCCACGACAACGCGAAAATCGTCTTTATCGGCCCCTGCACCGCCAAAAAAGCGGAGGTGCAGCTGGATACCGTTCGTCCTTATATCGACAGCGCAATGACCTTTGAGGAGCTGCAGGCGCTGTTTGACAGCAAGGATATCGATATCACCACCCTGCCGGAGGACGTTTTGGACAACGCGTCGTATTACGGGCGGATCTTCGCCCGGTCGGGCGGTCTGTCCGACGCGGTGGCGCAGGCGCTCAAAGAACAGAACATCACCGATTTTGAGTTAAAGGCTGTCCCCTGCGACGGGATAGAAGCCTGCAAGATCGCGCTTTTGAAAGCTAAAAAGAAGGTGCTCGACGGCAACTTCATCGAGGGCATGGCCTGTATCGGCGGCTGTATCGGCGGCGCCGGGTGTCTCACCCACGGTGAGAAAAACAAGGCCGAAGTCGATAAATACGGTCGCGAAGCGCTGGAAAAAACCATCACCGATGCGATCAGCGTGTTAAAATAACAAAAAAGCTGCAATCCCTTTCCGCACTCAGCAAACGCGGAAAGGGATTTTTTTGACCGAAAAGGTTTTGGCGATTATCTTTGTTTTGCTTGCTTTCCGCTTCCGGTTGTGTTACAATACCCCCTGGTACCACATAAAAGAATGGAAAACGGGAATCTTTTTAAATATAAAAGGGAAAGGATGATTTTGAATGCTGGAATACCGCTATGACACACAGCTTTTGATCGAGGGCGAAAATCTCGACGAGGACGCCATTCATGATTATATCACCGAAAACATCAAGGGCGACTGCCTGATCGCCGTGGGCGACGAAGATTTGATCAAAATCCATTTTCACACCAACACCCCCTGGACGGTGCTGGAATACTGCGCGTCGCTCGGTGAAATCCATGATATTGTCGTGGAGGACATGGACCGGCAGGCCAGAGGGCTCAAGGGATAAGCAAAAGCCTGTTTTGCTGCCCGGCGCCGCCTTTGCGGTTCAAGGCTTTTTGCAAAGGATGATGAAAAGACACACCGGCGCGCACAAGTTCGCGCCGCAAAGGAGCAAACACATGAAAGACGCGATCGCAAAATGCATCCGCGTTGTGACCGTTCCGGCGGTCACGGCGCTGGCGATGCTTTGTATTTTATTTTTCGCCGACACCGGCGTTTTTGAGAATATTGCCGAACTTGTGATGTCGGTCATTTTTCTGGCGTTGATCCCGCTGCTGGCCTATCCGCTGGCCGGTTTGATCCCGCGCCTTGACAAAAAAGGCCGCAAGGGACAGCGCACGCTTGCGTTTGTTTTCGGCGCCGGCGGCTATACCCTTGCACTGCTCTACGGTTTTCTGGTGCGTGCCCAAGACCGGCTGCTGCTGATTTTTCTGACCTATTTTCTCTCCATGCTGCTGTTGACGCTTTTCAACCGGCTGCTGCATTTCAAAGCAAGCGGTCACGCCTGCGGCGTTGTCGGTCCCATGGCGCTGCTGTGCTATTTCACCGGCTGGATCGCGGTGATTCCCTGCGTCGTGATCGCGGCGGGGGTGGTGTGGTCGTCGCTTTGCTTAAAACGGCACACCGTCATGCAGCTATTGACCGGCGCAGCCTGCGCCGCCGTCGCGTTTGGCGTCGGTCTTTTGCTGCTGCTTCTCATTTAAGCGGCATTTGCCCGCCCAAAATGCAAAGGTCAGTCCGTCACGATGTCAACAACCATAATTTATGATTATATAGGCTTTGACGTCACAAATTAAATCTTATATGCCAAAACTCACCTTTTAGTATATAAAATTTTAGGGGTAATGCCTTTGGGCATTGCTCCTTTAAATTTATCTAATTAAAAATGTTTATTTTTATTTTGAAGTTTACATTTTCGATATTTAATACTTATTGGTTAATATAATAGTATATTTACTAGTTATATTAATATTGTTGTAACAAATGTAATGAAAAAATAATATATATTATAATATAGATTTGTCATATTTTTTTTTAAAATGCTTATTGATAATATGACTTTGTTGTGTTATAATTTTATTGCAAGGGAGGGAGTTATGATGAATAAAATCGAAATATCGGGAAAACGGATAAAAGATTTGCGCGAAAATATTGGCTTTTCGCAAAAAAATATTGCTGAATTTCTCGGTGTTGATCAAAGTATGATTTCAAAAGTTGAAAAAGGAGAAAGGTATTTATCAAGTGATATGCTTGATAAACTCGCTTCACTGTTTGGAATTCAATTAAAAGATTTTATGAATACTGATATTCATTTACCTCTCAAGTATGGATTCCGAGCGAACAGTCTGACAGCAGATGATCTAAGAATGATTAGTGAAATTAACAGAATCGCTTTAAACTGTGACTTTTTAACTTCCTTATTGAATGGGGCGCGTATAAATAATGGCAATCAATAAAACAGATTTGCTTATAAAAACACAAGAGACTAGGAACGCTTTAGGAGAAGATGATCATTCCCCTATGGATATTTTTTCACTCGTACAACAAATAGACAAGTTAACGATTGTAAAATATCCTATGGGGGATCGTCTAAGCGGAATGTGCGTCAAAGGTAATTATAATAATATAATTGTAATTAATTCAAAAAACACACTCGGAAGGCAAAGGTTTTCATTAGCGCATGAATTATATCATTTATATTATGATGATAATATGACTGCAATTTGTTTAAATTCGATTGGAAGCGGAAACGATATCGAAAAATCGGCTGATCAATTTGCAACCTATTTTTTAATTCCTCCAGTTACACTTCAACAAAAAATAAAAGAAACTAAAAGGTTATCAGTAACACATCAGCTCAATATAGACGATGTTGTTAATTTGGAACAATATTTTGGTGTTAGCCGTCAGGCTATCCTTAGTCGGCTAATTAGTGAAAATGAAATTGATCAATCTTTCGCTGAAACGATGAAAACGAATGTTATTCAATCTGCCGTTTCTCTCGGTTACAGTGATGAACTCTATCGACCTTCGCCGGAAAACAAACAGTACATGACAAATGGATACTTGATCAAACAAATTAACGAAGCGTATAATAAAGACCTAATATCAAACGGAAAATATGAAGAATTGCTATTGCAAGCATTTCGTTCCGATTTAGTGTTTGGATATGATGACGAGAGGGGCGAAACCTTTGACTAATCCCCTCTTTTTTGATAACGATTGTATATCTGCATTTTTATGGGTGGAAAAACAAAGTATTTTGACAAGACTATATCCCAATAAAATCGTAATTCCACAACCAGTATATAATGAATTATCGTTTCCTGGAATTCAACATCTAAAAATGCGAGTCGATAGTATGATTAATAATGGTGATGTTGAAATCCGACATATTCAAACAAATACTGAAGCCTATGATTTCTATTTCAAAATGACACAAAATCCAGATATAAACCATAAAATAATTGGTAATGGAGAAGCCGCCTGTTTAGCTTTAGCAAAATCAGAAAATGGGATTATTGCTAGTAATAATCTTAAAGACATTAGGGATTATATTGAAGAATATTCATTAAAGCATATTACAACCGGTGACATTATGATTGAAGCATATCAAAAAGGTATTATAACCGAAGCACAAGGAAATATGATATGGGCAAATATGCTTGCTAAACGAAGAAGGATAGGTGCAAGATCATTTAGTGAATATTTGAAAAGTAAAAATTTGTATAATCAATAAAATATTTATATAATAAAAAGTCGGATAAGACTCCTTTCTTTCCGGCTTTTTGTTTGTTTTTGCTTTCTTTCGCCGCCCGGCAGCACGCCGGGCGGTTTTTGCCGATGCTGTGAAACCGCGTTGAATGTCATTGGAATTATATTCCATCTTTAAAGAACAAATTGATCTAAAATAATCAGATGGACTGCTTTTCGGTTACACTAAATGTGGTGGTATTTTTGAAATACAGAAGATTGTATGATCTGCGACACGATAATGACTGGAAACAGAAAGATGTGAGCGAAAAATTGCACATCTCACAACGCGCATACAGCTACTATGAAACCGGTGAGAGATCGATTCCACCGGAAATTTTGTGTGCGTTGGCGGACATTTATGATGTCAGCGTGGACTACTTATTAGGTCGGACTGATGACAAAGGAAAAAAGGATAAAAAAGAACAGGACAAATAGGGTGTGTTTCAAGAGGAATGATTTGAAACACGCTTTTTTATTTATCAAATAGTGAGATATTAAATGGATCTTTATCCTGCGCATCATCATAGGGAATCAAAAATATTATACCTTTTTTATTTTGTTTCTGACAGCGTTCCACAATCCAATGTGCCGCCAGAGATTCCCCATCCCAAAACAGAATAATATAATCACATAAATCCACAAGATCCAATGCCAGTTTTAACGGCGCACGCGTTCGGTATTTAATAAATTCAGGGATTTCCTGTCGTATATCGATGTGGTGCCAGAATAAATACCGATATGTATAGGAATCGATATTTTTTAATCCACACAAAATAATTTCTTTTGTATCCTTTGGCAGCGTATTTCTGAGACGCTTATCTTTTAAGGAAAAATCTTTTTCTCCAATAACAGCTACTTTCATTTTCTTTCTCCTGGTATTTTTTGCATTCTATTTTAGATCAAAATGATCTATTTGTCAACAGATCATTTCGTTCTGTATATACTAAATTTGGTGGTTATTGAATGTATTATGAAAGACTGCGTGATTTGCGCAAGAATTATGGACTTTCTCAAGAGGAATTGGCTAAAAAGATCAACCTGCAGCAAAGAGCCTATGGCTATTATGAAACCGGAGACAGAATGGTTCCGCCGCCGGTGCTGGATGCGCTTGCCGATTTTTATCACGTCAGTGTGGATTATTTAATGGGGCGCACCGATCACCCCACCCCCTACCCAAAAGCTTATCCAATCAAAAAACAGGATTCAGACATGAAAAGCTGAATCCTGTTTTTGTTTTATCATTCGACAATCATCCGCATCATGTCCCCCTTTTCGGGCGTACATAGGGACACGAAACCTTTATTCCCTTATGACTGCGAGAAAACACCCTTTGTTGCACAGCCGTTCTTTGGGCATTTCCAAAATGCCCTTTGCAAGGCAGGTTTCAACGCACTGATGTTCAACCGGCAAAGTTGCCAACATGTTGAACAGCCTAAAATCTGCCTGCAAATGCGGCGCTAGATACTGTTGTGCCATTTGTGCGATTTTCTGTGCAAGTTTTTCCGCTATTTTCTCGGCCCGCTTTGCAATATCCTCTGCTAACTGTTCAAACTCCGGCCGGTTTTTTCCATCCCATCATGCATGATCATCTATACAGTCGGCAGTCCCCGCAGAAAGGTTAGTAAGATTATTACACATTATATCTGTTTTTTCTTGCGATTGTCAAATCATGTGTTATAATGAAAAAAATAAATAAATAGGGGGAATTGAATTGTCACGCAAATTTTTTGTTTTTTTGCTCGTTTTTTGTGTCTTCATTGGCGCATATGCCGTCGGCGCCGATACTGTGCGCTATACACATGAAGCGTCCGGTCTGTCCTTTACATTGCCGGCTGGCTGGTCACAAATGGAAACAAAAGCGGAGTGGGAATATATTGATGCAGGCTTTTCCTGCGATGCCGATCCACTGGCGCTGATCTATTTTGGCACGTCGGACATATGGGCGCAGACAGATCCCGCAGATAAAATTGGATACCAGCGGTCGGACATAAACGCCGAAATGTTTAACGCCGCTGATTTCGCGGATATTTACGGTGTTGATCTTGACGCTGTAAAACCGGAAACCTATAACAATATGCAGTATTATAAAATACTGCAAACGGCGACCAAGTCGGTCAATGGCGTAGATATCACCGTAACGTCAACAACAATGAGTTGTATTGATAACGGCTGGATGTACCAATTTCAGTTTTCCGGAACGGAAGAAAGTCCATATTATGCGGATTTCCAAGCGCTGTTAAATACTGTTTCCTATCCCTCGTCCCAGACAACCACATCGACGGCATATACCACCGCCCCTGCGCCGTTTTCAACGGATACGCCTTATTCCCAAACAATGGAAAGCAAAGATTCTCTCTCATGGTCTTTTGCGGATATTCTTTTGAGCCTGGTGATCACCATCACGGTCTACACCATCCCGGTTCTGGTTTACCGTTTTGGGATTCGGAAAACGCCGATGGAACCGCACGCCGCAAAACGGTTTACCATTGTGTATGCGGTAATTGGATTTGTCATCATGTGTATTCTGGTAGCGTTGGTCAACGGCGGCGCTGCATCCGGCGGGGGACTGCTGCTTTGGAGTTTTATCAATTACAAAATTTTAACAAAGGGAAATTTGCAGTCGTAATCCAAAAACAAACAGGACGGCCTTTCATGACCGTCCTGTTTGTTTTTAGAGGTAAATTATTTAGAGAAACAGCCGTGCTGCAAGGCACATAACAACGACAGTTGTTCGGCTATTTCTTATGGCACATGCCGGCGGAAGGGCAGTTTGCGCAGCCGCAACCGCAGGATGATTTGTGATTTTTTTTGTCGCGCCGCAGTTTGAAAATAATCAAAACCACCGCTGCCGCGACGAGAAGACCAATCAGGATGGATCCCCAATTATTCAAAAGAAAGTCGAACATTTATGAATCCTCCTTTTTTAATGAAAATCAAATGTATCACACGCGAACCTTCGTTTTGAGGGTGTTGCTTTCCTTGTAAGGCCGCAGCAGCATGTAGAGCATAAAGGCAAGGACGATCAGCGCCGCGATCAGACCGATCACATTGACATTGCCGGTGAAGATCGAACCGATCTGGAAGATCATCAGCGACACCGCATAGGCGAACACGCACTGATAGCCGATGGCAAAGAGGGTCCATTTTGCATTGTTCATTTCCCGGCGGATCGCACCGATTGCCGCAAAGCAGGGTGCGCACAGCAGGTTGAACACCAGGAAAGAGTAAGCCGCAAGCGGGGTGAAGACTTCACGCATATTCGCCCAGATCTGCCAGCCGTTTTCCGCGACCTCTTCCATGCCGCCGAACAACACGCCAAAGGTGCTGACAACATTTTCTTTTGCGATCAGACCGGTGATGCAGGCAACCGCCGACTGCCAGTTGCCAAAGCCAAGCGGTGCGAAAATCCAGGCGATCGCATTGCCGATCACGGCGAGAATCGAGTTGTTCAAGTCGGCAACCATGCCGAAACTGCCGTTTTCCACGCCGAACGCCTGCAAAAACCATAACAGGATTGCCGACAAAAGAATGATGGTTCCGGCTTTTTTAATGAAGGACCAGCCGCGCTCCCACATCGAACGCAGAACGTTGCCGACCGTCGGCAGGTGGTAAGCCGGCAATTCCATGACAAACGGCGCCGGATCGCCCGCGAACATTTTGGTTTTTTTCAGCATGATACCGGAAACGATGATCGCCGCGATACCGACAAAGTATGCGCTGGGCGCGACCCACCATGCGCCGCCGAACAGCGCGCCGGCGATCAAAGCGATGATCGGCAGTTTCGCGCCGCAGGGGATAAAGGTGGTGGTCATGATCGTCATTCTTCGGTCGCGGTCATTTTCAATGGTACGCGACGCCATAACGCCCGGGATACCGCATCCGGTGCCGATGAGCATCGGGATAAAGGATTTACCGGACAAACCGAATTTCCGGAAAATGCGGTCCATGATAAACGCAATACGCGCCATGTAGCCGCAGGATTCCAAAAATGCAAGGAAGATAAACAGCACCAGCATCTGCGGGACAAAGCCCAGCACCGCGCCGACACCGCCGACGATACCGTCCAGAATCAGACCTTTGAGCCAGTCGACGCAGTTGACCGCGTCCAGCCCGGATTCGATCAGAACCGGAATGCCGGGAACCCAAACGCCGTAGTTCGCGGGATCGGGTTCTTCCATTTGAGACGCTTCCAAGTAGGAATCATAGGTGACGGGGATTTCTTCTTCCACATTGCCGTCATCGTCATACAAATAAGCGGTGGCGGTCAAAGAAGTCGCGTTTTGCGGATCAAGACCCTGCTTTTCCGCCGCGGCTTCAAAGGCTTCAGTCACCGCACCGGGAACGACATATTCCTCCGCCGCCTCTTCATAAGCCGCGGAACCGATACTGAACAGATGGAACCCCTCGCCAAACAGACCGTCGTTTGCCCAGTCGGTCGCCCAGGTACCCACCGTTGTGACCGACACATAATAAACAATAAACATGACGATCGCAAAAATCGGCAGTGCGGCAAACCGGTTGGTGACCACCTTGTCGATTTTGTCGGAGGTCGAAAGTTTTCCGGCTTTGCTTTTTTTGATGCATTTTTCAATAATGCTTGTGATATAAGCGTAACGCTGGTTGGTGATGATGGATTCTGCATCATCGTCCATCGATTCCTCCAGAGACGTGACAATGTCCGACACATCCGGAACGGTTTTTAACTGTTCGCCGATCTTGTCGTCGCGCTCAAACAGCTTGATCGCATAAAAACGTTTCTGGGATTCGGGAACGCCGGACAACCGTTCTTCAATAGACGTCAGCGCGGCTTCCACCGTGTCTTCAAATTTATGTACCGGCGGGGTGTATGCCTTTTGTTTGGCAGCTGCCACCGCCTTTGCCGCCGCATCTTTCACGCCGGTGCCTTTGAGCGCCGAGATTTCCACCACTTCGCAGCCGAGCGCTTTTTTCAGCTCCGAAACAGAAATCTTATCGCCTTTTTTGGCGACGACATCCATCATGTTGACCGCCAGCACCACCGGGATGCCCAGCTCCAAAAGCTGTGTGGTCAAATACAGGTTTCTTTCAATGTTTGTGCCGTCGACGATATCCAAAATCGCATCCGGCTTTTCCTGCAAAAGATAGTTTCTGGCAACTACTTCTTCGAGCGTGTAGGGGGACAGGGAATAAATACCCGGCAGGTCGGTGATGACAACATCTTTATGCCCTTTTAATTTCCCCTCTTTTTTCTCAACCGTAACGCCGGGCCAGTTGCCGACGAACTGATTGGCGCCGGTCAACGCGTTGAAAAGCGTGGTTTTACCGCTGTTCGGGTTACCGGCAAGCGCAATTTTAATGGACATGAACGTATTTCCTCCTTAATTAGTCTTAACTAACCATTTTGCAAATTTTTTCAGCTGCCGACTTCGATCAACTGCGCGTCCGCTTTTCGGATGGACAGTTCATATCCACGGACAGTTACCTCCACCGGGTCGCCCAGCGGCGCCACCTTGCGAACCGTTACCGCAACACCTTTTGTGATGCCCATATCCATGATTCTGCGCTTCACAGCGCCGGTGCCGGTGATTTTCTGCACCGTCACGGTCTCACCACATTGTGCGTCTTTTAATGTTTTCATAGTTTTCCTTCCCTTATTCTATATTAAAATTTTGTTTGCCAAAACACTGCTGATCGCAACGCGCGAATCCTTGATGTTCACAATCACATTGCCGCCGATCTGTGAAACAACGATCACCCCCGCGCCGGTCACGAACCCCAAATTCTCCAGAAACTTGCGAACTTCGGGCTTACCGCCAACTTTTTTGATCTCATTGCTGACCCCGACTTGCGCCATCGTTAACGGCATCATAGCTACCTCCTTTTCCTGTCAAAAGAGTTAGGTCTTTCTAACTACATTATATGTTAGCATCAACTAACCGGTTTGTCAAGCCCCTTTTTAAATTTTTTATTAAAAATTTTTTGTAGGTTTGTCAATGATGTGTTACAGAATTAGAAAACTTCGCCGTAAGCAA
>CAMMAZ010000035.1 GCA_946493765.1 uncultured Clostridia bacterium | reverse complement strand
AATAAAAAGGACAGATAAAAAATCTGTCCTTTTTATTTGGCGGAGATGGAGAGACTCGAACTCTCGCGCCGGTTACCCGACCTACGCCCTTAGCAGGGGCGCCTCGTCACCAACTTGAGTACATCTCCATTGGTAGCGTGTTTTGCTTTTATGAAACCCGGTCTCGGGCCTGCACAAAAAGGCACAGGCCCGAAGCGGTGGCGGAGAGGATGGGATTCGAACCCATGTGCCTTGTGGGCAAACGGTTTTCAAGACCGCCTCGTTATGACCGCTTCGATACCTCTCCATTTGATGCTCGATTATTTTAGCATATTCATTTTGCATTGTCAATGGTTTTTACAAAATTTTATTGGAAATAACGGTTGCGAAGCCATGCAAAATAGTGTATAATAACATGAATATTTTCACGATAAGGTCGAGGTGAAATGAAAGTGCTTGGCGGATATTTTGACAACGCGGCGACGACCGAGCTTTGCGATGCGGCAAAGCAGGCGATGACCGGCGCGATGGGCTGTTTTGGCAATCCCTCCTCCTTGCACAAACTCGGCCTTGAAAGCATGCAGCTTTTGGAGACAGCAAGGCAGACGGTCGCGGATCAGCTCAAATGCGAAAAACGGGAAATTTATTTCACCTCCGGCGGCACTGAAGCGGACAATATTGCGATATTCGGCGCGGCGCAGCGCGGCCGCAGAATGGGCAACAAAATCGTGACGACGGCGATCGAGCACGCGGCGGTTTTGGAACCAATGCGGGAACTGGAAAAACAGGGCTTTGCAGTGGTTTATTTAAAACCGGACAAAAACGGCAACATCGACCTTTGTGCGTTTGAAGACGCGATCGATGAAAACACGATTTTGGTCAGCGCGATGTCGGTCAACAACGAAACCGGCGCGATGCTGCCGGTCGAGCAGCTCAAAAACGTGATCCGGCGCAAAAACGCGCCCGCGCTTTTGCATTGCGACTGCACCCAAAGCTTTTTGAAATATCCGGTTTTGCCGCACAGATCCGGGATGGATCTTGTGACCGTCAGCGCCCATAAAATCCACGGGCCAAAAGGCGTCGGCGCGCTGTTTGTTTCTAAAGATGCGCGTATTTTGCCGCACACGTTCGGCGGCGGGCAGGAATCCGGTCTGCGGTCGGGAACGGAACCGCTGCTTTTGATCGCGGGGTTCGGCGCGGCAGTCGGCGCGGCGGGAGACCCAAAAGAGAATCTGAAAAAGGTCTTGGCGGTCAAAACATATCTTTGCGACCGGTTTGCAGCCGACCCGGAGATTCTGATCAATTCCCCGGAAAACGGCAGCGCTTATCATCTGAATATCTCGGTGCCGGGCATTCGCAGCGAGACGATGCTGCATTTTCTGGAGGACAAAGGTGTTTATGTGTCGTCGGGCAGCGCCTGTTCCAAGGGTAAGCAAAGCCACGTTTTGCAGGCAATGGGATTGGACCGGCGCCGGATCGACAGCGCGCTGCGCATCAGCTTATCCGCCTATAACACAAAGGAAGACGCGGATATGCTGCTTGCCGGTATTGCGGCGGCGCAAAATTCACTGATAAGATCCAAATAGTTTAAACTTTATTTATATTATCGGAGTAAAATATATGAGGGAAATTCTACTTGTTAAAAACGGCGAAATCGCGCTTAAAGGTTTAAATCGCGGCACATTTGAAACCGCTTTGATGAAAAATATCAAACATGCGCTGTCCGGTCTCGGCTTGATCCGCGTGACCCGCGCGCAGTCCACCATCACCATTGAACCGGTGGATGATAACTATGACATGGACGAAGCCTGTGAACGCATGAAAAAGGTGTTCGGGATCGCAGCGTTTTCCAGAGCCTGTGCCGTTTCCAAGGACATGGACGTGATTTTGAAAACCGCGCCGGATTACCTGGAGGACACGCTGCGCGCTTGCAAAACTTTTAAAGTGGAAGCCAAACGCGCCGACAAAGCCTTTCCGTTCCAGTCGCCGCAGATCTGTGCGAAAACGGGCGAAGCGCTGCTGCGCCGGTTCCACCATCTGAAAGTCGACGTGCATCATCCGGATGTGACGGTGACCGTCGAGGTGCGCGACCAGTTCGCGTTTATCCACGCCAACCAGATCCAGGGCGCCGGCGGCATGCCGGTGGGGACGGGCGGCAACGCCGTGATTCTCATTTCCGGGGGTATCGATTCGCCGGTCGCGGCCTATATGATGGCCAAACGCGGCGTGCGGCTCACGGCGGTGCATTTTGCCTCCCCGCCATACACCAGCGCCCATGCGGAAATGAAAGTGAAGGATCTTTTAAAAATCGTCAGCGGCTATGCGGGCAACATTCGTTTTGTCTGCGTGCCGTTCACAAAAATTCAGGAAGCAATCAAAAACCATTGTCCCGATGATTTAACGACGCTCGTCATGCGCCGGTATATGATGAAGATCGCCTGTGAAATCGCGAAACAAAACGATTGTGACGCGCTGATCACAGGGGAAAGCATCGGCCAGGTCGCAAGCCAGACCATGAAAGCGCTGGCAGTGACCGACGCAGCGTCCAACCTGCCGGTTTTCCGGCCGGTGATCGGGATGGATAAAGAAGAAATCGTGACAATTGCCAGAAAAATCGGCACGTTTGAAACCTCGGTCCTGCCCTATGAGGACTGCTGCACCGTTTTCACCCCCAAGCATCCGCGCACCCGTCCGGTGCTGCATGTGGTGGAAAAAGCGGAACAGCTGCCGGACGCGCAGCTGATGATGCGCGAAGCGGTGGAAAACGCAAGATATGAAAGCATTCGCTGACACTGGCATTTGAAAAGCATCACAACAGGCCACACCGGGGAAAGGAATGGAGAGCAACAATTATGAACGCTGAAATCATCTGTGTCGGCACCGAGCTGTTATTGGGCGACATTGTCAACACCAACGCGCAGTATCTTTCACAGAAACTGGCGCAGCTTGGCATCGATGTGTTTTATCAGTCGGCGGTGGGGGATAATCCCGCCCGATTGAAAAAGGTGCTGTCGACCGCTGTTTCCAGAAGCAATATCATCATCCTGACCGGGGGGTTGGGTCCCACGCAGGATGATCTGACCGTGAAAACGGTGTGCGATGCGATCGGATATTCACTGGAGGAAAACGCCGAGGCGCTCGAGCGCATCAAAGCGCATTTTAGAGCGACCGGCCGGCAGATGACACAAAATAATTTAAAACAGGCGATGGTGCCGTCGGGCGCCGTTGTGTTTCAAAATGACGTCGGTACGGCGCCCGGCTGTGCGATCGAACAGGGCAACCAGACGATCATTTTCCTGCCCGGTCCGCCGTCTGAAATGCAGGCGATGTATGAAACAAAGGTCGAACCGTATTTGCAAAAATACGCCGACGGCGTGATCGAATCGCATTTTATTCACCTGTTTGGGCTCGGCGAATCGCAGATCGACGAAAAAATCAGCGATCTGGTGTCCGGTTCCAACCCGACCGTCGCGCCTTACGCAAAAACCGGGGAAACCACGCTGCGGGTGACCGCCAAAGCGGAAACCAAAAATGTGGCGGCCGCGCTTTGCAAAAACATGATTAAGGAAATCTTGAATCGGTTCGGCGATTATGTTTACGGTGCGGATAATGACAGCCTGCAGTCGGTCGCGGTGCAGTTGTTAAAGAAGCGCAACATGACCGTTGCCACAGCGGAATCCTGCACAGCAGGCTATATTTCCAAACGCCTGACCGACATTCCCGGTTCCTCCGCTGTGTTTAAAATGGGAACCGTGACCTATTCCAACGAAAGCAAGGAAGAGCTGGTGCATGTGCCGCCGGAACTGATCCGGCAGCATGGCGCGGTGTCGATGCAGGTCGCCGCTGCAATGGCAAAGGGCGTGCGGCAGACCGCAAATGCGGACATCGGTCTGTCGATCACCGGCATTGCCGGACCCGACAACGACGGCACCGACAAGCCCGTCGGCCTTTGCTATATTGCGATCAGCGACAAAAACGGGGAATACGGTATCCAAATCAACAACGGCAGCCATCACGACCGGGAATATATCCGGTATGTTTCGGCTTCCGCGGCGCTCAACTTTTTACGGTTGTATTTAAAGCATTATCCGGCCGTCCCGCCGCAGGCAACGGTGGTGCGGGATATTTTGACTGAAGATGTGCAAGCTGCCGGTCAAACGCATGGGATCATTCCGCCGGTCATGCCGGTTATGCCGGGTATGGAGGACGACGCTGTGGCAGCGTTGGAAGATGCTGGTGCCATGCCGCCGTCCGGCGATACCCTCGCAGATATGGAAATGCCGGATGCAGCAGCCGCAGCGGATACGCCGGACACAGATTTAAACGGCAGTGGGGATATTGCGCAGCAGCTGCATTTGCAGGCGGATGAAGCGGCGGATTTTTCAGTGACAGCCGATGATTATGCAAAAAAACTGCAGGCGTTTTTGGGCGAAGAAGCGGATGAACAAACAGCGCCGGAACAAACCGAGGCGTCGGTTTCGGATTTCTTTGGCGCCAACTTTGCGGAGAATCAAAAAACGGAAGAGCCGGCGGAAGATACCGCGGCGGCGCTGGACGATGATTTCAAACTGACGGATACGCATCAGGACGAAAATTCCGTGAAATCAGCGGTCAAAACCGGTGCGGCCGCAGCCAAAAAACCGAATATTGCGGTTCGTGCACTGAAATATATGTTCCCATGGAAAGGGGACAGCGCAAAGGAGATCACGCGAAAAATCATCTTTTTGGTCGCGCTGATTACCTTGATTGTGACGCTCTGGCAGGTTATTGCTTATTACATCGATCCGCTGATTAACGGCAGCAAGGTCAACGACATGCGGGATCGGTATCACAACGCGCTGGCATCCGGTGAACCCTGGTACCAGGATCTGTATGCCCAGAATAACGATTTGGTCGGCTGGGTGCAAATTGAGGACACCAATATTGATTATCCGGTTGTGCAGGCGGAGGACAACGATTATTATCTGCGGCGCGGCTTTGACGGGACCTACACCCGCTACGGTACGATCTTCATGGATTACACGAGTTTTGTCCGCGAGGATACCGAAAGCCGGAACATTGTGCTGTATGGACATAATATGAAGGACGATTCAACGATGTTCGGTCAGCTGCCGCGTTACCGTGCGCTGGATTATTATAAAGAACATCCCATTGTGACTTTTAACACGCTGTATTACAACAGCGAATGGAAGATTTTTGCGGTCATGACCACCAACGCTTTCAAAGAGCAGGACAATGGACATGTGTTTGAATACCGGCAGGCTAATTTTGTGGATGATAACGAGTTTAATGCATTTATCAATGAATGCAGGCTGCGTTCCAACATCAACACAACGGTGGACGTTTTGCCGACAGATACCATTTTGACGTTGCAGACCTGTGTTTATGAATTTTCCGAAGCACGGTTTGTTGTAATGGCGCGTAAAGTCCGTCCCGGTGAGGAAAGCAAGGTCGATACCGCCGGTGCGACTTATAATGAAAACGCGAAATATCCGCAGGCGTGGTATGATGCGCAGGGAACTTCCAATCCGTATGCGGATCAGGTGTATACAACGGCGGTCGGCGGCGCATCGCTGGTGACATCTACCGCACCGGCGCCGGATCCGGTGATCACGGTGGCGACGCAGGAAAGAACGGACGCGGCCCATGCGACGACTGCGCGCAACAACCCCAGATACGACAACGATGATGACGACGATGACGATAATAGCGGGGGAAGCAGCAACAACCGGCCGGCTAACACCACAAGAAGGCCGGCGACCAGACCACCGACAGCGGCAACAACGACCAGACCGCCGACGGCGGCAACGACAACCAAAGCGCCCACAACGGCGGCAACGATAACAGGGACGGAACCTGCAGAGAGTGAACCTGCGACAACAGAAGCGGAAGACACACAACCTGAAACTACCGAACCTGCAGATACCACCGAAGAAGTACCGGCTGAATCGTCAGAATCGACAGAAGAATAAAATAAAACCGGATTGCACGGCAATCCGGTTTTACCTTTGCATTTTCAGAAAGAGAGCAGAGAAAAATGGGAAAAACCAATTGCGAAGACTGTGCGTATTATGCCTATGACGAGCTTTGCGACTGCATGTTTTGCAGTATTGATCTGGATGAAGATGAGGCGGAAAAATTTTTGCGCGGAGATTTTTCGCACTGTCCCTATTACCGCAGCGGCGATGAATATGCCATTGTGCGAAAACAAAATTAAAACGCCTTGTGCAAATTGTTTTTCTATGGTATAATAACGAAAAATAGCCGATTTGAAAAAAGAGGGGTTATCATTTTATGAAAAAGGTGATTATTATCGGCGCGGGACCGGCAGGGCTCACCGCGGCTTATGAACTGCTTAAACGTTCCAAAGATTATGAAGTTGTTGTGCTGGAAGCCAGCGATCGCACCGGCGGCATTTCCCAGACGGTGCGGTATCACGGCAACCGGATGGATATCGGCGGCCACCGCTTTTTTTCAAAAGACGACCGGGTGATGCGCTGGTGGAACGATATCATGCCGGTGCAGGGCGCTCCCGCAATAGACGATGCGATTCTCCACCGGGAAAAAGACTGGGCAAAGGGCGGGCCGGATCCGCAGGAAAACGACACCGTTATGCTGATTCGTGACCGCGTGTCCCGCATTTATTACCAGTATCACTTTTTTGATTATCCGGTCTCGCTTTCCTGGTCGACCATCAAAAATATGGGCTTTGTCACCACCATGAAAGCCGGTTTTTCCTATTTAAAAACCTGTTTTCACAAACTGCCGGAAACTTCGCTGGAGAATTTTTATATCAACCGGTTCGGCCGTGTGCTTTATTCCATGTTCTTTGAAGGCTACACCGAAAAACTCTGGGGCCGGCACCCCAGCGAGATTTCCGCCGACTGGGGCGCGCAGCGTGTGAAGGGCCTGTCGATCTCGGCGATCATTAAGGATATTTTCCGTAAGATCCTGCCCGGCAAAAATAAGGGTGAGGTGGAAACCTCACTGATCGAACGGTTCTGGTACCCGAAATACGGGCCGGGTCAACTCTGGGAAACGGTTGCCGATAAGATTACACAGATGGGCGGCAAACTGCTCTATGATTGTCCGGTCACCGGTTTTGTTTTGGAAAACGGCAAACTCACCGGCGTTCGCTGCAATTATAAGGGCGAGGAAAAAACCGCAAATGCGGACATTATCATTTCCTCCATGCCGGTTAAAGATTTAATCGAAGATATCGATGACCCGCAGATGCCACAACTGGTTCATGAATCGGCCGCGGATCTGCCTTATCGTGATTTTGTCACCGTCGGTTTTCTGTGCAAAAAATTGAATTTGAAAAACAAAACCAAACACCAAACGCTCGGCAACATTGTGCCGGACTGCTGGATTTATGTGCAGGATACCAATGTCAAGCTCGGACGCATCCAGATCTTTAACAACTGGTCGCCGTATATGGTGGAAAATCCGGAGGAATATGTCTGGATCGGCCTTGAATATTTCTGCCGCGAAAACGACGCGTTCTGGAGCATGGACGACGAGCTTGCCATCGATTTCGCCAAAAAGGAACTCATCAAGATGGGCATCATCGACGAGGGGGATATCGTCGACGCGCACCGCGAACGGGTGAAAAAAGCTTATCCCGCTTATTTTGACGGGTATGCGCACATGGATGCGATTATCGATTATTTAAACGGATTCCAGAATCTTTATTGTGTCGGCCGCAACGGACAGCATCGTTATAACAACATGGACCATTCGATGGTCACCGCCTTTGAAACGGTGGACAACATCCTTTCCGGCAGGGAAGACAAGCAGAACATCTGGAATGTCAACACCGAAAAATCCTATCATGAGGAAAAATAAAAAGCGTGTTTGATCGCAAGCTGTGGTTGCGCCAAAACACATTTTATAAATTTAAAGATTTTGCTCCCGTTTTTTGCGGGACGCGCGAGAATGGCCGCGGCGCCCTTTCAAAACGGTGCGCTGCGGCTTTTTGCTTCAAACCGTCGGATGATAAGGGAGAACAAGCGGATGGAAAAAGTAATTTTAAAAACGCCGCGGCTGACGCTGCGGGAAATGACGCAAACGGATTTTGATGCGCTGTGCCGGATTTTGCAGGATCAAGATGTGATGTATGCCTATGAACACGCTTTTTCCGATGAAGAAGTCCGGGACTGGCTGGACCGGCAGCGCCGCCGCTATGCAGATGACGGATTCGGGCTGTGGGCAGCCGTTTGCAACGCGACCGGCGAAATGATCGGCCAATGCGGGCTGACCATGCAGGACTGGAATGGCAAACGAGTGCCGGAAATCGGTTATCTGTTTTGCAAAGCTTTCTGGCATCAGGGCTATGCGACGGAGGCCGCCCGCGCCTGTAGGCAATATGCTTTTGAAACGCTTCATATGGACGCTGTTTTTTCCATTATCCGCGAAAATAACGACGCTTCCAAACGAGTGGCACAGCGCAACGGCATGCAAAAATGCGGCAGCTTTGTCAAACATTATTATGGGATGGACATGCCGCACGACGTTTATTGCGTGCGAAAGGGGAATGTGTGATGGCGGTTTATCCGGTCAAGATGAATCAGGGAGACAGGAGCGAATGTATGCTGCAAAACGCACACCGGATTTTTCCGCTACATGTGCAGGTGCACCATGCCGTGTGCGACGGATTTTATCTTTCCCGGTTTATCGACACGCTGCAATCGCTGATCGAAACCTTTTAAAACGGCAGCAGGCAAATGCCTGCCGCCGTTTTTTGAAAATAAGGGAGGTTTAAAACGAGGCAACATGCGGTTTTGCCGGTATCCGGCGCCGCTTTGCAAAAATCAATATTGGGGGGATATTATGTTTATCAACAAAAACAAGGATGGGTCGCTGAACTTGTCCGGGCGGCAAATCGCATCGCTGCGCCGTCAATTATCGCCGAAGGTGTCGCAGCGCGCTTTTGCCGACCAGCTGACGGCACAAGGGCTGCGGCTGAACAAAAACGCCGTGCAGCGCATCGAAAGCGGCCAGCGGTTTGTGACCGACATTGAGCTATTAGCGATCGCAAAGGCGCTGGATGTCCCGCCAGACCGTCTGTTAAAGGAAAAATAAAGAGCAGCCGCAAACATTTTGTTTGCGGCTGTTCTTTTGATATTGAAATTTTTAAAAGGATTTTTTCTTTTGGCAGCATTCGCTTTGTTTGCAGCTTTTCTGTTGCGCGCAACAGGAACACGCCGGCTGTCCATGGTGGCGAAAGATAAAAATCACAGCTGCAACAACTGCTGCGATCATGCAAAGCAGCAGGAAAACACTTTGTATGTTCATCACACGCCTCCTTTAAAGTCCAAACAGTAACCCGATCCCGCGCACCGCGGCGGCAGTAAGCCAGGCGATCCCGCATTGCAGCACGACCACCCCCGCCGCCTGTTTGCGGCCAAGCTCGCGTTTGACCGACGCGATCGCTGCGACACAGGGGGTATATAACAAAGAAAACACAAGGAAAACATAAGCGGTGAAAGGATCAAACAGGCTGCCCAGCGCCGCTGTGGAACCGCCCAGCAGCACCGTCAGGGTGCTGACAACGCTTTCCTTTGCGGTAAAACCGGTGATCAGCGCCGTTGAAATGCGCCAGTCGGAAAAACCAAGCGGCCAAAATACCGGCGCGATCAGACTGCCCAGCATCGCAAGCAAACTGTCCGACGAATCGGCGACCACATTCAGCCGCAGATCGAACGACTGCAAAAACCAGATAATGATGGTGGCGATAAAAATAATGGTAAACGCGCGGGTGATAAAATCCTTTGCCTTGTCATAGATCAGCCGCCAAACGTTTTTGGCGCTGGGCAGCCGGTAGTTGGGCAATTCCATGACAAACGGCACCGGCTCTCCTTTAAAGGCGGTGGATTTGAGCAGCAGCGCAAATAAAATACCGACAATGATCCCCAGAAAATACAGACTGATCATCACCAGCACCTGGTATTTCGGGAAAAAGGCGGCGGTGAACAGCGCATAGATCGGCAGTTTGGCCGAACAACTCATGAAAGGGGTGAGCAGGATGGTCATTTTCCGGTCGCGTTCAGAGGGGAGTGTGCGTGTTGCCATGATGGCAGGCACCGAACAGCCAAAGCCGATGAGCATCGGCACAAAGCTGCGGCCGGACAGACCGATTTTACGCAGCAGCTTGTCCATGACAAAGGCGACGCGCGCCATATAACCGCTGTCCTCCAAAAGCGACAAAAAGAAAAACAACACCACAATGATCGGCAGAAAGCTCAGCACGCTGCCGACACCGGCAAAAATACCGTCAATGACCAGCGAATGGACAACGCTGTTGATACCAAAGTCCGTCAGTGCGTTGTCGCACACTTGTGTGAGCCAGCCGATCCCTGCATCCAGCAGGTCGGATAAGCCGCTGCCGATCACCCCGAACGTCAGCCAGAAAACGACTGCCATAATCAAAACGAATGCAGGCAGTGCGGTGAATTTTCCGGTCAAAATTTTATCCACCGCGACGCTTCGTTTATGTTCCTTGCTTTCATGCGGCTTGACGACGGTGGCACGGCACACCTTATCGATAAAGGAAAACCGCATATCCGCCAGCGCGGCGTTGCGTTCCTGCCCGCTTTCCTGCTCCATTTGGACAATGATATGTTCGAGCGTTTGCTTTTCGTTTTCGGAAAGCTGCAATGCGGTTAAGATTGGCTCATCATTCTCAATCAGCTTGGTCGCGGCGAACCGCACCGGAATTTTCGACCGCCTTGCATGGTCCTCGATCAGATGCACGATGCTGTGAATGCACCGGTGCACCGCGCCGTTGTCGGCGCCGTCTGGATCGCAGAAATCGGTTCTGCCGGGACGTTCCCGATGTTTGGCGACATGCACGGCATGTTCCACAAGCTCCCTTGTGCCCTCGTTTTTAGCAGCGGAGATGGGGACGACCGGAATGCCGAGCATCGATTCCAGTTCATTGATATGAATGGTGCCGCCGTTGTGGCGCACCTCGTCCATCATATTCAGCGCCAGCACCATCGGAATATCCAGTTCAATGAGCTGCATCGTCAAATATAAATTGCGTTCGATGTTGGTCGCATCCACGATATTGATAATCCCTTTTGGCCGTTCTTTGAGCAGAAAGTCCCTTGTAACGATCTCTTCGCTGGAATAAGGCGACAAAGAATAAATACCCGGCAGATCGGTGATATCGGTATTCGGATAGCCCTTGATGGCTCCGTCCTTGCGGTCGACCGTCACGCCGGGGAAATTGCCGACATGCTGGTTGGAACCGGTCAGCTGGTTAAACAGCGTGGTTTTACCGCAGTTTTGGTTGCCGGCGAGCGCAAAGGTGATGGTCTCTCCGTCCGGAATATCCTCACCGCGCTTTTTCACGTGATATTTTCCGCTTTCCCCAACACCGGGATGTTCAATATCGGTATGGGTTTGTTTTTCCGGCCGGATATCAACGGCATCTTTCACATCGCGCAGCGTGATAAACGACGCGTCCTGCCGTCGCAATGTCAGCGAATAGCCGCGCACCAAAATTTCGATGGGGTCGCCCATCGGCGCGACCTTCACCAGCGTCACGGCAGTGCCGGGGGTCAGCCCCATGTCTAGAATATGTTTGCGCAGTGAAATTTCCCGGCACTGCACCTCGGCGATCACCGCCTGCTTGCCCGGTTGCAATTGATCCAATGTCAAAACAAGACCACTCCGATTCCTGATTCCTTATAAAAAGTATACCATTCTGTCCTGTTTTGTCAAGAATTTAAAAAATGGTTTTTCTATTTGCAGGACACCTGCGCCGGTAACGGTTCAAAAGCGAATGCATTTTGCATTCGCTTTTTGAAAACAAAAATTTATCCGATTTGTTTGATGATACCGCATGCGATTTTTTTGCCCGACGCACCGGACGGCTGGGTCTTGAAATCATCCGGCATGTCGTGGATCACAACGGTTTTCCCGATGATTTCACAAGGGGAAAACCGGTCGGTCAGTACGACTAAAAATGCTTTTCCGTTGTTGGAAAACAACGGCGGCAGGTCGCCCGCGTGGTTGGGATGCTCGGTGTTGTCGGGATTATAATGTGTGCCCGTTTCGGAAAATGGGTCTTCCGGCGTGCCGCCGCAGCCGCCGCCCGCGTGGATATGAAAGCCGAAAATGTTGGTTGGGGTTTGCGGCAGACCCGACACGTTGGTGACAACGGCGACTTTGTTGTTCATACGATAAAATTCGGCGATACCGTCAATCCCGCGTCCGCAGATCTGCGCCGCGGCAAACGGCCGGTTGAACAAAATACCCTGCAAAAAGAATTTGTTGTTCATAAAACCACCTCATTTTTATTATATTTGCGCCAAACTTTTTTGGTGCCTGGCCCATCTTTTCGACGGCTTTTCATTGTTTTTTGCAAATGGATGTGTTACACTAAAGAAAAATGTGAAAAAGGAATGGCGGTCATGTTTTTTAATTCGTTGGACAAAATGTATAAATCTGTTTTCGGCGCGGTAAAGGTAAATCAGGAGATTTGCTACCGGGTCTATGCGCCGGATTATGAAGCGGCCTTTCTGTTGTTCCGGCAGGACGGGCAGGAGGAGTACCAATGGACGCCCATGCAAAAAGACGCCTACGGTTGGTATACCGCAGATAAATCCTTTTCCGACCCCGGCGTTTACTTTTATCATTTCATGCTGCGCCGCGATTTTCAGGACGCGCCGGTCTACCGCAACGCCGACGGCTGGGGGACCTTTGAAGGGCAGACCGACTGGCAGCAGACAGTTTTTGAAGCGCAGTACCAAACGCCGGACTGGTTAAAGGGCGGCATGATCTATCAGATTTTCCCAGACCGGTTTTATAAAGCGCCGGCGCAGCTGCCGCGCGTTTTCCCCGAACGGGTGGAGGCGGATTGGAACGATGCGCCGGCCTATCAGAACGGCACGACCGGCCGGGTGATCAACAACGACTATTTTGGCGGCAATTTGAAAGGGATCATGGAAAAGCTGCCGTATTTGCAGTCGCTTGGCGTCACGGCGATCTATTTGAACCCGATTTTTGAAGCCCATTCCAACCACCGGTATAACGTCGCGGATTATCTGCACGTCGATCCGATGCTCGGCACCGACGCGGATTTCAAAGCGCTGTGCGACGCTGCCGGACAGGCGGGGATCCGGATCATTTTGGACGGGGTGTTTTCCCACACCGGATCCGACAGCATTTATTTCAATAAAAACGGGCGGTATGATTCGACCGGCGCATACCAGTCGCAGCAGTCGCCCTATTTTTCCTGGTATACCTTTCAGAATTTCCCCGACACCTATTCCAGCTGGTGGGGATTCGATACCCTGCCGGAAACGAACGAAACCGATCCGTCGTTTTTGGCGTTTATCACCGGGGAGGGCGGCGTGATCGACACCTGGATGAAAATGGGGGCTTCCGGTTTTCGGCTCGACGTTGCCGACGAACTGCCCGACGCATTTATTGAGGCCGCGCGCACAGCCGTTAAACGGGTCAATCCCGACGGCGTGTTATACGGCGAGGTCTGGGAGGATGCTTCCAATAAAATCAGCTATGGCGTCCGCCGCCGGTATTTATACGGAAAAGAGCTCGACAGCGTGATGAACTATCCTTTTGCCAACCTGATCGTTGACTTTGTCAAGGGGTTTGGCGGGGTGCAGTTTATCAACGGCGTGATGGAAATTTTGGAGCATTATCCCAAACCGGCGGTGGATATGCTGATGAACCTGCTTGGCACTCACGATACCGAACGGATCATCACGCTGCTTGCCGGGGAACCGGCGGGCAACCGGGGACGGGAATGGCAGCACAGCACAAAAATGAATGAAAAGCAGCTCGCGTTTGGTGTCCAGCTGTTGAAGCTTGCAACGGCGGCGCAGTTCACGCTGCCCGGCGTGCCCTGCGTGTATTACGGAGACGAAATTTTGACCGAAGGATACCGCGACCCGTTCAACCGCACTGCTTTCCGCTGGGAAAAGGCGGTCAGCGGCAACCCGGTTTTGTATTGGTATCGGTTTTTAGGAAAGCTGCGGCGGGCTTGTCCGGCGCTGGACGGTGGCGATTTTATCCCCGTGCAGTATGAACAGAATTTTGCATCCTATCTGCGGGTGAAGGGAAAAGACGAACTGTTCACCGTTATTAACCCTTCCAATGTCACCGCCGCGATCTGGCTGCTGCCCGGCTGGAAGGACGACGTTGTGCTGCTCGGCGACAAACCGGTCGACGGCATTTTATATGTACCGCCCAAATCCGTCGCATTCATGGGGCGCGGCGATTGGGCAAAAGCGTTTGATGCATAAAGGAGGGCTTGGTCGTGATCCGGTTTGAGGAAGTTCAAAAAAACAAGGAAATCAACGCTTATATCGAACAAGGGGACGTTGTCATGCGTGCGCTGGGATTCACCGAACACAGCTTTGCGCATGCGACAAAGGTTGCCAAAACAGCGGCCGGACTGCTAAAACAGCTGGGGTTCGACGACGAGACCTGCAACCTGGCGGCGATCGCCGGGTATATGCATGACATCGGCAACACTGCCAACCGCAACGATCACGCGCAGACCGGTGCGATCATGGCGTTTTCGATCCTGCGGGAGCTTGGAATGGATCCAAAACACACCGCCTGCATCGTGTCCGCGATCGGCAACCATGACGAGTCGTCCTGTTTTCCGCCCGACGCGGTCGGCGCCGCGCTGGTGCTCGCGGACAAAAGCGATATCCGGCGCAGCCGGGTGCGTAACCGCAACAAAACCAATTTTGATATCCACGACCGGGTCAACTATGCCGCAACGCAGTCGGAATTGCAGTTAAATGACCGCGAAAAAACCATCACACTGCAAATCCAGATCGACACCGAAACCGCATCGACCATCGAATATTTCGAGATTTTCCTGCAGCGGATGCTGCTTTGCCAGAAAGCGGCGGACAAACTGGGACTGAAATTCCGGCTGCAGATCAACGGGCACAGCATGATTTGAAATGCCGAACGAAAGTTTGTTTTTCTACAGATTGTAAGTCGACATAATGCGAACCTGTCCGCAGTTTTCAACAATGCAAAAACCCCCTTTTAAAAGGGGGTTTTTAAAACTTTAACACTGATTTTTAACATTTTCCACCGAGTTTTCAACACCGTTTATGTCAACGGCGGGTTATACGCAGTGTATTATTTGCTTTTGCAAAACGCATTTCGCAGCATGGATAGCGCGTCGTTTTCACAGATCAGCTGTGCGCGTTCCCGGTAAAAGACGTCGATTTGCGGACACCGGCGGTCGGCAAATTCCGAAAACGCGTCTTTGATTTTGCCGTAATAGCCGACTTTATTGAGAATCGACAGATAATATTTCCCGTTTAGGAAATACAGATGGCTGCTGAAACGATAATCGCCGAAATCCTTTATTTTTTCCGCGCAGGTCATCAGCGCGTCCGCCGATGAAAAACAGAACACGGGATTTTGCACATTGGTCAGCCGCAGCCGTCCGCTGCGGTATTTGGCTTTGAGCCGGGTAAACAGCAGCGTGCAGCCGCTGTCGGCGTGCGGGAACACCTCAATGAGCAGCCGGCAGCGGGTATAGGCAAAACCCGTGAGGCGATTGGCTTTCGCCAGCATGCTGCGAATAATTGCTCTGGATGCCTGGTCGTTATACGAAAACATCTTGTAGTCGATGTTTAATTCCTGCATATCCGCTTTGCAAAGGGTGATTTTCAGGTGTGTTTTATCAATGCGTTCAATATCCATATCAACCGGTTGCCTCCTACTCCCTATCATACAAAAGAATGCGGCCTGATTCAAGCGGTATTTATCGTCAATAATTTTTCAAATTTATAGTTTATTTTCCTTTTGTGATGTAGTATAATAAAAATCAATCCAGATGGATGATCCCATCGTGGAATTTAAAATTTTTAAACCCCGTGGTTTTATCTAAAACCGCGCATTTTGTCTTTTTCTTTTTTCGGCGTCCGCTGGGACTTTGCCGGACAGCCTTTTTGAAAAGGATTCTATTTTATTTTATGTTCGGAGGAAATTTTGGTGTTTTTTAAAAAGCGGGAACAAAAAAATTCTCCCATTGATTTTATTGTCGCGGGACTTGGCAATCCGGGCGACAAATATGATTTAACCCGCCACAACATCGGGTTCATGACGGTGGATTATTTGGCGGAGCAGTATCATGTCAAATTGACAAAATTAAAATGCAAGGCGCTGATGGGAACCGCTAAGATCGGAGACAAGACGGTGCTGCTTGTAAAACCGCAGACCTTCATGAACAATTCCGGCGAAAGCCTGCGCGAGGTGCTGGCCTACTATAAACGGGGGGTGGAGGATCTGATCGTCATTTGCGACGATATTTCGCTGCCGGAAGGCAAACTGCGGATTCGCCGCAAGGGGTCCGACGGCGGTCATAACGGACTCAAAAGCATCATCTACCATCTGCGTTCCGACGGATTTGTGCGGGTGAAAATGGGGGTGGGTGCAAAGCCGCATCCGGACTATGATCTGGCGGCGTGGGTCTTATCCCGCTTTAAGGGGGACGAAATCAAGAAAATGGAATCCGCAGTGGTCAACGCAGCGGACGCCGTGCGGCTGATCACTGAAGGTCAAATCGAAAAAGCGATGAATTTATACAATGCATAAAGGAAAAAGAAAATGATCGATACCGTTATTTTTGATATGGATGGGGTGCTGTTCGATACCGAACGGCTCTATCGGGACTGTTTTATAAAAACAGCGCAAAAACACCGGCTTGCCGACCCGGAAACGGTGGTTTTTCAATGCGTCGGGCTGGACGGCGAAACCACAAAAGCGATGCTCGAACAGCATTATGGCGCGCAGATTTCCGCCGTCCAGTTAAAAAAAGAAACGGCGGACCTGTTTTATCAGACGATCGATGAAAACGGGATTCCGGAAAAACCGGGTCTGCATGCGCTGCTTTCTTACTTAAAGCAAAATCATTACCACATTGGTCTTGCTTCCTCCTCCCGGCTTTACAGCGTCAACCGCCATTTGAACAGCGCGGGGATCGCCGGTTATTTTGACGTGGTCGTCGCCAGCGAAAGCGTCACCCGCTGCAAACCCGATCCGGAACCCTATGCGAAAGCCTGTGAAATGCTCGGCGTTTCGCCGGAGTCTTCTGTGGCGGTCGAGGATTCTCCGACCGGCATTTTATCGGCGTCCCGCGCAGGGCTCAAGCCGGTTTTCGTGCCGGATTTGATCAAACCGGATGAACAGACAAGAAAATTGATTTTTCGTGAATGCGCGGATTTGAACGCCGTGCTCACCCTTTTAGAAGAATACCGCTGAAGGACGGTTCATACATATGGAATTTTTGCAAAACGCACTGCGCGGTGTCCCGGAATACCAAACGCTGCAAACGGCTGTGCAAAACGGACGCACGCCGGTGATGGCAACGGGGCTTTCCCGCGTGCATAAAGTCAATATCATCGACACCCTCCCCGCCGTTTTACAACGGCGGGCATTGGTGCTTGTAGCGGATGAAGGAGAGGCCGCGCGGGTCAAAGACGATCTGCGCCTGTTTGGCCGGGAGAGCGTGATCTTCCCGGCAAGGGACCTTTGCTTTCAAAGCATCGAAGGGTTCTCCAGAGAATTTGAACACAATCGCATCGGCGTGCTCGCATCGCTGCTCAAAGAGGAATGCAGCACCGTTATCGCCCCGGTCGATGCGGTGCTGACCTTCACCGTGCCGCGGGATATTCTTTTCCATCTGCTGCTCACATTAAAACCGGGTTTGCAAATGGATATGCAAACGCTGCTGCAGAAACTGGTTTTCGGCGGCTATTCCCGCTGCGACATGGTGGAGGGGGAAGGGCAGTTTTCGGTGCGCGGCGGCATTGTGGATGTTTTTATTCCCGGAAACGAAAATCCGGTGCGTGTGGAATTCTGGGATGACGAGATCGACACCATCTGTGCGTTCGACGTGGTGAGCCAGCGGCGGTTGGATACGCTGGACGCCGTTACCATTTGCCCGGCAAAGGAAGTGCTGTTCGAGGACGAAGCGGCGTTTGCAGAAAAAATGACCGCTTTTGCCGACAGCCTGTCTGCCAAACGGCAAAAAGCCAAAGAACGAATCTACAACGACGCGAAAAATTTATCCGCCGGTGTTTCGATTTCCAATATCGATAAATACATCCCGCTTTGCTACACACAGCCGGAAACGCTGCTGGATTATCTGTGCGACGCGCTTATTTTTCTGGTGGATCCGGGCAAGATCCAGGAACGGCTGCGCTCGTTTTTCTGGCAGCAGCATGAGGATCTCAAGGCGTATTTAGAGGAGGGTGTCCTGGTTAAAGGGCTGGACCGCCATACCTTAACGCAAACGGAATTTGTGTCTCAAATCGAAGATGCCGACAGCCTGCTTTTGGAAACCTTCACCGCAACGCAGGCGGGCTTTGGAATAAAAGAGCTTGTCAATTTCCGGATGCAGACGATCGCGCCCTGGGGCGGTCTGCAAAAGGACCTGGAGGAGGATGTCCGCGTCTTTTTGAACCGAAATTACTGTGTGGCGGTCTTTGCCGGCACCGAGCGCGCCGCGATCACACTGGCCGACGAACTGCGCAAAAGCGGGTTGAATGCTTCCTACCACAGCACGCTGCCAACCCCCTCTCCCGGCGCCGTTTTGGTCGCACAGGGGGGACTGCCCGCCGGCATCGATTATGTGGATGTGAAACTCGCTGTTTTGACCCATGCGCGGGCGAACGCGTCCAAAAAACAGCGCAAAAAGCATTACACCCAAAACAGCGCTGCGATCGGAAGTCTCGAGGAACTGCGCAAAGGCGACCTTGTCGTCCATTCGGTTTACGGGATCGGTGTTTTCGACGGGATCAACAAGATCGAAACCTCCGGCATTGTCAAGGATTATATCAAGATCAAATTTTTAAAGGACGATATTTTGTATGTCCCGGTCACCCAGCTGGATCTGGTTTCCCGGTATATCGGTGCGGGCGATGCCGGAACAGTCAAACTCAACCGGCTCGGCTCCGACCAGTGGATCAAAACCAAAACACGAGTGCGGCATGCTGTGAAAGATATGGCAAAAGAGCTGATCGCGCTGTATGCCAAACGCATGCAGGTCAAAGGCTTTGCCTTTTCCGAAGACAGTGATCTGCAGCATGATTTTGAATATCATTTTCCCTATGAGGAAACCGACGATCAGCTGCGCTGCGCCGACGAGATCAAAGGCGACATGGAAAAACCGGTGCCGATGGAACGGCTGCTGTGCGGCGACGTGGGATTCGGCAAAACCGAAGTTGCGCTGCGTGCCGCCTTCAAATGCGTTTGCGACGGCAAGCAGTGCGCGATACTGGTGCCGACCACCATTTTAGCCTGGCAGCATTATAAAACGCTTTTGCAGCGCATGGAACATTTCGCCGTCAACTGTGAGATGCTCTCCCGCTTTCGTTCGGCCTCACAGCAAACACAGATCAAAAAAGCGCTGCGGCGCGGGGAAATCGATATCATCGTCGGCACCCACCGGCTGATTTCGTCCGACGTGCAGTTTAAGGACCTGGGCCTTTTGATCATCGACGAGGAACAGCGGTTCGGCGTTGCGCAGAAAGAAAAATTAAAACAGCTGTTTCCGTCGGTCGATGTGTTAACGCTGTCCGCGACCCCGATCCCGCGCACGTTGAATATGGCGATGTCCGGCCTGCGCGACATGTCGATTCTGGAAGAAGCGCCGCAGGACCGGCATCCGGTGCAGACCTATGTGCTGGAACACGATCGGGGCGTTTTGCTCGGCGCCATTCATAAGGAACTGGCCAGGGGCGGACAGGTTTATTATATCTACAACCGTGTGGAAACCATCGATCGTGTCGCCGCGCGGCTGAAAATCGATCTGCCGGACGCCAATATCGCCGTCGCCCACGGACAGATGGGGGAGGAGGAGCTTTCCGCCGTCTGGCGCGCGCTGATCGACCATGAGATCGATATTCTGGTTTGCACCACCATCATCGAAACCGGTGTGGATGTGCCCAACGTCAACACCCTCATTATCGAGGACGCCGACCGGTTCGGCCTTGCCCAGCTGCACCAGCTGCGCGGCCGGGTGGGACGTTCTTCCCGCCGGGCCTACGCATATCTTGCATTCCGCCGCGGCAAGGTGCTGTCGGATATCGCCACCAAACGGCTGGAGGCTATCCGGGAATACACCGAATTCGGCTCCGGTTTCAAGATCGCCATGCGCGACCTTGAAATCCGCGGCGCCGGAAATATTCTGGGCGCAAAGCAGCACGGACAGATGGAATCGGTCGGGTATGACATGTATTTAAAACTGTTATCCGACGCGATCAGCGAGGAGAAGGGTGAACAGATACAGCCGGATGCCGAATGTCTGGTGGACCTGCAGGTGCCGGCACACATCCCCGAAAGCTACATTGAAAGCCTGTCCGCGCGGCTGCAAATTTACCGCCGTATCGCCGGGATCCAAAACGATCAGGACAGCGAAGACGTGATGGACGAACTGATCGACCGGTTCGGCGAGCCGCCGGCAGCGGTGCTGGGGCTGATCGACATCGCGCTGCTGCGCAACCGCGCGGCGAAATGCGGTATTTATGAAATTTCCGATAAAACCGGCAGCATGCTGTTTTATTTCAATGATTTCACACTCGAAAAGGCCACCCGGCTCGTGCGGGGACTCAAAGGCCGGGTGATGGTATCCGCCGGGGATAAGCCCTATGTTGCGGTCAAAAGCAAGGCGGGACAATATCCGATCGACCTGCTGCGCGAGGTGCTGGATGTTTATGAACAGCAGGAATCAGAACAAAATAAAGGCTAAACTCCAAATTATTCCAAAATTGTGAACAGGCGGGAATATTATTGCAAATGCGTTAAAAAAACGTTCACCAAATGCCGTTTTTTTTCGGTATACTAAAATTAAATCATAATAAAAACGAGGGGGTCTATCCATGAACAACATCAAAGTTATGGTTGTGGACGACGACAACAATATCTGCGAATTTTTGAGATTATATCTTGAAAAGGAGGGCTATGAGGTTTCCATCTGCCATGACGGACAAGCCGCGCTGGATACCTATCAGCAGTTCAATCCGTCGATCATTCTGCTGGACGTGATGATGCCGAAGCTGGACGGCTGGCAGGTCTGCCGTGAGATCCGCAAATCCAGCCAGGTGCCGATCATCATGATCACCGCCAAAGGCGAAACGTTTGACAAGGTGCTGGGATTGGAACTGGGTTCCGACGATTATGTGGTCAAACCCTTTGATGCCAAAGAGGTCATCGCGCGCATCAAGGCGGTGCTGCGCCGCAGCGGTGTGTCGGGAGAAGACGGCATCAAAAAAGTGGAATATGACAAGCTGGTCATCAATTTGACCAACTATGAAATGATCGTCAATGGCAAACCGGTGGACACCCCGCCAAAAGAACTGGAGCTGATCTATCATCTGGCGAGCAATCCGAATAAGGTCTATACCCGCGACCAGCTGCTGGACGAGGTCTGGGGCTTTGATTATTATGGCGATTCCAGAACGGTCGACGTGCATGTCAAACGGCTGCGTGAAAAGCTGGAGGGCGTGTCGGAACAGTGGTGCTTGAAAACCGTTTGGGGCGTCGGCTATAAATTTGAGACCCGATAAAAAGCATGTTTAAAAGTATTTTTTTCAAGTATTTTGCCATCATCGCCGTGATTTTACTTGCCAGCTTTGTGCTGTTGGGATCGACGCTGGGCTATGTGCTGCGCACCCAGTGGGAAGACGATAAATATGAACTTTTGCAAAAAAACGTCAACAAAGTCAGTGAGGGCGTGGCGGTCGTCGCCGCTTCAGAAGACGGCTTTCTGGAACAAAGCGACGAGGTCTTTTCGATGGTGAACACCATCAGCGGCATTATCGACGCAGAGATTTATATTTATGATTTTTCCGGGGAATATGTGCTGTGTTCCCATCAAAACGAGCTGTGCAACCACAAGAATTTCACCCTCGATGCATCGCTTTTGGAAAAGGTGCTGGCGGGAAATTATTCCGAAACCGGCGATATGGGCGGCTTGTATAACCAAAAATGCTTCACCGTCAGCACCCCGATCTTTATCAACGGCGTGGCGATCGGCGCAGTGTTTTCCACCGTTCCGATGCAGGCATCGCATCGCTATGTCATGCAGTCGCTGCAGGCGGTGCTGGTGTACATGGTGGTGGTGCTGTGCCTGGCGTTTGCGGTGATTTATATCGCTTCCGCCCGGATCACCCGTCCGCTGCGGCTGATGGCGCAGGCGGCGCGGAAAATGGAAAAGGGCGATTTTGTGCAGCGGATCCCGGTGCACCAGCGGGATGAGGTGGGCCTGCTTGCCGAAGCGTTCAACCGCATGTCCAAATCGCTCGGTTCACTGGAACTGATGCGGCGCAGCTTTATTTCCAGCGTGTCGCATGAGCTGAAAACGCCGATGACCACCATTTCCGGTTTTATCGACGGTATTTTGGATGGAACCATTCCGCCGGAGGATCAGGATAAATATCTGCAGATCGTGTCGGACGAGACCAAACGGCTGTCCCGGCTTGTCAATTCCATGCTGCAGCTGTCCCGGCTCGAAAACAATGAGGTGAAACTGAGCCGGTCGACCTTCAACGTGTCGGATCTGATCGTGCGGGTGATGCTGTCTTTCGAGCATAAGATCGATGAAAAGCAATTGGATATCCGCGGGCTGGACGCGCTCGAACCGGTTTACCTGTCCGCTGACAACGATCTGATCTATCAGGTGATCTATAACCTGGTGGAAAATGCGATCAAATTCACCCCGGAAAAGGGCTATATTTCTGTTTTGGCGGCAAAGAATAAGCATGACGATACCGTGTCCTTTACCATTAAAAATTCCGGTGAAGGCTTATCCAAGGTCGAAATGAGCCGGATTTTTGAACGGTTTTATAAGACCGACCGTTCCCGCAGTACCGATAAGACCGGTGTGGGATTCGGTTTGTATATTGTGAAGACCATCGTGACGCTGCACGGCGGGAAAATCGTTGTCGGCAGCGTGCTCGGTGAATATACCAGCTTTGAAGTCACGCTCCCGGGGCTCAAATCCGGTACCGGGAAAGAAGAAAGGAGCAATCAGTCGAATGAATGACGATTTCAAAATGCCGGAACAAAACGAACCGTCAAATCCGAATTCGGTAGACGAACAAACGCCGCCGGAACAGAATGATAACGTGCCGCCGGACGGCAATATAGATATGCAGCCAGATCAGCAGCCGAATACGGATGCTGCCGCAAACGACCGGCAGGATACGGTGAATGGCGGACAGGCAAATGAGCAGACATCCGATCCCGGTTATACGTCGTATACCGAAGGCTGGCAGCGGGATACCGATGCTGCGCCGTCACAGACACCGCCGGTGCAGAACACGGCTTATTATGCGCAGGCGGATGGGCAAAACGACGATTTTAGCGGTGCGGCGCATACTGAAAATTGGCAGCAGTCTGAAAATCCCGGTTGGCAAACGCCGCCGGAACAGCATGCCTATCAGGCGCAGACAAACGATCCGTATGCGCCGGTGATGGCGGAACAGAGTGTGAAACCGCCGCGTAGAAAAAGTAAGAGCAGCGCATTGATCAAAGCGTTATGCGTGCTTTTGATTGCTTTTTTAGCGTTCTCTGCGGGCGTCGGCGCACAATATTTTTGGAGTATTGCGGGCACCAATCCGAATCAGGACGGAACGGTGGCGAATAACCCCTTTGCACCAAGAGGCACAGTGGAAATCTTAACCGGCCAGTCGCCGACAGAAAGCGGCGATATTCAACCGGACGAAAATGGGGAATATACCCCGTCTCAGGTTGCGCAGCTGGTTTCCGATTCAGTTGTGGAGATTTTGGTCTATAATGACAGCAATGGGCAATCCACCGCTGCCACGGCATCGGGGATTGTGCTGGATAAAACGGGTTATATTTTGTCCAACGACCATATCTATGCCGATATTCCCAACGCCAAGTTTGTCGTTACCCTGAACAGTAAAAACAGCTACAAAGCAGTGTATGTTGCGGGCGACCAGCGCAGCGATCTGTGTGTGTTAAAACTGGTCGACTGCGATGAAGAATTGACCCCTGCGGTATTCGACGATTCCGACAACGTGAAAGCGGGCGATCAGGTGATTGCGATCGGCAGCCCATGCAATTTAAGCGGCACGGTCACAAGCGGTATTGTTTCCGCACCGAACCGCCGGTTGAGTCTGAGTTCCGGAACCGATGGCGCTTCTTCCTACTCCATGAAGCTGATCCAGACCGATACCGCCATCAACGAAGGGAACTCCGGCGGTGCGCTGGTCAATCTTTATGGAAAAGTGGTGGGTATCTGTGTTTCCAAGCTGGTGAGCAGCGATTCGCAGTATGAGGGCTTGTGCTTTGCGATCCCCTCCAATGTGGCGGTGAAATATGCCACAAGCCTGATTGAAAATCTGCGTGTTGTCGGCCGCGCGCGGCTGGGTATCACCTACACGGAAGTCACCAGCGCGTTAAGCGTTGTCAACGAACTGCCGTCCGGTCTGCTGATCCAGGAGGTCAGCATCGACAGCGATCTGCAAAAGGAAGGCATTGTCAAGGGCGATATCATCACCGAAGTGGATGGGACCACCATCACCTCCTCCGATCAGGCGTTGGATATTATCGACGCCAAATCTGCGGGAGATACCATTGAACTGAAAATCTATATTGCGGCGACAGGTAAATCTAAAACCTGCACCGCGACATTGCTGGAGGATACGAGCGTTTCCAGCTATCAGACGGTGGACGAATCCGAGCAGTCGACGACTTTCAATCCCTTTAACCGGTAATCATAAAAAACAATAACCCTTCCGTTTCAGCGAACGGAAGGGTTGTTTTATGTTTGTTTACCGCTTACAGCATCAAATTGCAAACCAGCTGTGCAAACTCCGCCGGATTTTCCACCGGCATGCCGCTGATCAGGCGCGCCTGGTCATATAAAATTTTGGCATAGTCCGCTGTGCGGTCTTTATCGGTTTCAAACATGGTTTGAAGCTTTTTTGCGATCGGATGTGCGTCGTTGATTTCCAGCACGATCTCCGCTTTGATCTTATTGTCGTTGGGCATGGCGTTGAGCACCTTTTCCATCTGTGCGGAAATGCCGCCCTCGCTGGACAGACATGCCGGGTGCTTTTTGAGTTTGTTGGTAAACCGCACGGCAGTGACCCCGTCGCCGATGCTGGTTTTTAAAAAGTCCAGCAGATCTTTATATTTCTCATTCTCTTCTTCCAGCGTCTTTTTCTCATCCTGTGATGCAATATCCAATTCATCCGCACAGATGTTGATAAAGTTCTTGCCGTCGTAGTCCATCAGCGCTTTTAGGCAGAATTCATCGACGTTATCGGTCAGATATAAAATCTCATAGCCTTTATCTTTGACCGCATCGGCCTGGGGCAGCATGTCGATCTTGTCGACCGTTTCGCCGCAGGCATAGTAAATCGATTTTTGATCTTCTTTCATGCGGGAAACATACTCGGACAACGTTGTTAATTTTTTATCCGTGCTGGAAACGAACAGCACAAGGTCTTTGAGCAGGTCTTTCTTTTCGCCGTAGTTTTCATACATACCGTATTTCAACTGCACGCCGAACGCCTTATAAAATTCCTCATACGTCTCCCGTTCGTTTTTGAGCATTTTCTCAAGTTCGGATTTGATTTTTTTCTCCAGATTTTTCGCAATCAGCTTTAACTGATAATCATGCTGCAAAACTTCTCGGGAGATATTCAGCGACAAATCCGCACTGTCGACAAGACCTTTGACGAAACTGAAGCAGTCCGGCAGCAGATCGGCGCATTTATCCATGATCAAAACGCCGCTGGAATACAGCTGCAATCCCTTTTCATAGTCCTTGGAATAAAAATCAAACGGCGCGTGTTTCGGGATAAACAATAGTGCGTCGTAGGTCACCTGACCTTCGGTTTTGGAGTGGATGACCTTTGCGGGCGGCTCGAAATCATAAAATTTTTCGGTATAAAACCGGTTGTATTCTTCATCGGTGATTTCGGATTTGTTTTTGCGCCACAGCGGGACCATGCTGTTGAGGGTCTTAAGCTCCTTGACCGTTTCATATTCGCCGTCTTTTCCCTCGACCGGCCGGCTGGTTTCCATCTCCATTTTGATCGGATAGCGAATGTAATCGGAATATTTTTTCACAAGCGAGCTGATCTTATAGGGCTCTAAGAATGTGTCGTAATCCTCTTGGTCGGTGCTGGGTTTGATATGTAGCGTGATGATCGTGCCGACGGTATCTTTCTCACAGGGCTCGACGGTGTAGCCGTCAATCCCCGCGGCGGACCAGACATACCCTTGCGCTGCGCCAAAAGCGCGGCTTTGCACCGTGACAAAATCGCTGACCATAAATGCGGAGTAAAAGCCCACCCCGAACTGGCCGATGATCTCAACATCCGAATTGGTTTCGTTTTCATTTTTGAATTGGGAAGAACCGCTTTTGGCGATGGTGCCGAGGTTCTGTTCCAGTTCCTCCTCCGTCATACCGATGCCGTTATCGGTGATGGTGATGGTCCGGTTTTCCTTATCCAGATCGATGCGGATGCAAAAGTCCTCTTTTTTCATGCCGACCGTGTCGTCGGTCAACGATTTGAAATACAGCTTGTCCATCGCGTCGCTGGCATTGGAGATCAGTTCCCGCAGGAAAATTTCCTTGTGGGTGTAGATCGAGTTGATCATCATGTCAAGCAGTTTTTTCGACTCCGCTTTAAATTGTTTTTTTCGCATTCTAAAAAGACCACCTTTTAAGTTTAAAATATGTGAACATCCATAAATGGGTGTTTGCAAGCCGTTTGATTTTTAAAACCGATCCTCCGGCTCCCGGTCGATTTGCCGGACGATTTTGGAGATGCGGGACACGATCACAATATCGGAAACACCGTCGAAAATTAGCGAGAGGCCGGAAACGATCATCAAGACCGCGTTGGTTGTAAAGGGGTTCCAGATAATCAAAGCACCGAGCGCCACCGTTGCGATTCCCAGCAGCAGAATCAGCCACCAGCGTGCATAGCCGCAGCGTTTTGCCTGCACGCAGTCCTGAATGTCCAAAAAGCCGTGCAGCAACAGCACCGCGCCGAGCAAAACCGTCAGCAGTGCGACGACGCTTTCCGGACGCAGCACCACAAAAACGCCAAGCGCCGTTTCGATCAAGCCGACAAAAAGGTCAAATTGCCCGAATTCAAAGTCTTTATTGACAAAATAGGTAATGACCGACACAACACCGCTGATCAAAAGGATCCAGCCGAGGATCCGGCAGATGGTCACGGCGGCAAATTCGGGATTTACAACCAGCATCACGCCGACAACGATCAGCAGCACCGATATTAAAACAATATTCAGCTTTGTCCGTTTTAAAAATTCCCGCATGTGAAAGACCAACACCTTTCTTTTATTTATCGACAACCGGCAGCGGCGTGTCGTCCTTTTCGTCGATATGCTTTAGGTAATATTTCGTGTCTTTTGCGATCGACGGCGACAACAGCAGCACCGCGATCAGGTTGGGCGCTGCCATCAACGCGTTTAAAATATCGGCAAGCACCCAGACCAAGTCCAGCGACAGCACCGGACCGACGGTGACCACCGCAATAAACAGCAGTTTATAGGGTAATATTGCCCGTTTTCCGAATAAGTATTCCGCGCAGCGTTCCCCATAATACGACCAGCCGAGAATGGTGGAATAGGCAAAGGAGATAATGCCGAGAACCAAAATCACGCTGCCAAGCACCGGAATTTGTTTGAAAGCGGCGGTGGTCATCTGTCCGCCGTTTTCAAAGGAATCCATGTTGATATTGGGATTTTTCATGATGGTGGACACCAGCACAAGCCCGGTCATCAGACAGACGATCACCGTGTCCCAGAAAGTGCCGGTCGATGAGACCAGCGCCTGCCGCACCGGATTGCGGGTCTGCGCAGCGGACGCGACCAGCGGCGCGGAGCCCATTCCCGATTCATTGGAAAATAACCCGCGCGCGATCCCATACCGCGCGGCCATTAAAACGCCCTGACCGACCAGCCCGCCGGCGACCGCGCCGGGGGTAAACGCCATTTTGACGATCGTGCCGATCGCCGGGAGAATATAGTCGTAATTAATGCTTAAAATGATGATGCAACCCAAAATGTAAAACGCAGCCATTAAGGGAACCAGTTTTTCGCAGACATTGGCAATGGATTTGATACCGCCGATAATCACAACAGCGGTGGTGATCCCCGCAGCGATACCGATGGCAATGCGCGGGATCTGCACAAAGGTGACGTTGCTTTCGATCACTTCCGCGATCGCGTTGATCTGGGTGCCGCAGCCGATACCGAAAGACGCAAGCATGGCAAATGCTGCAAACAAAATGCCGAGCCATTTTAAATGCAATCCGCGTTCCAGCGCATACATCGCGCCGCCGAGCATTCTGCCGTCTTTGGTTTTCACGCGGTATTTCACGGCGATGAGCGATTCGGCATATTTTGTCGCAATGCCGAAAATGCCGGCGAGCCAGCACCAGAACACCGCGCCGGGACCGCCAAGAAAAATCGCCGTGCCGACGCCGACGATGTTGCCGGTGCCGATGGTGCTTGCAAGCGCGGTTGTCAGCGCCTGAAACTGGCTGACGTCTCCCTGGGCATCAGCATCTTTTGAAACGGAAAGTTTAATGCCTAAAAATGTTTTGCGCTGGATAAAGCCTGTCCGCACCGTTAAAAACAAATGGGTACCGAATAATAAAACAATCATGGGTATACCCCAGATCGCGTCGCTGACCGACTGGGCAAACGCTAGGAATTGATCCATGAACGGTCCTCCGTCTTTTATTACAATATAAAATATATTTTAATGCAAAAAACAGCATTTTTCAACCCTTTGTTTGCAGATTTGTGATAAAACATGTAGGTTTACAATAGATGTGTTACAAAAAGAATAAAAAAAGAAGTGACGAATG
>CAMMAZ010000034.1 GCA_946493765.1 uncultured Clostridia bacterium | reverse complement strand
CCTGATTATTTTACCATCCTCACCTCCTCTTGTCAACCCCCTTTTTTATCTTTTTTAACCTTTTTTCTAATTTTTTTGGGAAATTCCTGTTTTGTTATAAATTGGATTATTAGAATATGCATTTTTTAGAGAATCATTCAAACAATAGAAACAAATCAAGATTTTTTCTGTTTTTTCAGATAAACATCTGGTTTTTTGGCATAGACTTTATTGTTTGGTCTGCCTGCATGGGATCAATATTTTAAATAGGAAAGGAATGCGAGATATGCACAGAGGATTTAACACTTTCATGAAAGGTATGGGCACCGGCGCCGTTATTGGTATGGCAGTTGCAACATCCGTTTCAGTGATGCACAAAAACGGAAAAGGCATGAAGAAAAAACTCGGACATGCCATGAAAAGCGCAAGCGACATCATAGAAAATGTTGCTTATATGTTGAAGTAAATAACGATTTATGCGGCATCCAAATGGATGCCGCATTTTCTTATACATATAAAAACACTTACAGCCCTATTGTCATACAGAAATCAAAGTATAATCCAAAACGCACTTCACATTTTAAGCATCTCATCAACACTAAGGATAAAAACAGTCGCTCCTCCTACTGATACCTCTTCCGGAAGGCTATAATTGGTAAGTCCTGCGCCGAAGGCTGCATCCGGTTTTTTCACCTGATTGCGCACCGTGCAGAATTTTTTCAGAATATCCACCGCTTTTTGAACATCGGCATCCTGTGTTCCGATAAGCAGCGTGGTATTACCGACCAGCAGGAATCCTCCTGTGGTGGAAAGCTTGGTTACGAAAAAGCCCTCTCTTATCAAAGCAGAGGATACGCTCTGACTGTCGTCATTGCATACGATTGCAAGTATAAGTTTCATTTTTCTTCCTCCTGTTCTCCAGTTTCTACACTTTACCTTTATAGGAATGAACCTATCAACCTACGGCTTTTTGCATCGATTGCGCGAATGTCGGAAATTTCATAACGGTTATCATTGACGTCTCTGATTTGCACCCGCGTCCCATACAAAAGCTTTAATCCATGCAGAATATTGCGAATTTCAATGACAACTTCACCGCAATCGGTCTGCGCCCAGATTCGCAAAACCCCGTATTTTTCCTTGCAGTCTGTGATCTTTATAATCTTTGGAATCAAATAATATTCCTTTAAGCACTGCTCGATGATACGGCGTTCATCATCGGGCAATGTACGCAGATCACGAATGATCGCACGTTCTATACCCTCTGTGTCAAGAAGCGTTATGTACTTTTCAAGACCGGACAGCGGGAACAGGCGGCGCGGCTCCAAATTTTCAAATTTTCTGCCGTCGTAAAGCTCCATGTCCACCAATGTGAGGTCTTTTCGGGTAAAACGCGCCATATCGTTATCAATATATAAACGTGACATCAGTCAAACCTCTCTTCCTCTTTGCTTTTACGCAGCTGATCTGACATGGTCTGAATCTGTATGAGCTTATAATATTTTCCTTTTTGCGCAATAAGTTCCTCCGGAGAACCCATTTCTATGATCTCGCCCTTATCCACCACGATGATTTTATTGGCCTTGCGCAAAGTGGAAAGACGGTGCGCGATCATAATGGTAGTTCTTCCGCGAATGAGTCTCTCGATCGCCGCCTGAATCAGGCTTTCGGTTTCAGAGTCAACCGATGCCGTCGCTTCGTCAAAGAAAAGTATGCTCGGATTTTTAAGCACCGCACGCGCAATGGACAATCGCTGCCGTTCGCCGCCTGAAAGTCCTGTTCCACGCTCGCCCAGCACCGTGTCGTATGCATCGGGCAGGCGTGCTATGAACTCGTGCGCATTCGCCACTTCTGCCGCATTGATAACGCTTTCCACTGTTGCATCGCCGCAGCCATAGGCGATATTATTGTATATTGAATCGTGGAACATCATCGGCTCTTGCTGAACATAGCCTATTTCAGATCGATAAAACTCCATGTCGATATCGCGGATATTGATGCCGTCGACCAGTATTTCACCGTCATAATTATCATAGTATCGCATCAAAAGATTGATCAGCGTGGATTTTCCGGCTCCGGTCGTTCCCACAATACCAACGATATCTCCCGGTTCTATGACTATGTTAACGTTAGAAAGTGTTTTTTTAGACCTGTCAAAGGAAAAATTAACATTGCGAAATTCGATTTTTCCTTCCAGTCTGTCGGGATGCTTTCCGGCCCCGAAATTTGATTCCGGCTCAGCATCGATAATATCCAGAATACGCTCGGCTGAATTCAGCGCACTCTGATAGGAATCGTTCAAATTGGCGAAAAAGTTGACCGGGCCATAAAACATTGTGGTATAAGACAAGAAAGAAACCAAAAGACCCGCTGTAATAAATCCGTTGCCTTCAATGACGAGACTCCCGCCAATGCCCCAGATAATGACGGAACCACAGCTCATCGCAAAGCTGACAATATTGGGAAAAAGCGTGGTTATTTTTGACGCTTTTATATCGGTTTTCAGCCATTTGTCATTATAATTTTTAAAATTTTCAAAACTTCTTTTTTCGTTAGCAAACGCTTTGATGACACGGATTCCAGGAATATTATCGGTAAGGATCGAGGTTACCGCCGACCACCGCCGCCAGATTCTGCGGTAGTACGGCGCTATTTTTTTGCCGAAAATCCGCGCGCCGACGACCACAAACGGCACCGGAATCAACGAGAGCAGTGTAAGCTGCCAGTTCATGGCAAACATAATGACGATAATGCCGATCAGCAAAAAGAACTGCACAACCACTTCCTGAGTTATACGCAGCATAAACGACTGAATGTTAGAAGTATCGCTGCTAATACGGTTGATAACAGAGCCGGTTGAGGTACGATCGTAAAAATTCATGGTCAACCTTTGCGCCTTATCGTAAACGTCATTTCTTAAATCGGCTACAATTTTATCGCCGCTTATTTTTAAAAGATAGGAGCGCACCGCACCGATACCATACTGTATCAAATATGTTAAAAGAAGGATGATGACACAGCTTGCGAGCATCGAACTGTTTTTGGCCGGCAGCACATCGTCAACCAGAAGCTTTGTCATGTATGGCGGCAAAAGCGAAACCGCCGTGGTTATAACGGATAAGAAAAGGCAGAAAAACAGCATTTTCTTATACGGTGAGACATAGCGTACCAGCTTTTTAACAATCTTATCCTTAGATTGACAGTTCATGCAGGGCGCCCCGGGACGAATCAGGTTTCTGCCGCACTGTGGACAGACGCAGAACTGTTTTTCAAAGGAAGCGTCCATAACACGCATTTCTTCGTCAATGCTGTTTCCATGCGCGACATTCTGAATAAAAAACGCCGCCGCGTCGTACAACGACGCTACTTTATAGGAAAAGCGCAGGAAATTGACGTGTTCCTTTGAAAAATCAACAAACTCTCCGTCGCTCGTATCCATGGAAAATATCAGCACGGCATTGCCGTAATGCCGTTTGACAAAGGCTTTTTTAACCTTGTCATAGGTATGTATTTTCACGCCGTCGGCAAAGGAATCGTCAAAACCATATATACGCTGATCCGTCACGGCAAGAAATGTATTGCCGTATTTGCTCTTGATATTAAGATCTCCGTATACAATAAATTTTAACGTTTCCGTCGCCGGAATATGCTTTTCTAGTTTTTCACGATCGGACGCCGACAATTTTTTATTGGAGGCAAACAGTCGGCCACGGAATGGATGATTGATCGCATACGCTGCTTCGTCGGTGCAAAACTCGCTTTTCACGGCGCCGTTGCGATCATGGCAGTGCTCGTCGCTATGTTCCGTGTTTTTGGAAAATTCTTTTGTTGCGTTTTGTTTTAAATGATTCATAATAAAACCTTCTGTCTCATTCACCATTGCAGTGCGGGCTTATTTCCCCAAATGTACTTCTTGAATATCAATGTTTTCAGATTTTTTTAAAGCTGCCTGCACCGGTATCTTTTCTTTCCGGCTCAACTGCTTTTTCATTCAATTTTTATCATGAATACTTGCCATATAATATACCACAATATTAAAAAAAGTCAACGCTTTTTATTTTTTTATGATAAAAAACTTATATTTTGATTAAGACATAAGAATGGATTGTTTTATAACTTAATATTTTTGCAGATATATTCGTTGCAAACCTGTCCGTTTTATCGTGTGATATTTATTGACAAGAAATCCTATACATTATATAATAAAGTAAATTTTGATTTTGGAGATGCTGTTTGAAATGAAAAAAATCATCGCACTGTTTATTGCCTGTGTTCTTTTGATCACACCGTTAACGGCTTTAGCCGATCAGCCGGTTTATTCTGATTCCGTTACTTTATACCGGGCTTCCGGTGCTTCCCGCGCAATCGACAGCACGGCTTATGCCGCTTTTGAAACGCGGCTTTGTGAGGCAGCCGACCAGCTGCAAACAAGCGTGGATCTTGCCGGTCTATCGATCAGCGGGAATGATATTCAAAACTATTATATTCAGTTTTTATATACACACCCTGAATATTTTTATCTTTCCAACAGCTTTTCCTATGCCTTGACCGGCGACCAAACCGTTGTTCTCTTTAATCCTTCTTATACTATGGGTGCCGACACAGTCGCTGCGGCAAAAGCAGAATTAAATCATGTTGTCGCCGACATTGCCGGTTCCGTTTCCGAAGGAATGCCCAAAAGGGATATTGCGCTGGTGCTGCATGACTATATTGTTCTCAACTGCGCATATGATAATGATGTCGCGATGGGCATCTCTCAAAATCCCAATGCCTATACCGCTTACGGCTGTCTGGTGGAAGGGCTGTCGGTCTGCGAGGGTTATTCGAGGGCGTATCAGCTACTACTACGGGAATTTGATATTCCCTGCTATCTGGTTTCCAGTGAAGCGATGGCTCACATGTGGAATATGATCCAGATCGGCGGGGAATATTACCACGTTGATCTGACATGGGACGATGCATTGTATGTAATGGGCGATTCGGACGATGTTTATGATGTCAACGGCTATGTGCTGCATGATTACTTTATGCTGACAGACGCGCAGATGCTTGCAAAAGACCATTATGGCTGGCAGTATGCGCCGGGGAACGCACAGGACGACGTTTACACCGATGCCTTTTACGATGTAAGCGTTATTTCCGGTGTGTTTGATATTGACGGTTACCAATACTATTTGTATGTTACCGGTGAAATTATGAAACGTGATCCGCAAACCGGAGACGTAACCACTATTTTTGAACTACCGGAGGATACCTATGTTGAGGACGGAAAGATTCGCGAATGGACGCCCGATCGTGCAACGCTCGGCTACAACGGAACCGATCTGTGCTTTAACACCGCGACGGCCATTTATAAATTAAATCTTGAAACGGCACAAGCGTCCCTGCTTTGTGAACCGGATATCGAAGAAGGCTACATCGTCGGTTTTTCATTCGAGGGTTTTAGCAACACGATCATTTATGACACACGCACCGCCGGAAGATTTACCGATAACAACGTTTTAACAATCAGCACAAACTATGGGGATCTGAACGGCGACCAATCGGTCAATGCAAAAGATCTAATGATTTTGCGAAAACATCTTGCAGGATATACCGAACAGATCGATTTAAATTTAGCGGATGTTTATCAAGATAATAAGGTGAATTTAAAGGACTGTCTTTTGCTGCGCCAATTTCTTGCCGACTGGGATGTTGCGCTGGGAGAAGCTGTCTGATAGGAGAGATAAAAATGCACATATATGATTTTTCACAATGTCAAAAAAATATGCGTCTGCTTGGCAGAACGGTGATCGACGGCGGCTGGTTCAAGTGCGGCATGACCGCCAGCGGATTTGAATGCAATGTTCACTTAAACGGCACTCTAACGGTACGTGCATCCGTGACCGGTCTGTCGGGAACCTTTGGCGTGATCTTAGACGATGATTTTAAGGGCATGCAGGTTTATCGCGTGGGAGAAACGCCGGAAGACGTTGTGATCGCAGATCTGAAAGGCCCGCATAAAATCCGCATCGTTAAACTGAATGAATATATCAAAAACACATTGATTTTCGAACGGATCACAATCGATGGTGATTTTTTGGAACCGCCGGAAGCTAAATCTCTAAAATTGGAGTTCTATGGAGATTCTTTAACCTGCGGTTACGGAAACCTGTCTCCCAACCGGGAACCGCCGAAAGATTTCTGCGCGGAGGAAAACGGTTATCTGACCTATCCCAGCTTTTTGGCGCAGGCATTGGACGCCGATTTTTCTGTTGCTGCGGCTTCCGGGTTCGGCATTCTGACCAACTGTGCCGGTGACCCGAAAGATATCATCGACGCTTATTGGAATATGGCGCTGCCGCTGGAACAGGTAAAATGGGATTTTACAAAATATACACCTGATCTTGTTTTTATCAACATGGGTACCAATGACATGAACTGGGCCAGAACCACAAACACACCGATCGATTATGACGCTTTTTACAAAAAGCTCTGCTGGTTTGCCGACCAGATCTTTGCCCGCTATCCGAACTGCAAGCTGATTGCCACCATTGGTCACGATCAATCTAACGCGCATTATCCGACGGTTAAAAAAGCCTATACAGCGCTCACAGAACAATACAAAAATGTTTATCTGATCGCTGATTTGACTTCCAACCAAGAAGGTGGAGATTGGCATCCGAGCGTTGCCGATCACCGGATGATTTTTGAGCAGCTGCTTGATCAATTGACAGAAAATCATCTGGTCACTGCCAACTGACTTTTTGATTCCGCTATTGATAAAAGTGTTGATTGATTAAAATGCAATGGACACCTTCTCATGATATAAAATAAACTAAAAAAACCAGCGGCCTTTTTTAAGGCCGCTGGTTTTTTATTTGGCAAAAGCCGCACAAATTCAGACTGTTCTTATACAACAGGTCTTGCCGTTCGGAAAGCAACTGCAAAAATCGGCAGACACCAGGACACGTGTAATTTGTTTACGCGCCATACGAATTTGTCTTTAGTTTTGTCACAACTTCCTTTACCCGCTGCTTTGCCTCGGCGCCGCTTTGCGCGCCCTGAATATAGCTGATGATCTCATTTTTTTGTTCCAGTTTCAAATTGCTGTAGGTCTGCATGGCATGGTCGTTGACGGCGAGCGCCATACCGAGTCCCAGAGGGATGTCCTTAAATTCGTTGTACATAAATATTTCGTCCTTTCATATAATTTATAAAACGCGAATACGAATGAATACGGTGATGTTTGTGCACAATCTGTTTTTAACCGTTCGGTGCAGCAGGCTTTGGCTTGCGGTGATCGCTTTGTTTTTATGCCTGTCGATCACCGCTTGTGCCATTCTCGGTGTGAATGTTTTAGCCGCCGGTGAAAAAGATTTTATCAAATGGGTGGATTTCAGTCCGACCTATGCGGTATTGTACCGCGCAATGCAATATGATATTGAAAGCTACGACACGGATCAGCACATCGATTGGATCATGCTCTTAGCGGCAGCCGCCTGCAAAAACGGCGGCAATTTCACCAGCAAAACGAGTGAGATCGACGCGATCGCCAAACGGATCCAGGACGGCGAATCACCTGCGGATATCACGGGCTCGATGCAATACTACGACTACTACTATGAAGCCTACAGCGCTGTTTTGTCTGAATTTTTAGGAGAAACAAAAGACGGTTATGGTCTGCAGGTCTATTCCCCCATCGCCTACGGCTACGGTTATTCCCACAGCGATGATTTCGGCAACAGCCGTTCTTATGGTTTTAAACGCAAGCATTTGGGCAATGATTTGATCGGCAGTGTGGGAACGCCTATTATTGCGGTGGAGGACGGGATCGTTGAACATCTGGGCTGGAACAAATACGGCGGCTGGCGCATCGGTATCCGATCCTATGACACCAAACGTTATTATTACTATGCGCATCTGCGCAAAGGGCACCCTTATGTGGAATATCTGCGGGAAGGCATGGAGGTCAAGGCAGGCGATGTGATCGGCTATCTTGGCATGACCGGCTACAGCGATACCGAAGATTATAACGGCATGACGGTGCCGCATCTGCATTTTGGTATGCAATTGATTTTCGACGAAAGCCAGATCGACAGTAATTATGAGATCTGGATCGATGTTTACAACATTGTCAAGCTCCTGCAAAATCAGCGTTCCCATGTGCAGAAAAACGCGGATACCGGGGACTACGAGCGCGCGGACGCATGATTATAAAAAGAAATTGTCGTGCGGCAGTGTTTCATCCCTTTTATAAAAGGTCACCTTGTCATTGATATCGCCGATCGCCAGCAGCACCTCTTTTGCGCTGCCGATCTTATAAGATTTCATTTGATTTTTAAGCCATTGTTCGTCTTTTCCATATGCTCTTAAATTTTCTTTCATCACCTCCCCATCGAGGATCAGATTGTAAGTTATATCCTCTTTGCCGACCTTGACCGACATGTCTTTCGGTGTCAGCGGCCGGTTCTCCGGTTTGGGCAGCACACTGATCTCGCCGTTGTTTTCCATAATGGCGCATTCGATCTGACTGATGTCAAAGTAGCCCCGCAAACGGCATTCCAGCAAAAGGTCATTGAGATCATAATTGTTTTTGGTCAAACTTTTCCGAATGATCTTGCCCTTATAAATCATAACGGTAGGCTTGCCGGTGATCAAACGGCGGCAAGCGATGCTTTTGTTGGTGACAAACGCTAATAAAATCGTGAATCCGCCATAGATCAGCATGGCGACCACGATATCGTAAAACGGTACCGTTTGTTCCACCGCCATTGCCGCGATCGAACCGATGGAAATGCCGACGACATAATCATAAAAGGTCAGCTGCGCGATCTGCCGCTTTCCCGTCATTTTAGAGATCAAAAACAGCACGATCACCGAAAGCAACGCACGCAGTGCGACAACACCAATTTCAGTTATAATTTCCAAACACATTCACTCCTTGTCTTTATTATTGTTTCTTTTTGGTTCAATTATTATCAATATAAAGGAGATTTTTTACATGGACACGTCCAAAGAACTACAGGAGCTGATCCGAAAATATGAAAAACAGCTGATCCAATATAGGCAAAAAAGTAAGCCGGAGATCCAACCGGCTGTCTCGCCGGCTGGAGAAGAACCGGCAGCTATGCCAAACCCGCCTGCAACGCCGCCTGCCCTACAGCCTGATCTGATGCCGGTACCGGAAGCTCGACCTGTTCCGCCGCCGATGGAGGAAATGCCGCTCGATATGGCACCGCCCGATGCAGCAGTGCCGGAAGAAACGCCGTCTGATACCGTTTTACCACCTGATACACCTTTGGGCGCAGAGGCCGAATCCTCACAAAACACCTCCGCGTTCATCGACACAGATCGGTTTGAACACTCCTTTTTAGCGCCCACCATCGATGTGTCCCAAATCATTGTGCCGGACAATCAAAATTTAACCGGCAGCGGAACCGTTCAAATTCAAACGCTATCCGCCCGCAACGCCATACCGGTCGAAGGGGCGGCGGTGACGATTTCTTGGGAAGAAAACGCAGGGAAAAATCTGATTTATCATGCGCTGACCGACATCAACGGCAAAACGCCGGTTTTCACACTACCCACCGTTGCAATCTCGGAATCGCAGACGCCGGAAAATCCCGCACCTTATGCCGCTTATAATATCCGTGTTGTGTGCGACGGCTTTTTCACCGTTGAAAACATCAATGTCCCGATTTTTGATAAACAGCTGGCGATTCAAACCGTTGAACTGATTCCGTTTCCTGAAAATTATATCGGCGACCGCACATCGGTCATCAACCAGACCGGATCGATCACGCTGCATTAAAGGAGGAAAGTCACATGCCCAGTCCCATTGTCCCGGAATTCATTACCGTGCATTTAGGTGCACCGGATTCCGCGCGTCAGAACGTCACCGTTTCCTTTCCGGATTATATCAAAAACGTCGCTTCCAGTGAAATTTATCCGACCTGGCCAGAAAGTGCGATCCGCGCCAATATCTACGCGCAGATTTCCTTTGCGTTAAACCGTGTTTTTACCGAGTTCTACCGCAGCCGCGGCTACAGCTTCGACATCACCAATTCCACGCAGATGGACCAGTTTTTCGTGCCCGGCCGGGACATCTTTGACAACATCAACCGCATCACCGACGAAATTTTCAATTCCTTCGTTCAGCGGCAGGGCACCGTCGGTCCGTTGTTCACCCAATACTGCAACGGCACCACCGTGACCTGCGGCGGCCTTTCCCAGTGGGGCACCGTGACACGCGCGAACGAAGGATTGGTGCCTTATGAAATCCTGCAGTATTATTATGGCGACGATATTGATATTATTTCCAATGTCGAGGTTTCCCCCAATGTGCCGTCTTATCCCGGTTATCCGATTTCCCGCGGCGATATCAACAACAACGTTCGCCTGATTCAACTGCGGCTCAACCGGGTATCAAGCAATTACCCCTCCATCCCCAAAATCTATCCGATCGACAATGTGTTCGGTGAGAACACCGAATCGGCGGTCAAGCAATTCCAGCGCATTTTCAATTTGACGCCGGACGGTATCGTTGGTCACGCCACCTGGTACAAACTGATCTATATTTACAACGGCGTCAAACAGTTGTCGGAATTAGACTCCGAAGGGATTTCCATCGAAGAATACAATCAGCAATATCCGCGCCCGCTGCGGCTGGGCGACAGCGGAAATTCCGTTGCGGTCATCCAATACTATCTGGCCGCCGTTGCCCGGTTTTACGATTCTGTTCCACTGGTCGTGATCACAAAGGAATTCGACGAACAAACACAAAACGCGGTGATCGCGTTTCAAAAAGCCTTTGGGCTGACCCCGGATGGCATTGTGGGAGAACTGACCTGGCAGGAGCTTTACCGCGCTTATCTGGGAGTCGTGGAAAGCGATGCCACCATTGAAGGCGGCACCGTGCTGTTTCCGGAAGAAACGCTGCGGCTCGGATCTACCGGCCGGTATGTCACCGTGATCCAGCAATATTTATCCACCATTGCCGATGCGATCCCCCAAATCACGAAAATTCCGGTCACCGGTACATTCGGACAGCAGACGCAGCGGGCGGTCCGTGAATTTCAACAGTTGTTCGGTCTGAATGTGACCGGCATGGTCGGCAACGCAACCTGGAGCGCGATTGCACGGGTTTACAGCGATATCGTCATGGGAAACCGGCGGCAGGAAGGACAATTTCCCGGCTATACCATCAACTAAAAAAATGGAGGGATTCAAATGGAAATGCAAAATCCGGCAAACTATCGGCAGGTTGTTCGTGAAGTGCAAATGTTTCTGCGCGAAATCGCCTATCATGAAAAAAGACTGCCATTACTGTCTATTGACGGCATTTATTCGCAAAAGGTTGCGCAGGCGGTATCCATATTTCAGGAAATCAACGGCCTACCGGTGACCGGTGAGGTGAATGAAACGACCTGGAACGAGATCTACAGGCAATATAAAACGCTTGTCGCTGCAAAAGCGCCGCCGGCATCTATCATCGGGCTGCCGTCCCCAAACACGGTGCTGCGCATAGGCGATACCGGACCGTCGGTTTATTATTTGCAGATCATGCTAAATGAGCTTGCTAAAATCTATAACAATATCAGCGCAGTGGACATCACCGGCATTTACGACAGGAAAACCCACAACGCGGTCGAGACGGTCAAACAATCCGCCAATCTAAACGGGCAAGGGGTCGACCGGTTCACCTGGGACGCCATCGCCAGTTTATACAACACTTCTTTAAAATGAGCAAAAAGAAATTTTTAAAAAACACATTGATTTTAACGGTGACCGCCCTTATGCTGCGTGCAATGGGCATGTTTTTCCGCGTCTACATGAGCAATCAGATCGGCGCCGCCGGCATGGGACTGTATCAAATGATCTTTTCCGTTTATATGCTGGCGGCGACCTTTTCCACCAGCGGGATTTCCACCGCTGTGATGCGGCTGACAGCGGATGAACTGGTCTGCGGCAATAAAAAGACGGTCGTTCGTATTCTGCGGCGCGCCATCACCATCACGGTCGCGGCCAGTCTTTTGATTACCGCCGTTTTATTTTGCTTTGCCGATACCATTGCCAATCTTTTTATCGGTGATGCCCGCAGCGTCCGGTCGCTGCAAATTTTATCTTTCTCGCTGCTGTTTATGGGTGTTTCCGCCTGCATCAAAGGCTATTTCATGGCGCGCCGGAAAGTCGCGACACCCAGTTTTGTGCAGATGTTTGAACAGGTCGTGCGCATGAGCGTGACCTTTTATTTGTTATCGCAATATGCCGCGCGCGGTATTGAATTTTGTTGTTTTGCCGTTTTTCTCGCCGATACCGTTGCGGAAACGCTATCTTGTCTTGCCGCTTATCTGTGTTATCGAATCGACAGGAAAAGATTGTCCGGACTCGGGCAGTTTTCGCAAACACGGCAGATCACCAAGAAAATTTTCAAAATTGCATCGCCGATCATTGCGGGACATTATCTAAGTAGTTTTCTGCACACCGTTGAAAGCCTGCTGATGCCAAAATGTCTTGCCGGTTTTTCCGGCTCCAAGGAAGATGCGATCGCTGAATTCGGCATGTTAAAAGGAATGGCGATGCCGATCATCTTTTTTCCGTCTTCGTTTTTGCAATCGTTTTCCTCCCTGCTGATTCCGGAAATCTCTGAGGCAAACGCGCTGAAAAACGATCAGAAAATCAAAAGCAGCATCAAAAATGCCATCTCTTTTACCCTGACGTCTTCAATGCTGATCGCCGTGATCTTTATGCTTTGTGCCGATGACCTTGCTATGCTGTTGTATCACAATCAAACAGTCGGCACGCTGATTCGCGCACTGGCCCCGCTGATCCCGCTGATGTATTTGGAAAGCGTCGTCGACGGCATTTTAAAGGGGCTCGATCAACAAAGCAAAACGCTTTTATACAGTGCAATTGATTCTGTTTTGCGCATCGCGTTGATTTTGATTTTCGTTCCCCGCTTTGGTATGGAAGGCTTTTTGATGATGATGGTCGTCAGCAACGCCTTTACCAGCCTTTTGAATCTGCACCGGCTGTTAAAAGTCACCCATGTCAAATTCAATTTCAAAGAATGGGCGCTTTTTCCCGGTGTGGTATCAATTCTCACCGTTTTGCTCACCGGCACACTGCTGCACGTTTTTCAATTTTCAGGGTTTACGCAAATTGCTTTTTCCGCCTTTTTCCCGACTATGATTTTTCTGTGCATCTTTTTTCATCAATTCAAAAAACGTGTCTCGATTAAAAAATGACCGGTTTGGAGGCTTTATCTCCAAACCGGTCTGTTTTATTGCTCTTCTTTTTTCTTTATTTTCTTTTTGGTTCCATCTGGATACTGGATATAGGTATTTTCAAGATGTGCGATCAAAGAAGCTTTGTGCGCCTCAATATATTCCCGCCGCAGCCTTTGCTGTTCCTCCAATTCCGCCGGACTTAAAGCTTCTTTCCTCGCTTTTCTCGCCAATTCGTTGATTCTGTCGATTTTAAATTGTTCCATCCAAAACGCCCTCTTTTATGTTAACTTATCTTTGGCTGCCTGCAGCACCTGATTGGCGACGCGACCGCCGACAGAACTACCTGCCCCGCCGCCTTCCACAACGACCACAAAGGCCAGCGGCAAATCCTCATTGCGCAAAAAACCAACGAAAACCGCATTCGGCGTGCGTCCTTCCCCAACCTCCGCGGTTCCGGATTTTGCACACAGATCAAGTCCCGGATAGTTCCAGGTACCATAATTGACTTCCACATTATTCGCCATCAGCTCGGTCAGCTTCTCTGCCGTTTCTGCCGAAAGCATTCGACTGCCGTTCGACCCTTTGCCGTTTTTAACTGTCAAGCCGCCGTTTGTCGTGATTTTATCTACCATGTAGGGCTCGACCGGCACACCGCCGTTTGCGATCGCGCCAATGGCGGTGAGATATTGCAGCGGGTTCATCATATTGGTATATTGGCCCATACCCGCCCAGGCAAGGTCGATGTCCCGTGTGTCCTCCACATTGAAATAGCTGGTTTTGGCAGCGATCCCATCCATAGAAAAGGATTGATTAAAACCGAATTTTTCTGCATATTCCGTCATAACCTCTTCGCCGAGATCCACGGCCAATTGGCTGAAATAAGCGTTGCAGGACTTTGCCAGCGCCTCCTCCAGACGAATCGTCCCATGATCGCCCATGCAGGAGATCCATTCTCCGTCGATCATCACACCGCCGTTGCAGGTGTATTCCCGGTCGTAGGCATCCGAAAAGGTATCCAGTGACGCCGCCGTGGTGACGATTTTAAAGGTGGAACCGGGTGTGTAGTCTCCGGATAAAAACCGGTTGACAAACACGCCCTTGTAATCCCCGTTTTTCGCAGCTTCGGATGCCTGTTCATCCTCTACGTCATATGTCGGCGTGCTGACCATGCAGATCACTTCGCCGGTTTTATAATTATAAACGCCGACGGTTCCGTTTTTCCCGTCCAACGCGTCCAGCGCTGCCGCACAGACATCGGCGTCCAGCGTTGTCTGAATATTATTGCCGTTTCCCGAATAGCTGTAGACCCCGTTGACCAGGTTATAGCCGGTCAATTCTTTCAGATAGGAAGCGTGCAGGCCGGTGCTGATAAATCCGTCCAGATCGCCCACGGCATGCAGCGTGGCCTCCCGGATCTGTTGATCTTCATTGTATACCCGTTGCCCGTTTTGGGTCTGCGCCAAAACCGTGCCGTTGCGATCGGTGATCTGCCCTGCCTGTGTGATCTGCCCGTCGGTGTAAATATGCCGGTTGGCCGGATACAACGCCCAATCATCTGCATCCACGGTATAAATCACAACAAAAATCGCAATACCGGCAACGAATAACCCGGCAACCGCCAGCATGATTGCGGCGCGCACTGTCATTTGTTTCATTGCGTTTCCTCCTTGAGTGTCCGATCTCCGACAGCCTTGATAAAAGATAACAGCGCCCAGCTTGCGACCATGCTGGATCCGCCGTTACTAACAAACGGCATCGTCACCCCTGTCAGCGGTAAAAGATCGGTAGAGCCGAATATATTTAGTGAGATCTGCACCAAAAACAATCCCGCTGTCGCACAGGCGGCAATGGAAAAGAAAGCGGAATTGGTGCGGGGCGTGCAGCGCAGCGCATAGATCGCAAAAATAACAAAACAGGAAATAACGCACAGTGCGCAGATCAATCCGAATTCCTCGCACAGGATACCAAAAACCAAATCGGTATCCGCCGCCGCGACCGTGTCGAGATTTCCTTCTCCGGCGCCCATGCCGAAAAAGCCCCCGCTGCCGATCGCCATCATGGTTCTGGTCTGCTGATAGCCCTTGTCCGCCGCAAAATCCCATGCGTGCCGGTATGCGGAAAACCGGTTTGCAACATATGGAACAAATCGGATGATCACGACGGCAGCCACTGCCGCCAGCGCCGTGAACCCGGCGATCAGCTTCACATCGCCCGAACACATATACAAAATAATCAGCATGGTAGCAAAATAGATCAGCGCCGTGCCAAAATCCCGCATCAAGCATAATGCGCCGCCGCAAATCGCAGAGAATCCAATAAAGAATAAGGAATTCTTTTTGGAAATCAGCCGTTCGAGCGTCGCAGCGCCTACAAAAATAAAAGCATACTTAATCAACTCCGACGGCTGGATCGTGATCGTTCCGATCGCAATCCAGTTTTTCGCGCCGTTGAGCTGGATACCGAAAAAGATATTATAAAGCAACAGCAGCACCGCACCGCCCGCAACAAAAGGACGCAGCTTCATGGTCAGATCAATGTTTTTAAATAAAAGGCCGCTGATGATAAACACGATCATACCCAGCGCTGCGGAAACAAACTGTTTTAAAACAGATTCCGGCAGCGAACTGGCGGCGACCGCCAAGCCGAAGGTGGTCAGATAAAACCCGATCATTTCGATCTGGATGTTCCCCCGAAAGCGCCGGAACAGGAAATAGAGCCATTCCCCTGCGATCAATGCCAAAAATACCACGGGAATCTGCGCCGCGATATCCACTTGATAATGAAACAACAATTCCAGTAAAATAATCACCTGAATCGCCGTTAAAAGCAACGCAGTGCCGACCGGCTTCTTTTTCACGCGCCGGCTGCTTTCGATATCCCGGCTGACCCCCGGCAGCAGCCGAAACTCCACCCCGCCGATACGAATGCGATCGTTCATTTCCAGATATGCGAATCCGTCGACCGGAACGTCGTTGACAAACACTTCGTTCGAGCCTGTCACCGTGATTTTAAAACCGTATTCTTCATTATATGTAATCACCGCGCCGCGCCGTGAAACGGAACCGATATTGATCCGAACATCGCAGATTTTGCTGCGGCCCACTGTGCTTTCTGCCGCAGTAATATCATAATCCAGCTGCCCGTCGGTTCCCACCAGCCGGCCGACACACGGACGTTTTCCGAATTTAAACAACCCTTTCACGCACAATAGCAAAAACAAAATCGACAGCGCGGGAACAACGAATCTTGCGCCCAGAACAAAAGTATTGGAAATCAACTGAAAAAACTGGTCCAACAAAATTCACTTCCCCTCGGTTGATTTTTTTAATTTAATTTTCAAATCATAAATATTCAAAAATTCGTCTTCACCATTATAGCATGAAATTGTGAATATTTAAAGTCTGAATCAATTTGGATTTTTAAGGTATGAAAAAACGACAATTCTCATGCAATACTAATGATATATTAGAAGAAAGGATTGCGAAAATATGGTCAGGATCAAATGTCGTTTTCACAATGCCGATGCAGCTGATTTTGCATTGGGACGTTTAAAAAACAGGATCAATATCGAATCCGCAATACTGAAAATCCATGGGGATACCGATGAGGAACTACCAGTTTCCTATCCGGTTCGACCGGACTATTCAGCATCGCCGGATCAAAATTATTTAAACGGTATGCCGCATGTTTTGGAAAGCGCACCGGTTTTTAACGCCTATTTTGAACCTTCGGACAAAAAAGACTGCACGTTTATTTTTTACACCGATGATCAAAATGAAAAACAGGCATATAACGCGCTGCTTCGTTTCGGCGCGTTTGATATTCAGACGTTAAAATAGGATGAAAAAAAGAATCCCATTGGGGGCATTACAAAGACGTGGCATGCATATATTTTGATATAAGTTTCTAAATCAGGGACTTAAAGCCAAAAGAAAGGATTGACAGTAAAAATGAACTCTTTTTTGCCGGAAGGATATTTGTTTGAAACCAAAGAAAACCAAACGGCCATTCACTCCCCGCTTTCACTTGCCGACGCGTTTGCGAAACAACAAATTTTAGAAGCGCGTGCAACGCTTTGCGATGCGGATCACAATCTGCTGGTCGACTTAAACGGCATACGCGGTATTATTCCGCGGTGCGAGGGTGCAATCGGTATAGCGGAAGGCGAGGTGCGGGATATTGCGATCATTTCCAAAGTCGGAAAGCCGGTTTGCTTTGTGATCACCGCCTTTGAAACCGGAGAAGACGACAAACCGGTCATTAAGCTTTCCCGCCGGAAAGCGCAGGAACTTTGCCGGGAAGAATATATCCGCAACCTGATTCCCGGCGACATCATCGACTGCTGTGTGACACACCTGGAACCGTTCGGCGCGTTCTGCGATATCGGCTGCGGAATCGCTTCCCTATTGCCCATCGATTCCATCTCCGTTTCCCGCATTTCCCATCCAAAAGACCGCTTTACACCCGGCGACCGGATCAAAGCTGTGATCCGATCTGTGGAAAACGGGCGCATCACATTGTCGCAAAAAGAGCTGCTCGGCACATGGTGTGAAAACGCAGAACTGTTCAAGCAGGGCGAAACCGTTTCGGGCATTATCCGCTCGGTGGAAGACTACGGTGTGTTTGTGGAATTGATGCCCAATCTTGCGGGATTGGCGGAACCCAAAGAAAATGTGCGGCCCTCACAGCAAGCAAGTGTCTACATAAAAAGTATTATTCCCGAAAAGATGAAAATCAAACTGATCATCATTGACGCTTTCGACGGGTTTGAACAAAACCACACACCGAAATATTTTTATGAGGGCTGTCATATCGACGCCTGGCGCTATTCCCCCTGCGGCGCCGGAAAACTCATTGCCACATCCTTTGCATAAATCTGTAGTTTAAAGATCTTGCCTAAAAGGCAAGATCTTTATCCATTTTATTTCTAGACAGACAACCTTTTTCATACACTTACATGAGAGGGGTTGAAGATCGATGACATTAGAAGAGGCGCCGAATGGATTTGTCTGCAAAATCACCGGGATAAACGGGAATGTGCATCTGCATAACCGGTTAACGGCAATTGGATTAACGGTGGGTTCCACTGTTCAAATTTTAAAAAAACAAAAAAACATGCCGCTGCTATTATTTTGTCGTGACACCAAAATAGCGCTCGGCCGCAACGTGTGCAAAAAAATAATTGTGGAGGCAGTTATATGAGTAGATCGCGGCCTGTTATCGCTTTGCTTGGTCAGCCAAATGCCGGCAAATCCACCCTTTTTAACGGTTTAACAGGTTCGCATCAGCATGTCGGCAACTGGCCCGGAAAAACCGTTGCACAAAAACAAGGCGATTTCATTCAAAACGGCGTCCGCTATACAGTGGTGGATCTGCCCGGCGCTTACAGCCTTCTGGCAACCTCTGAAGAAGAACGAATCACCAGAGATTACATTGCATCGCAAAAAGCGGATCTTGTTTGCATCTTGGTTGATGCATCTCAGCTGGAACGTAGTTTTTATATGCTGGCAGACTGCATCGGTCTTCAAACACCCGTACTTTTAATTTTAAATATGATGGATGTGGCAGGCCGTCAGGGAAAGCAAATCGATATTGCCATGCTCAAAAAGCGTCTTTCCATCCCGGTGCTTCCCTTTCATGCATCGGATAAAAAACAATATAATGCATTGCACTGTGCGATCGAAGATGCGATACACAATCCACACGTCTTACCGGACAAAAGTCTTTTTTTATATTATCAGCAAATCAAAAATGAAATCTATACAAAAATTTTCCGGTTGCTGCCACCCGGTATCCATTCCGCATTTTCAAACGCGTGGCTTGCCGCAAAAGCCATTGAAAAAGACGCCGACTGCCTGCATTTATTAAAAAAACGGATGACGCTTTTGCAGTATCAACAGTTGCAATCCATTTTAAACGGCGTCTCCAACGGTATTTTATTAACCGGTGAATGTAAATTTGAGTGGATTTCCGATATGTTGCAGGGCTGTGTGCGGCGTCAAAAACAGAATACTCCAAAAACCAGCGGATTCGACCGCATCGCAACCAGCGCACATTGCGGCATTTTACTATCCCTTTTGGTGATTCTGGCAGGTCTGTTTTTCTCCATGCAGCTGGCAAAACCCTTTACATTTTTAGGGAACACACTGCATGCCTTTTTTTCGCCGTTGCTGCAAAAACTGCCGCTGCCCCAGATTTTGATCACCTTGCTGGACGGCGCTGCCCTGAACGCACTGGCTTTGACCGTTTCCATGACCGGTTTTGTTTTCGGTATCACCTGCACATTCGGGTTGATCGAAGAAGTCGGCTATATGGCGCGCATCGCTTACTGCTTTGACCGCCTGATGTCCCGGCTGCACCTGCAGGGAAAAGCTGTTATGCCGCTGCTGGTCAGTTTTGGCTGCACCGTCGGCGGCGCAGCGGGCACAAGGGTGCTCGACACGCAAAAGGAACGCACGCTCACCGCATTGCTTTGCTGGGCTGTCCCCTGCGGCGCAACATTTGCCGTTGTTCCCACATTGGCGGCCGCCTTTTTCGGCAATCACGCAATCTGGGTGCTGCTCGCCATTTTTTTGACGATGTTTTTACACATATGTATCACCGCAAAGCTGTTTTCCAAACGATTGGCGCCGGCATATGCACACAGCGGTCTTGTGATGGAATTGCCGCCTTATCATATACCGCACTGGCGCAGCCTTTTTGTAACGGTATTCATCCGTGTGCGTTGCGTTTTCCTACGTGCGCTCAAAGTGATTTTCATTGCATCTTTGGTCTTCATGCTGTTAACCTATTCCAAAGATGGGATCATACAAAACAGCTTACTATACCGCATCGGAAGCTGGATCGATCCCATTACCAGAAAGTTTGGTATGCCGTTTGAAACCTTTATCGCATTTTTATCCTCCATGATGAGCAAAGAAACAGTTTTAGGAGTTTTAAACGCGCTTTACAGCGCGCCAAACACCGGTCTTTATACGTTACTGACCACATCTGTCAGCAAAGCGCAGGCACTCGCATTTTTGTTTGCCGTGACCTTCAATGTTCCCTGCATCATGGCAGTGAGTGCAACCTATCATGAAATCCGTTCTCTGCACTGGATCATCCGATTTGTGCTTTATTACTTTTTATCCGCTTTACTGCTTTCTTTTCTCACTTATCACATCGGATTGTTTTTCTTGTAAAAGGAATGATCTCAAACATGCTGCAATCGATTTTAGATCTATTAAAACAGCAGCCGGTGCCAACCGTTGATCATATTGCAAAAAAACTGCATACCGATCGGGAGCTGGTGCGTGCACAAGTGTCTTTTTTGGAACATTTTCAGTTGATCGATTGTGGTAAAAGGGTATGTCCCCACTGCAAAAAATGCAGATCACGACGGTGATCTGCATTTTTTATTCATTGATCTGCTCTTTTTGTCCGCAAAATCGGAGTGACTTACGGATCGTGTCAATAGCATCCGTTTTTGGCGTATATCCCAGCAAATATTGCGCAACGTCTTTCCACTCGGACAACGGATAAGCATCCACCGGATAACGAGACGCCTGCAAACAGGCAGCGGCAATGTGACTATCCGCAGATAAATCCGATATATAGGGAAGGCCGAGATCCTCCCTTAATTGTTCAAAAATATCTGGTCTTTCAGTCTGCATCGATCTTTCCGCCACCCTTTCCAGTCTTTTAAAGTATACTTTGATAGACTTGACAATGCAGTGCATAAAGGCTTATAATAGCGATAAGTTTTAATATGTAGAAAATTGTCTTTTAATGTATACTTTTGTAGAAAAACCATAATTTCCCGCGCTCTTTCACAAAGCCATTTCTTTGACCTTTTTATAAAACCAGCTGCGGCTGACCTGCAAAGAACTGCAGGCTTCTTGAAGAGAAATCTCTCGATTTCGCCAGCGGGCAACGGTATGTGAAAAATGTGCAGGCAATGCTTTTGGCACATTGCCAAAATGCACACCTCTCTGTTTTGCCGCGGCAATGCCCTCCGCCTGTCTTTGCCGGATATTTTCCCTTTCTGTTTGCGCGACATAGGATAAAATCTGCAGCACCAGATCGGCAATAAACTGTCCTGTCAAATCCTTTCCCTTTTGCCGGGTATCCAGCAATTCCATGTCCAAAACGACGATGTCAGCTTTTATTTTCTTTGTGATTAGCTGCCATTGCTGAATGATCTCATTGTAGTTGCGTCCCAGACGGTCGATAGATTTGATAAACAGACAATCGCCTTTTTTCAGTTTCCGAAGCAATTTTCTGTATTGCGGACGGTTGAAATCCTTCCCGCTTTGTTTGTCGGTAAAAATATGCTGCGGTGCGATAGCAAGGCCGGAAAACGCCGCCTTTTGCCGGTCGGTATTCTGTTCTTTTGTTGATACGCGAATATAGCCGTAATTGATTCCCATGTAATCCCCCCGGTTTATGAAAGTTTTGTTCTTTTTATAGTATATCTTTTTTCCGTTTAAAAGCATTATACATGGAAAAATCCCTCCGATTTTAAAAACCGGAGGGATTTCACTTTCAATCAGTCGACTTTTGGCAACGAATCGAATCCTTTTTGCAGGTCTTCGTCCGTTGGGATATAGTCTGTCATTTTATGATCCAGATAAGATTCATAAGCCGTCATATCAAAATAACCGGTACCGGTCAGACCAAAGAGGATCGTTTTGGCTTCTCCCGTCTCCTTGCAGCGCAGCGCTTCGTCAATCGCAGCACGGATCGCATGTGCGGATTCCGGTGCGGGCAGAATCGTTTCGTTTTTTGCAAACAGAATCGCCGCTTCAAACACCTTTGTCTGTTCGACCGAGACCGCTTCCATATAACCGTCGTGATACAGTTTGGATAAAATCGGCGACATGCCGTGATACCGCAAACCGCCTGCATGGTTGGCCGACGGAATAAATCCGCTGCCCAGTGTATACATTTTGGCCATCGGCGTGATTTTTCCGGTGTCGCAAAAATCATAGGCATATTTTCCTCTGGTGAGTGACGGACAAGAAGCCGGTTCTACCGCTACAATACGCGGATTTGCTTTTCCGGTCAGCTTATCCTGCATGAACGGCGCGATCAATCCGCCAAGGTTGGAACCGCCGCCTGCGCAGCCGATCACAATGTCCGGATATTCGTCGATCATTTCCATCGCCGTTTTGCTTTCCAAGCCAATGATCGACTGATGCAAAAGCACCTGATTCAAAACAGAGCCTAAAACATAACGGCATCCGTCGGTCGTGACCGCTTTTTCCACCGCTTCGGAAATTGCACAGCCCAGCGAGCCGGTGGTTCCGGGGAATTCCTCCAAAATTTTTGATCCGACTTTTGTTGTGTTGGAAGGGCTCGGAATAACGTTGCCGTCAAACACACGCATGACCGCTTTGCGGAACGGTTTTTGCTCATAGGATACCTTGACCATGTAGATCGTCAGCGGCAGTCCAAAATAGGAACAGGCTTCCGCCAGCGCCGTGCCCCACTGTCCCGCACCGGTTTCGGTGGTCAAAGAGGTCAGACCCTGCTGTTTTGCATAGTAAGCCTGCGCGACTGCGGAATTGAGCTTATGGCTGCCGGAGGTGTTGTTTCCCTCAAATTTGTAATAAATTTTAGCCGGTGTGCCCAGCACCTTTTCCAGGTGATAAGCGCGAATAAGCGGGGACGGACGGTACATTTTATAAACTTCCCGGATCTCTTCGGGAATATCAAAATACCGGGTCGTTGTGTCCATTTCCTGTTTGGCAAGCTCTTCACAGAAAACAGAATATAAATCTTCAACTTTCGCCGGCTGCATCGTCGCAGGATTGAGCATCGGATCCGGCTGTTCTTTCATGTCCGCCCGCAGATTATACCATTGTTTGGGCAGCTGTTCTTCAGACAAATAAATTCTGTGCGGGATGTTTTTCATGACAATCTTCCTTTCTACATTCAAAATGTTCGAGGCGGACAACGTTTCCGCCAAGCGTGATTCCCGTTTGTTGGCAACGGACTAAACTTCCGGGACGCAGCTAAAAACAAAAAAGCCCTTGCCCCGAACACTCGGGACAAGAGCAACATTTACTCCTGCGGTACCACCCAAATTGATGCAAAATGCACCCACCTCAACAGATTCCAACAAATCCGCTTTTGCTGATAACGGGCAAAGCCCCCGTCGGACATTACTCGGCCAAAAGCCTTTCTTTCCGCCCTCATAAGACCATTCACAAAAACTTATCTGCCGCACTCCCACCGCCTGCAGCTCTCTTTAAGACATTGGTCATTGCTACTATTTCTTATTCATCGGTTTAGTGTATTATATCCGACGGCATGCATTTTGTCAACCTGTTTTTCAAAATTTTTTTAAACCGGATATTCTATGCAAACAACAATTAACGCATTCAATGAAAATGAACACGGCGGCTGCCCGCAATTGAACAAGCCGCCGCTTTTTATAAGAACTTTTTCAAATTTTCAATATGCTGTTGCTGCATACGCACCAATTCATTTGCCAGATTCACAGCCGCATCATCTGCATCCTTATGCTTGTTGACAGATTTTGTGATGCCGATAATTCCCATGTCGTTGCCCTGGATCATCAAATCCGCGATATGCGACGGCGACTTATCCAGCAGCGTGTTCATTTGAATACCCATCCACGCGCCCATCTCCTGCATTTTACTGACCGGTTCCGGCGTTTCATTATGGTTGGTGATCTCATCCGCTGCCTTTTCCCCGAACGCTTCATAGGCCTTGCGTTCACGGATCAGTTCTTTTTTCATCTGCGGATCGCTGACCTTATTTAAAATCAAATCGATGCTTTGTGTTCCCATCTCCGCACCGCGGTAAATTTCTGCTAAAAGTTCATTGCTGTCGTTCATTGATAATAAACCCCTTTTTGATTTGATAGGTTTATTATTTTCAAATTCGCCTTAGATTATTCTGAGTCCTTTTGGATAATGATTCTTTAAAACGCCGTTTGAGGCTTTGCCAAATCCAATAACAACATCTTCAAAACAAACGGCTGTATAACCTTTTCCATCACACGGAATCTCCATGCCGCGCAAGAAATCGGTCACACGTTTGTCTCCCGCATACAATCGCAGTGCTGCATTACACTCCGGCGCTGTTTTGATCATATATAATGCATGATGCGGCAAAAAACGGCCTTTGCGGATTTCTCCGCACCACACGCCGGGTTTGATTACCTTTAAACCGGTAAAATCCGGCGTGTTTTCGGGTAGCAGCACGATTTTGTCCCGCATTTGCCGCAGCCTGCCGGCCGGCAGCGGCGTTTGGAATTGCTGCTGCCAAAATTCGATAAATGCAGGCTCCACCGGCTGTGTGTTTTCCGGCTGTGTTGCAACCGGCACCGATCCCGTGTCGCTTATTTTATTCATTTTGGCGACAAAATGACCTTCACCGCCGTCCATATATAAAATCCGGCGCGCTTTTTCGATCTCCGGCAGATTGCAAAGCCGCCGGTAGGCCGGACGGCCAAAACAAGCGGAAATGGGAGATAACACAAACTCTTTGTGGCTGTTTAAAAACGCTTCTATTACCTGTTCATTTTCTTCTCCCGATAAGGTGCAGGTGGAATAAACAAGCGTGCCACCGGTGCGCACCGCTTTTGCGGCGCTCTCTAAAATTTTCAGCTGCCGTTTTGCGCACATGATCCTGTTTTCCGGTTTCCATTGCGCTGCGGCATTTGGCTCCCTGCGCAGCATCCCCTCTCCGGAACAGGGCGCATCGACCAGCACCTTGTCAAAAAAGCCGGAAAACTTTGCACAAATTTTTTCCGGATGCTCGTTGAGAACAATGGTGTTTGCCAGTCCCCAGCGTTCCACATTGGACGCTAATATATTTGCTCTGGCCGCAATGATTTCATTGGAAACCAAAAGGCCGTTGTCCCCGATCTGTTCTCCGATTTGCGTTGTTTTCCCACCGGGGGCGGCGCAAAGATCCAAAACCTTATCGCCGTTTTGCAGCTCCATTGCCGTCACGGCAGACATGGCGGAGGGCTCCTGCAAATAAAAAGCGCCGCCGTGATGCAAAGGATGATTGCCAAGTCCTGTGATCGCATGATCTATGTAATAGCCGTTGGAGCAAAAAGGCGTTTTTTCCATCGTTACCCTTAAAACCGCCTTTAATTTTTCGGCTGTGATTTTTCGTTCCTGCACGCGCAGTCCGCGATACGGCACGCCAAACAACAGCTTTTGATATGCTTCATAATCCGCGCCCAGCGTTTCGCGCATGATCGGATAAAACGATTCGGGCAGCTGCATGCTTTTCCTCCTTTTACAATTTATTGAATCCTTCGCCCTTGATTTCACCGGCTTCCACCGTTACCACAAAGGCTGTGTCGTCCACTTCCTTGACGATTTTATGCAGCTTTGTCGCTTCATATCGGCGAACCGCGCACAAAATCACTTTTCGTTCGCTGTTGGAATAAGCGCCGCTGCCGTCGAGCACCGTCACGCCGCGCTGCATTTGGGTTAAAATCTTTTTGGCGATTTCACTGTATTTTTTGGAATTGATCATCATCACGCGGCCTTTGTCGGCGCCGTAAATCAGGCTGTCGATCACTTTCGACTGCACAAAAATCAAAACCGCGGCATATAGTGAGCTTTCAATATTGCCATAGGCCACCGCGGCGAGCAGCACCACGCAGGCGTCTAATAGCAGGATAATGTTGCCGATCGATAAAAAGCCGAACTTTCCGTTTACCAGCTTTGCGATGATATCCACTCCGCCGGTCGTTGCACCGCGCATGAAAACCAACGCCATCCCGGTGCCGGACAACGCGCCGCCAAAAATCGCGCACAAAAGACGGTCGTTGGAATAAGCGGGCAGTACCGCCGCCGCAACATCGATGAAAACCGACATGAAAACCGTGGCGATCAAGGATTTATATAAAAACTTAAATCCGAATTTTTTAGCGGCAATGATAAAAACCGGAATGTTCATGACCAAAATAGAAACGCCGACCGGCAGGCCGGTGAAAGAAAAAATAATCGTTGCAAGACCGGTCAGGCCGCCTGCCGCAATATCATTCGGCACCGCAAACGAGCTGACTGAAACCGCCACCAGCGCACAGCCAAGCAGCAGCATCCAAATATCCGCTTTGATTATTTTTTTGATCATCCGTCACACCGCCTTTTTATGTACATCAATCGGACGGCTGCATGTGTTGGAATAAAAATTTTAGTCTTTCGGTTTGTCCGGATAAATATAAATAGCCAAATAACGCTTCCAGCCCTGTTGCCGCATGATATTCGCCCTCGCTTGCGTTTTTGGGCGTGTTATTATTATGTGCATTTCTGCCGCGTTTATAAACAGCCATTTCCTGTTCGCACAGCAGCGGTTCGATTTTTTGAAAACTGGCCGCCTGTGCCGGTGCGCTGACCTGCTTTGCCGACAAACTGTGCAGTTTACCCGACCGGGTATAGCCTTTGCAGCAGAGGGTTTCCCGCACCAGCAGCGAAAACACCGCGTCGCCGATAAAACTCAACGCTTCGGTCGATGCGGCGTTTACATCAATAGGATCATCCAATAAGCGCATTGTAACTTCCGTCCTTTAATTGACAAATGTGAATTCAAAATCATAGATCGTGACCGTGTCGCCTTCCTGCACGCCGGCCGCCCGCAAACCGTCGATAATGCCTGAATTGATCAGTACACGCTGAAAATATTGCAGCTGTTCATAGTCGTTCGGATTGGTTTTGTTCATGAGTGGAATCAACCACGGTGCTGTCACTTCATAGACATCAGCCGCCAATTTTTTCACACTGAATTCCTGCTTGTTTGCAGTGTCAACAGCCGGCTGCGGCGCCGGTTCAGCTTCATACCGCACGATCGGCGGCAGTTTTTGCAGACACTTTGCAACATATTGCACCAGCTCCTTTGTGCCCTCTGCGATTGCTGCGGACATCGGGAAAAAGCGCAGTCCTTTGCCCTCGATATAAGTGCGAAAGGCTTCGATTTGTTCATCTGTTGCCATATCGATTTTGTTTGCTGCAACGATCTGCGGCCGCTTGCTCAGTTCCGGGCTGAATGTTTCGAGTTCCTTGTTGATCGTTTCAAAATCCTCGATCGCATCGCGCCCCTCGCTGCCGGACACATCCACCACATGCACGATCAGCCTGCACCGTTCGATATGCCGCAAAAATTCATGACCCAAGCCGACGCCTTCCCCAGCACCTTCGATCACGCCCGGAATATCTGCCATGACAAAAGACGCGCCCTCATCGATGCGGACGACGCCCAGCACCGGCGTTAGAGTGGTAAAGTGATAATTGGCGATTTTGGGTTTCGCTTCCGACACAACCGAAATCAGGGTGGATTTGCCGACGTTCGGAAATCCCAGCAAACCAACATCCGCCAGCAATTTCAGTTCCAACTGCACGTCCAGTTCTTCGCCGGGCATACCGCTTTTGGAAAAGCGCGGGATCTGGCGGGTCGCAGTTGCAAAATGGGTGTTGCCCCATCCGCCTTTTCCGCCTTTTGCCGCAACAAACGGTTCAAAATCCGATAAGTCTGCCAGGATCCGGCCGGTCTGCGCATCTTTGATCACCGTGCCGACCGGCACTTTGATAACAGTATCGGCACCGCTTTTGCCATAACAGCGGTTGCCGCCGCCCGGTTTGCCGTTCTCGCCTACATATTTGCGTTTATAACGAAAATCCGCCAAAGTAGACAGGTTGGAATCCGCGACAAACACAATATTGCCGCCTTTTCCGCCGTCTCCTCCATCGGGTCCGCCGTTGGCAATATATTTTTCGCGATGGAAAGAAACGGCACCGTCGCCGCCGTCTCCCGCTTTGATATGAATTTTTGCAGTATCCACAAACATAATGCGTTTTCCTTTCCTGCGTTTTCAAAAATAAAGTCCGAACCACTTTTTCTTGCGGTTCGGACCTTCAACTTTCATTTACTGTTCAGCATAAACGCTGACTTTCTTGCGACCTGCGCCAAAGGTTTCAAATTTGACTTTGCCGTCGATCTTTGCATACAACGTGTCATCAGAGCCTTTGCCTACATTATTGCCCGGATGGAAATGTGTGCCTCTCTGCCGAACAAGAATGTTGCCCGCAAGAACAAACTGGCCGTCCGCCCGTTTGAGTCCGAGACGTTTGGATTCACTATCGCGGCCGTTTTTGGTTGAACCCATACCTTTTTTATGAGCAAATAACTGGATGTTTACGCGAATCATGGTTCTACCTCCATTATAACCTTAATCTTATTTGGATATTCCTTTTGCAGTTCGCACAGGTGCAAATGCAGTCCGTTTAAAACAACGGCGCATTCTTCTGCATCATCGACAAACAGTTTTAAATACCCGTCGTCCGTTTCCACCTGCGCATTGTCCCCGATGATTTCGGTGACGGTATTTGCTGTGAGAATCGTAGCGGATGAAACCGCAGCGCAAACCAATTTTCCATCCATATCTTCTGCGGATGTTGTGGAATGGCCGCGAATTTCAAATCCTCTTAACAAATCATCTTTTGAAAAGATGACAACCTTAATCATAATTATTCAGCAGTTTCTTCTTCAGCCGGTTCTTCTGCCTTGCTGCTGATCGCTTTGGTCACGGTCGCTTTGGTGCCCATTGCAACGATTTCCAGCTTGGTATACGGCTGCCTGTGACCGAGTTTACGCTTCTCGCCTTTTTTCGGTTTATAAGTGAAAACCGTGATTTTTTTGGCTTTGCCCTGCTTTAAGACTTTTCCGGCAACCAGTGTGGACGCGACATACGGTGCACCGATCTTTGCGCCTTTTTTGCCGTTGTCTAAATATAAAACCTTGTCGAATGTGACGGTCTCGTCCGGCTGTGCATCCAGTTTTTCGACGAAAATGACATCGCCTTTTTCGACTTTATACTGTTTGCCGCCTGTTTCAAAAATTGCGTACATGAAAATTCCTTCCTTTATGACAGACTCGCTATTGCTGGGCGGGATAAAATCCACTTGATACAGCCCATAATACGCGGCTTATCAAGTTTACCATAAACACCGGATTTTGTCAAGTCTTTTTTAGGAGATCTTAAATTTTGAATTGTAGGTTTACAATAGATGTGTTACAAAAAGAATAAAAAAAGAAGTGACGA
>CAMMAZ010000033.1 GCA_946493765.1 uncultured Clostridia bacterium | reverse complement strand
ACACGCAGGAGCCGATTATCAGCGAACAGGTTTTCCGGCAGGTACAGGAGCAGATCGCAAGCCGCCGGAGGGAGCGCAAGAATGGCACGACACAGATTTTTGCGGGGCTGATAAAGTGTGCGGACTGCGGCTGGTCGCTGGCCTACGGGGAGAACAGACAGAACAGCAAGCCCTATGGCTACTACCATTGTAGCAAGAACGGGCAAGGCACACGCCAATGCTCCATGCACTACATCCGCTATGATGTGCTTTACGCCTATGTCCTCTCCCGTCTGCAATACTGGTCGGCGCTGGTACAGCACGATGAAGAACAGCTTTTGAAACGGCTGCTGAACGCCAATGACAAAGGACAGGCCGCCGCAAGAAAAAAACAGGCTGCTGAACTGAAAAAAGCGGAGAAGCGGAAAGCCGAGGTCGATACCCTGTTTGCCCGGATGTATGAGGACTGGGCGGCGGGGCGTATCACAGAATACAACTTCAATATGCTGTCCGGGAAGTACCAAAGCGAACAGGCGGAACTGGAAGAAAAGATTGAACAGCTTCAATCTGCTATTGCCGCTGAAAGCCAGAGTGCCGCAGACGCAGAAAAATGGATTGCCTTGATGAAAGAGTGCGTCAATCCCACGGAACTCACCGCTGAACTCTTGAACACGCTGATTGAAAAAATCCTTGTCCATGAGGCGGTCAAGAACGAGGACGGAAGCCGGGAACAGGAGGTAGAAATCTTCTACCGCTTCATCGGCAAAATTGATTGAATGACACCAATATCTTTAAGTATGTGATACCGGACTGTGTTATCCGGACGTGGAGCTGCTGCCGGTGATCGCCGATCTGTTCGGCGTGTCGGTAGACTATCTGCTGCGTGAGACTGCACAACCGCCTTGCAGTGCACAACTGCCGGACGATGATACGCTGCGGGTCGTGCAGTTCAAAGGCAACCGGATGTTGGACAGTCAACCGCTGCAGCAGGACATGCCCATCCCGCTGCGGCTGGACGCTTTTGAAAATCTTCCGGCGGACACAGTTCTGCAGGTTGAAATTCATGGAAACGCGGCAATCGACGGCGACGTCACAGGTGATATAGAAGCCGGCGGCAATGTTGCTTGCGACGATGTGGGCGGTGACGTGGAGGCTGGCGGAGATGTTGCTTGCGACGATGTGGGCGGTGACGTAGAGGCTGGCGGAGATGTTGCTTGCGGCGGTGTCGGCGGTGACGTGGACGCTGGCGGAGATGTTGCCTGCGGCGGTGTCGGCGGTAACGTGGCTGCCGGCAGTGATGTTACCTGTGGCAGTGTCAGCGGCAATGTGGATGCCAGCGGTGATGTGGACTGCGATGACGTGAACGGCAACGTGGATGCCGGCGGTGATGTCCACTGCGCCAGCATCGAGGGGGATGTGAGCGCTGGCAACGATGTAATTTGCAGCGAATCGGAATAAATCACCGCTTTAAAAACAAATCCAAAAGCAAACCCGGAGCAGGGAATCCCTGCTCCGGGTTTGTAATTTACCCAACAACGCCGAACATGCAAAGCTTTTCATCCGAATCGGGAATGGTAAGACTGCCCCGATTCACCAGCGTTTCCATGATGAAAGCCATCACGTCCACCTGGTGATGGATAAACGCCAGCCGGCCGCATTTATCCTTGAGCGCCGGCGGCGTGAAGCCTTTTAAAATTTCCGCCGCGGCCGTGCAGACCTCCTGCATGCACCGGCAGACGATATCGGTTGCAGGTTTCAACAGATCATAAAGTTCATGCTGGAAACATTGGTCGGAAAACACGGGAAAATTTGCAGACAATCTGCCGCTTTCACAGCAAACAAAGCCTTCGTCGATCAGGCGGGGCAGCATTTCGTTGTCCGGATCAGCCGGTTTTTGCAAAATCGCATCGCAGACCGCTTCAACGGTTTTTTCCCAGTTGCCGTGCCTGAATCTTTGACATTTTTCGATAATGCGGTAATTTTCGACCGAAAAATAGGCTGTTTTCGCTTTGTTTTCGGTGAGTCCGTAAATGCCGTTGAAATGATGATAGGCATAGTCGTTGTCATAGCCGAAAACAAAACCGTATGAACCGTTGGACAGCGGCGGATAATCGCCAAACCGTTCCCGGACGATTTTATCGGAAGCAAGAAGCCCGAACAGCATCGCAAGGTTGGCAAACGTCCAGCGCAGCCGGTTGTCGTTATATTCCCGTCCCCTAAATTGCAGCGCTTTGCAATCTGCAAATTTCTGCTGCAAAACCGCGTCGATCTGCTGTGCCGCCATTGTCACCAGCGGTTTGATCTTTTCTGTGACCTGCGTTTCATACTCGCCGGTGAAGATGATGATGTTGGTCTGATATTTTTTCCCCTGCTTTTGGATCAGCTCATGCTGCAGCAAAAGCTCGATCTCGTCCTCCAGATAAACGGCGGAAACCCCCAGTTCCATTGCCATCTCTTCGACGGTGACCGGCCGGTCATACGCGGCAAGCAGAATATTCCCCGGCAGCTTTCTTTTAAAAATCCGATAATAGCATTCATTGGAGCCGCCGCCCCAGAAATCCATGCGGAACACACCAGGCCGGTAGCTTTTTTCTCCGAACGTGCGTGTCATTGCAATTCCCTCTTTCAGTTTTTTTCGCGTTTGAAACAGATAATATTTTACCATTTCAACGCTGATGTGTAAGCGGTCCGCAATCTCAGCACAGGTCTTGTTTTCAAAATAATATAGCACAGTCGTTTCCCGGTACTGCTTTGTCAACAGCGCCAATTCCCGCCGCAGCAGCTGCATCTCCTCTTTTTGTATGCATTCCGATTCCGGCGTTTGCAAGTAAACGCCGGTGAAGGACGCATCAAAAGAAACGGTCGGATTTTTCTTTTTGCGGATGAAGGTTTTAAAGGTGTTATCTGCGATTTTCCACAAAAAGCCGTAAAATGCATCGTCGTTTTGCAGCCGGTGCGCCGACTGCAAAACCGCACAGACGATTTCACCGGCAAGCGTTTCGGCCTCGCTTTTGTCATACAGCCGGGAAAACGCAAATCCGAAAATGCTTTTCAGATTGCGCAGCACCAGTTGTTCTGCTTTTTGCTGTTCCAAGATCGGTTCCTCCCACAAGTTTGAAAGCTTTCATCTAAATCGTATCATCCACACCCGTTTGGTTAAAAAATTTTTTATGCTTATGACAAAAAGCGGTTTTGCAATGCAAAACCGCCTTTTTCATTTCTATTTTTACAGTTTCTCGACGATCTCTTTGGTGTCTCTTGCGATGACCAATTCTTCATTGGTGGGGATCACATAGACCAGCACCTTTGAATCCGGTGCGGAAATGCAGATATTTTCTGATTGACGGAACGCCTTTTCGTTCATTTTCGGATCAATTTTAATACCCAACACATCCAGATCCGATAAAACTTCCGCGCGCAGCGCCGGGCTGTTTTCGCCGATACCCGCTGTGAACACGATCGCGTCCACCCCGTTCATCTCAGCGGCATAGGACCCGATATACTTTTTGATACCCTGGCAAAGAATATCCTGCGCGAGCTTCGCCTGTTTATAATGCGCGTCTTTTTCACCGTGACTGATGGCGTCTTCAATATCTCTGGAGTCGGACGAAAATTTGGAAATTCCGAAAAATCCGCTTTTTTTGTTCATCAGTTCGTTCATTTGATCGGGGGAAAGACCGTCTTTTTTCATGATAAAAGTCACGACCGACGGATCGATATCGCCGCAGCGGGTGCCCATTTCCACACCTGCCAGCGGGGTAAAGCCCATGGAGGTATCCATGCATTTGCCGTCCTTGACTGCCGTGATGGAAGACCCGTTTCCGATATGGCAGGTGATGATCTTTGTGCCCTCGACCTTACCCAAAATATCGGTCATCACACCGGACACATACCGATGGGAGGTTCCATGGAACCCATAGCGGCGCACGCCATACTTTTCATAATATTCATACGGCACGGCATACATATAAGACGTTTGCGGCATCGTTTGATGGAATGCGGTGTCAAACACCACAACCTGCGGCACGTCTTTTCCCATGCAGGCAATACAGGCGCGAATACCCTGCACATGCGCCATATTATGCAAGGGTGCGAGTTCCGCTAACCCTTCGATCTTCTGGATAACATCCTCATCCACCAGCACCGAATGGCTGAACAGCGAACCGCCCTGCACGATTCTGTGTCCCACGGCGGAAATCTCCTGCATGGACTCGATCACGCCGAATTCCTTATTGGTCAGCGCCTCAACTACACAGGAGAATGCAACGGTGTGATCCGGCATCGGAACATCCTTTTCAAATTTTCTGCCGTCTGCCAATTTGTGTGAAATATTGCCCGCCGTGCCGATGCGTTCGCAAATGCCCTTTGCGATCACCGATTCGTCCGTCATATCCACCAATTGATATTTTAATGACGAACTGCCCGCGTTGACAACCAAAACTTTCATGCAATTTCTCATCCTTTTCTATCCCGCTGCAACAAATGCATACGGGTATGTAATAATATACATATTATAAACGAGCCGCCTTTAAATTTCAAGGAATTTAAGGGCTTTTTTAAGGCTTTTTTTAAAATTTAAAATAAATTTGACACAAACACAAAGAATCGGTTATAATAAATACATATGTATTGAAAAATTTCCAAAAAAACTTGTTATTTTTTCATACCGGGGAGTCGATATGTCGGATTTGCCATTTGTTTCGGTCGTGATGCCGGTTTATAATGAAAAACGCTATATTGCGCAAGCGATCCAGTCGCTGGTCATGCAGGATTACCCGAAAGACCGCATGGAGGCGGTGCTGGTAGACGGCATGTCCACCGACGGGACGGTCGATTGCATCCGGCAGGCGATGGAGGATTATCCGTTTATCCGGCTGATCGACAATCCGGATCGCACGGTGCAGTTTGCACTCAACCGCGGCATCAAAGCGGCGCGCGGGGAATATATCGTCCGGTTCGACGCGCACACGAAATACGCGCCGGACTACATTTCAAAATGCATGGAATACCACAAAAAAACCGGTGCTGATAATGTCGGCGGACCCACGATCGTGCGCGGCAACACGCCCTGCCAGAAAGCGGTGGCGGCGGCTTATTACTCGCCGTTTGCACTCGGCGGCGGCAAGCAGCATATCGAGGGGTTCGACGGCTATGCCGACACCGTGTCCTACGGTTCGTTTCAAAAAGAAACGGCTTTAAAACTCGGTCTTTTCGACGAACGGCTGGCGATCAATGAGGACGATGATTTTAATTTTCGCCTTTGCGAAGCCGGCGGAAAGGTGTATATTTCCCATGAAATTTGCAGCACCTATTACCCGCGCGACAGTTATCGTTCGCTGTTCCGGCAATATTTCCGGTATGGCTTTTGGAAGGTCGCGGTTATCAAAAAGCACAAAAAACCGGCGCGGTTATCGCACCTGATTCCCTGTTTGTTCGTTTTGTTTTTGGTGCTGGGTCTTGTGTTGTCGCTTGTTTTCCCGCCGCTTTGGTATGCCTATGGCGCGGTGCTTGTGCTTTACCTTGCGCTGGATTTTGCTTTCAGCGTTAAAAACCGGCATATCAAAGGCTTTTTGAATGTGCTGCGGCTGATGTATATCCACTTTATTTTGCATTTATCCTATGGGACAGGCTTCATCTGCGGCATTTTCCGATTTTTATTTTATCATTTTTAGAGGTGCGTTTTGAATTCATTATCCGATAAGCTCCTGCATGAAATTCATGAAAAATCCATTCAAATGGCGCTGTATGTCACAAAAATCTGCGAAGAAAACGGGCTGCTGATCTATCTATGCGGCGGCGGCTGCATCGGCGCGGTGCGAAACGGCGGCTTTATCCCGTGGGACGACGATTTGGATATGTTCATGCCGCGGGAGGATTACCAAAAACTCATTGCCATTTGGGACAGCGTTGCCGACACGGAAAAATACAGTTTGCAGGTCACCACCGACCGGGTGTTCACCCGCAATCAGTTTGCCACCGTGTGCGACAACAACACGACATTCATCAAATCCTACCAGAAGGATCTGGACATCAACCATGGCCTGCAGCTGGATATTCTGCCGCTGGACGGATGTCCGAAGGGGTTTGCCCGCAAAACCCAGAAGATCTACGCGCTGCTTTATTCGCTGTTTATCATCGGCAAAGCCCCCGGCAACCACGGCGCGGCGGTACGATTTTTAGGCGGCGCGATGCTGACGGTGCTGTTTTCCAAAAAACTGCGGACAAAAATCTGGCAGTTTTGTGAAAAACGCATGACCCGGTTCCCGATTTCCAAATGCGAGCGCATTACCGAACTGTGCGCCGGTCCGCATTACATGCAAAATGAATATCCGAAAGCGGCATTTGAAAAAGCGGTAAAAGTTCCGTTTGACGGGGTGATGCTGCCGGTTCCTGCCGGCTACGACGCTTATCTTTCCATGGCTTTCGGGGACTACATGACCCCGCCCCCTCCGGAAAAGCAGGTCTGCCACCACGATGCGGAATATATCGACATGCACAACAGCTATTTAAAATACAAAGGGATTTATTATTGTCAGAAAGGATGAACCACCATGATCTTCGGCGCAATTTTGGCCGGCGGCACCGGCTCACGCATGAACATCTCCGACATGCCAAAACAGTTTTTGAATCTGGGCGACAAACCCATCATTTTGCACACACTGGAAAAATTCCTGACCTGCCCGCGGTTTGACTGTATTTATGTCGGGGTGCACCCCGATTGGCTGACACATATGCGGGATCTGGTCGCTAAACATATCGGACAGACGGACAAGATAAAGCTGGTGCCCGGCGGCAGTGATCGCAACAGCACGATTTTTAATATTATCGACGATATCGAAACGGTTTTCGGCGCGTCCGATGAACATATCATCGTCACCCACGACGCGGTGCGCCCGTTCGTGACCTTGAAAATGATCGAGGAAAATATCGACGCAGCATTACAACACGGCGCGGTGGATACCGTAGCCCCCGCGGTGGATACCATCGTCTGTTCCACCGACGGCAAACAGATTTCCTCCATTCCCGACCGTTCGACGATGTATCAGGGGCAAACGCCGCAAAGCTTTAACATCAACCTGCTCAAAAGCCTGTTTGCGGATCTCAGCGAAACCGAAAAGCAAACGCTGACCGACGCCTGCAAAATCTGCGTGGTGCGCAACCACCCGGTCTATATGGTCGAAGGCAACAGTGCAAACCTGAAAATCACAACAATCAGCGATTACAAAATCGCGCAGGCGATGGTTGGAGGAAAGGTCATTGATTAATTACGTCTATCAATTGGTAAGCCCAAAGGTGTTTTCCATTAAATATGAGGACATCTCTTTTGGCGATAAGGTGATCGTCCGGCCGAACTACATGGCGATCTGCCATGCCGATCAGCGGTATTATCTCGGTCAGCGGGACATCAAGGTCCTCAATAAAAAACTGCCGATGGCGCTGATTCACGAATGCTGCGGCAAGGTGGTCTATGACCCGACCGGCACCTTTTCGGTCGGGCAGCGCGTTGTGATGATTCCCAACACACCGGTGCGGCACGATGATGTGATCTTTGAAAACTATGATAAAAGCTCCTACTTTTTAAGCAGCGGGCACGATGGGTTCATGCGGGAATATGTCGACCTGCCGCCGGATCGGATCGTCCCCTATTCCGGCATTGAAGACCCGGTCGCTGCCATCACGGAATTTATCAGCGTTGCGGTGCATGCGAGCGTCCGGTTTGACCGGGCCGCTCACCCGATCCGCCGCCGGATCGCCATCTGGGGCGACGGGAGTCTGTCCTATACCGTTGCCAATGTCCTGAAAAAAACATTCCCCAAAACGGAGATTTGTGTGATCGGCATGGATATCCGCAAATTATCGCATTTTTCCTTTGTCGATCAGACTTATCTTTCGGGTGAAATTCCCGATTCCTTCACCGCCGACCACTGCTTTGAATGCTGCGGCGGTGCGGGCAGCCCTTATGCGATCGACGACATCATTCGCTACATCAACCCGCAGGGTACTGTGATTTTAATGGGTGTTTCGGAAAACAAGGTGGCAATCAACACAAGAGACATTCTTGAAAAGGGGTTGACATTTGTCGGTTCCAGCCGATCCGGTCGTGCGGATTTCGAACGAGCGGTCGAACTGCTCGGCAACAAGGATTTTGAAGACCGGATGCGGGTGATTATTTCGCAAGACCGGCCGGTTTGCAGCATCAAGGATATTCTGCGGGTGTTTGCAAACGATCTGACCACCCCGTTTAAAACGGTATTCAAATGGAATATGTAAACAAAGGCGCGCCGTTTTATCAAAGACGGCGTGCCTTTTGCATCTTCGGCTTTTTGCTGATGTTCCGCTGCTTTCACCGCACGGTTTTGTCCTTTATGTAGAAAATCCGATATTTTGACAATTTTCTCTTGCAAAACAAAAGAAAAAGTAGGATAATAAAATTGTATTTGTGTCTTTTAAAAAGACATGTTTAAAACAGAATATCAAATTGAAAAAAGGGGACAGAAAACATGAATTTTCACGGCAAGGACATTAAGATTTTTGCATGTAACTCAAACGTTCCTGTTGCCAAACAAATGGCGGCTGCTTTGAGCCTTTCGCTTGGAAAATCCGAAGTCAAACATTTTTCCGATGGTGAGATCTCCGTTTCGATCAACGAATCGGTCCGTGGTTCCGACGTTTTCATCGTGCAGTCGACCTGTGCGCCGGTCAACAACAACCTGATGGAACTGCTGATCATGATCGACGCGATGAAACGTGCATCCGCCGGGCGGATCACCGCGGTTATGCCGTATTTCGGCTATGCGCGGCAGGATCGAAAAGCGAAATCCCGCGATCCGATTTCTGCAAAGCTTTGTGCAGACCTTTTGACCACCGCCGGCGCCGACCGTGTGCTGACAATGGACCTGCATGCCGCACAGATTCAGGGATTTTTCAACATCCCGGTGGATCATCTGCTGGGTGTTCCGATTCTGGCTCCTTATTTTTCCGCAAGAGAGGATTTCACCTCTGAAAACACCGTTGTCGTTTCTCCGGACCTGGGTTCGGTTACCAGAGCCCGGAACTTTGCCGCACGTCTGGATGTGCCGATCGCCATTATCGATAAACGCCGTCCGCGCGCCAATGTTTGTGAAGTAATGAACATCATCGGCGACGTGAAAGACAAAAAAGTCATTATTGTCGACGACATGATCGACACTGCCGGCACGTTGTGCAACGCGGCTGCGGCGATCATGGAAATTGGCGGCGCCACGGAAGTGTCCGCCTGTGCGACACACGGCGTTTTGTCCGGTCCTGCGATCGAACGCATCAATGCAAGCGTCTTAAAAGAAGTTGTTTTGCTCGATACCATCCCGCTGACCGACAACAAAAAATCACAGAAAATCACCATGCTGCCGGTCGCGCCGGTCTTTGCCGAAGCGATCGAGCGCATTTATGAGGACAAGCCGATGTCCACCATGTTTGATTAAAAATTACATAAAAAGACCGGACTTTCAAGGTTCCGGTCTTTTTTGTTGCAAATAAAAATCAGATATGTTAAACTAAAGTATAAATTTAATATCGCAGAAAAGGACGGCGGCAAAATGGATCACAAAAAATTAGACAAAACAATTTTCAAATATCTGATCTTGGGTGCATTGGCGCTGTTTGCGGTTTTAAATTTTGATTTTGTCGCCGGCGCCTTATCGCAATTGTGGACGATTTTATATCCGCTGTTAGTCGGCGCTGCGCTGGCTTATGTGTTCAATGTGGTGATGGTGAAACTGGAAAGGATCTGGTTTCCCCACAGCACAAAAAAATGGATCATCAAAACCCGTCGGGGTATTTGTCTTGTGCTCACGCTCTTGATGATCGCCGCACTGCTCACTTTTCTCATTGTTTTGATCCTGCCGGAACTGTCCAAAGCAATCGCTGTAATGACCCAGTCCATTCCGACCTATTTCGCACAATTGCAGGATTGGTTAATCGCAAATAAAGATAAAATTCCTTCTGTTTTGCAGTCGATCGGCGAAATGGAAATCAATTGGTCAGACACATTCGACAAATTGGTTTCCTTTGCAACCAGCGGCGTCGGCAGCCTGTTGGACACCACCTTCACACTGGTGAGCACCGTTGCATTGGAAACGGTAAACATTGTGATGGCGATCATTTTTGCCGTTTATGCGGTTGCCAGCAAAGAAAAATTGCATCTGCAATTTCAAAAAATACTCAAGGCATTTTGCAAACCGCGGCGGGTGGAACAGATCAATCGGGTTTTCTCGGTCGCAAACCAGACTTTTTCTTCCTATATTGTCGGAAAATGCCTCGATGCATTGGCGCTCGGTGTTTTATGTGCGGTCGGTATGCTAATCTTCCGCTTTCCCTACACTGCAATGATCAGCTCTTTAGTCGGCGTTACAGCGCTGATTCCGATTGTCGGCGCTTATATCGGTGCAATCGTCGGCGCGTTTATGATTTTCACCGTCGATCCGATCAGTGCGGTTTGGTTTTTGATCTTCCTGATTGTGTTGCAGCAGCTGGAAGGCAACCTCATTTATCCGAAACTGATGAGCTCTTCCATTGGATTGCCCGCCATGTGGGTGCTCGCAGCGGTGATGGTTGGCGGCGGTGTTGCAGGTATTGCCGGTATGCTACTTGGCGTTCCGGTCGCGGCGACGATTTATAAGCTGCTGGGTCGGAAAGTCAATGTGAAGTTAAAAGAACAGCAAAAAGCTGTGATACAGCATGAAGAACAGCCGTAATAATCAAAGGTAACCCGCATTTTGAGTTGTCGTTTTCAATTTTTTAAAAGATAGAAAAACCGGCGTTTTAAAACGCCGGTTTTTTGGTTTTTTTTTATGCCATGGTTTGCAGCATCTCTTTTGTGACTTCATAGCGCGTCGGTTTCCCGCTTTGGAACAACTCGAATTCCTCTAACATATACCGGCTCATGCGGCCGACCTCCAGTCCGGAGCTGCCCGCCATGTGCGGTGTTAAAAAGCAGTTGGGCAGTTTATAAAACGCATGGCCGGGTGCAGGCGGTTCCGGGTATGTCACGTCCAGCACTGCCGTGAGATCCGGGCGTTCCTGCAAAACACGCACCAGATCGGATTCCACCACCTGCGCGCCGCGTCCGGTGTTGAGAAAAACGGTGTTTTGCGGCATCGATGCAAACAGTTTGTAATCCAGCATCCCAACGGTCTGCGGATTGTTGGCCAGATGATTGGAAACGGTCTGGCAGGTGGAAAAGATCGTTTGCAGATCGGTTTTTTGCACACCCATCTGATCGGCCGTTTCATCCGGCAAAAACGGGTCGAAAACCAACACCGAAAGATCGTGGGTTTTAAGGGCTTTGATCACCATTTTGCCGATCATGCCGGCGCCTAAAATCCCGACCGCACAGTTATAGTTGCCCGGATAGGAACGAAAAATCTGCGCGTGTTCCAGTTCTCCCGCCGACTGCCATGCACAGGCTGCAAAGAAGCCTTTGTTGGCAAGCAGGATCTGCGACACGGTATATTCCGCGACCGGGACGGCGTTGGCCGCCCATGCGCTGAAAATCCTGACCCCGCAGTTTAAAAACGGGCGGGCGAACGCCTGCACCGTTCCCGCCGCATAAAACACGGCTTTGAGCGCCGGGAACACGCTTTTGATCTGTTCTTCGGTCAATGCCGGCATGCCCCAGGTGGAAAAAATAAAATCGGTATCACGCGGGCAATCCTGCAAATCCGCTAATGTATAAATCCTATTTGTGTCCAGTCCCGCCTGTTTTTCGAGCTGATCCAGCGTCGGCCGGTGAAACACCCGCCGGATTTTTTCCGGATCACCCAATAAAATGCTTTTCATTTTTATGCTCATTCCTTTCCCGTTATGTCAATCCATTTTCTTGATTCACAATCGAAAACAACGCCTGCGCTTCCTTTTGCAGCGATGCAATCTCCCCGTCCGGCATGAATTCCAGCAGCAGACAGTGATCGCCGTCAAACGCTTTTAAATAGTCCCGCCAAAGCGGTATAGCATCCGCCAATGGAAATTTGTCTTTCCCCTTCCAGTTGAAAACATGCAGCTGTGTCACATAAGGGGCAAGCGCTTTTGCACTCTCAAGATTATAAGCGTCGCTTTGAAACTGGTTGGGCTGCCAATAAAGTTTCAAATGGTCGCTCCCCACCGCCCGCACAAAAAAGAGCGCGTTGCGATAGATGTTGGTTACCGTCCAGTTGTGCAGTTCAAGACACAGCGTGATCCCCTGCTGTCCGGCAAGCTGCGCTGCCCTTTTTGCCTGCAAAACAAGCGCGTCGATCTCTCGTTTATCATATTCTTCAAAATTTTTCGTACCGCCCCAGATGCGGACGATATTTGTGCCGAGTATTTTTGCAGTTGCAAGATACGGCAAAATCATTTCCGGCGCGTCCTGCCCCAGCCGGAAATAGGAACCATAGGAACAGCAGAAAAGACCTGCCGCTTTTGTCTTTTCGGCGACGGTAAGGGCAAGTTCCCGGTCGCCGGGCGGCAGATGCACGTCGCTTCCCCATTCGATGCAGGAAAGCCCCGCCGCCGACGCGGCATGGATAATATCATCCACGCTGTTTTGCCGGAAACTGACCGAAACAAGTCCGCAATGCAGCATAAAAAACACGCTCCCTATTCGATATTTTTAGTTTTGCGGTATCCCGCCCAGACGTTTTCAAAAAACCGATCCGGCTGTGGAACCGGCCGCACGTCGCGATGCATCGTTTTGAAAACGCCGTCTTGCAAAACCACCTGCTGCACCGTTTGGGGCGTTCGCCGGTCGGGTAAAAACCGGAAGTGTTCCGGCAGTCCGTCCGGCAAAATGCCGTCTGCGTTGTAAACCAGTGCAGAGCCTCTGGACAGCCCGCCGTTTTGCGCCATATCCAGCATGGCGGTCAGCGCGGCGCACTGCGTGACCAGCGTGTCCCACAAAAGATAGCCGGCTTCTAAGCTTTCTGCGCAAACGGTTTGCGTAAAATCTGCAAGCTTTGCTTTCACAGCATCCAGCGTCGTTTGCATTTGCGGCAGCGTCCGGATCGCCCCGCCGCAAACGTCCATTCTCTCGCGCGCATCCTGCAGCAATGCGCGCGCGTTGTCTGCCTTGCCATGAATGGCGCCGCAAAAGGCTTTATGCCGGTCAACTGCGGGTTTTGCAGCAAGAAAAAAAGCATCCGCGCTGAGATTTTCGGCTTTATGCGCCGCAATAAACTGCGCGGCGCGCAAAGAACCGACCTGTCCCGCGTTGAGCGCGCTGCCGCCGGGACGGTAAACGCCGTGCGTGCCGGCAGCTTCACCGGCGGCAAACAAACCTTTGATATTGGTCTGCCACCAGCAATCGACACTGAGTCCCCCATTGCAGTGCTGCGCGCAAAGGGAAATTTGCAGCATTTCCTTTTTCAGGTCCACCCCTTTTTGCAAATACAGATCGACCGCCGGCGCATTCATATGTAATAGCCGCTGGATCGGCGTGCCAAAACAGGCGCCCGCATTTTGCAGATAGCTTCTGGTTTCCGCGTCTAATGCGTCGTAATCCAATTCGTCCAACAAATAAGGGTTGCGGGTAAAATCCAGATAAACCTTCCGGCCGAGCAAAACCTCCTGCCGGTAGACCAGCAGATCGATCACCGACGAGCCGTCGATGATTTTGCGGCTGTCGAACGGCCACTGGTAGCCTTTTAAAAACACCTTTTGCAAAAGCGCTTGCGGTGTTTTGAAAACTTCCGTTAAAAATTCGTGTTCCTCGCCGTTTGCATCCACCGACACAAACCGCGGCAGCACCTGCATATAGGTGCCGGAAACGTTCCAGCGTGGCCGGACGGAAGCAAGACCAAACTGCCATTCGGTCAGGTTCTGCGCCGCGGCGCCCGCTGCCAGCGGCACGCCGGTGCAGCCGGTGTGGCTTTCGGGATAAACGGTTCTTGCGTAGACCGTCGCCGGACCGCCGGTCGCCCAAATGATATTCGCGCAATTGACCGGCACGAGCTTCTCGCTTGCAAGGTCAAGGCAAACAAGCCCCACCGCCCTGCCGTCGTTTACGATGATATCCACCGCCAGCATGTGGTCTAAAAAGGAAACGCCTAACTGTTTTGCGTGCCGTTCCAGCGCCTCGGTCATATATTTGGAGGTCAACGGCCCTGCGGAGGTGGCGCGCAGCGTGTCGTCGTGATCGGTTTTATAGCCCGCGAATTCACCGAACCGGTCGGTCGGGAACGGGACGCCCAGCTCGCAAAGCTGCATAAAACACCGGGCGGACAGCGCCGCTTCACAAAGGGCGTTGTCCCCATCCACCGCGCCGCCGGCAAACAGGCTTTGCGCCATTTTCACCACCGAATCCTCGCCGGATCCGCACATCGACAGCTTATAATAGGTCTGTTTGTCCGACCCGGTGTTGCGGGAGGTGCCGCGGTTGATCCCGTTGGTGATCACAGCCACTTTGCCCACGCCGAACTGCTTTAACCGGCAAGCGGCGTTCAGTCCCGCGGCGCCGCTGCCGACCACCGCGGCGTCCAGTGTGATGGTTGTCAAAACTTCCATTTTTCTCTCCTTACAGACGGCGCAGATGAAAGCCGCCGTCGACGTCCACCGATTGCCCGGTGACATACGGCAGCGCACCCGAAGCCAATGCGAAAACAGCGGCGGCCACGTCTTCCGGGCGGCCCCAGCGTTTCAGCGGCAAAAGCCCGCCGTCGATCAACGCATCATACTTTTCTTTCACGCCGCTTGTCATGTTGGTCGCGATAATCCCCGGCCGCACTTCATTGACCGGAATGTCATATTCCGCTAAGCGGTCGGCAAACAGTTTGGTGATCATCGAAACCCCCGCTTTGGAAATGCAGTATTCCCCGCGGGAGGTGCTGCTGGTGTAGGCGGACATGGAGGAAATGTTGACGATCGCGCAGTTTTCCGGGTGCCGGATCATCTGTTTTGCCACCGCCTGGGTCAGAAAGAAGGTCCCTTTGGTGTTGATGCCGGTCACAAAATCATAGCTTTCCTCGGTCATATCCAGTAGGTCGCCGCGCTTTTTCGGCGCGACCCCCGCCACATTGACAAGCGCTAAAATCTCACCGGCGGCGGATAACAGTGCATCGATCCCGCCGGTATCCGAAAGATCAAAAGGAATATAGGTGAAATCCCCATTTGGGGTCTGCAGCGGGGCGGCAATATCCGCGCCGACCACCCGCCAGCCTTCCTTTAAAAAACGTTGCACACAGGCAAATCCGATTCCGCCGAACGCGCCTGTTATCAATGCGGTTTTTGTCATTTTCATCATCCTTTCATTCGCAATACTGCCGGTAAATCGGAAGATAAACTTCCCTGTCCCGGATCACGCAGCCGGGCGTTCCGCCCGCACGCATGATCGCAGAACATTTGGAACAGGCGACACAGCATTTTTGCGGCTGCAACTCGCCGGTTTTTAAAATATCCTTTGCAAAATCGGGGTAGGCAAAAATCATTCTGCCGAATCCCGCCAGGTCAAACCAACCGTTTTGGATGCAGCCCGCCGCCACATGCGGGGCGGCGGCGCCGAGCGCCGAGAGCGCTGAAGCGATCAGCAATAAATCAGGGACGTTCTCTTTTAATGTCCGGATTCCATCCAGCATCCGGTGCACGCCGATAAACGGGTGTTCCGCCGGATAGGGACCCGCCGCAAACGGGCGGTTGATATGCGGATTAAAATAGGGATTTCCCATTGTGACATTCACCAGCCGCATGCCAAGCGCCGACAGTTTTTGCAGCAGCATTGCCGGCTCTTTCGGGTCAAACACACCGTCCGGCGCGGCGCCAAATCCATTGGGCTTTTTAAGTCCGTCATAGACATTGAGCCTGCACGTCACGATAAAATCTTTCGGCGCGGTATCGATCACCTTCGCTGCCGTTTCGGTCAGCAGCCGGGTGCGGTTTTCAAAGCTGCCGCCATATTTCCCCGGCCGGTCAAAAGCGGACAACAGCTCGCTGTTCAAATAACCGTGACAGCATTTGATGTCCACGCCGTCAAATCCGGCTTTTTGCGCGAGCACGGCAGTCGCAGCCAGGTTTTCGCCGATCCTGTCGATTGCATCATCGGTGACAATGCAGGTATCGGAAAGCGGATTGTCTTTTTCCAAAACGGGATTGTGATGCGCGATCATCGGCTCCGGGTAACCGCTTGGTTTGCTGTACCGCCCGGAATGGGTGTCCTGCATGATAATCACCGGCGCATAGCCGTTCGCTTTCATCGCCGTTTCCTTGATGCGTTCGACGATCGCTTGAAAGCTGTCCAATGTTTTCTCACACAGAAATAACTGCCGGGGATTGGCGCGCCCGTTTTGCATGCAGGCGGTCGCTTCAAACCAAATCAGCCCCGCGCCGCCGCGGGCCAACCGTTCATAACGCCGGACTGTCAGTTCGCCGGGGCGTCCGTCCGCCGTGCCGTCGCACCCTTCCATCGCCTGGCAAACCAACCGGTTTGGAATTGTCCTGTCCCCGACTGCGACCGGCGCGGTCAAAACCGACGTGTCGTCCGCTGCCGGAAAACAAACGCCTTGTTTTGCACATTGTTTTTGAAATTCCTCTTTGGCAAACGCCATGTTTCTCCGCCACCTTTTTTTACTTCATCTGCCATTATCTTAATCCATAACAGGCGGGACGGCTATATAAAACCTGCAACAAATTATGTAAAACCTGCACTATCGCCGGTAAAGTGCGCGATACCCGGTCGGGGTGCAGCCGGTTTCTTTTTTAAAATACCGGGAAAAATTGCTCATGTCCGAAAAACCGGCGGCGGCGATGATCTGCGTGATCGGCTGATCGGTCGTTTTCAAAAGCTCCTTTGCAATCGCCGTTTGACCGATCATCCGGTAGCGCCGGACGCTGTAGCCGGTGACGGCTTTAAAGCTGTGGGACAGATGCGACGGGCTGATGTGAAACCGGCGGGACAGATTTTCGATCGAAAGCGCCGGATTGGCGGGGTTTTCATCGATCAGCCGGCGAATCTGCATGACCATATCCGACTGCACGGAATCATCCTTCGGGAACCGGTCGGGATACCGATGATAAAGCAGCAGCATGATGGTTTTGAAAATGCTGAGCGTGCTGTCCGCATCCTCGCCGGCATGGGCGGATTCCGCCAGCAAAAGCGACATGAAACAATCCAGTTCCCGGGCGATTTCCCCGACCGGCAGCACATTGGAAAACTGCGGCGGACGGTTTAAAAAAATCGAGCCGTAGAAAAAATGCTGGTTTGCCAGCTGGTAGACCTGCTGCGGGGAAATGTTGATATAATACCGCTGGTACTGCATCGAATGGATCACGATCCTGTGATTTTCCAGGTTGCTGATGAACACAACCGACGGTTCATGGATCGGATAAGCTTTCTCCCCGATATAAACGGTGACCCGCCCGCTTTTGACAAATAAAAGCTGATGGGTGCTGTGCCGGTGGAGCGTTAAATTTTGCAGATTTTCACAATAAACGATCTCTTCCACACACTGCATTCTGTTTTCCCTTTCTTTTGTTTTTCTTTATCTTATCCCGATTCTGTAAAAATTGCAATACCGTTTTTATCTCAAAACAAAAAAACTGTTTGCGGCGATCCGGTTTAAAATATCAAAATCCAGTTTAAAAAAATTCAAAAATTTTCCTTAATTTCCAAAATTTTTTTAAAAATTATTTTTTTGCATTTTGGATTGGAAGAAAATATAACGCAAAACAAGCAGCAAACAGCCTTTGTTTGTTCCAGAAATTTTGCATTGTAAACCCTGCGGCGGTTTGATAAAATCATTCCTGCAGGAAAAAACACAACACATCAAACTTTGATAAGGGGGAAAAGATTTTGAAACGTTCAACCATTCGCTGGATCAGTTTTTGCATCGTTGCAGTGCTTTTGCTCTCCACGCTTGCGGTGCAGGCCTGGCCGAGTCCGAACAACGGGCAGGCGGAAACATTGTCTGATCTGTCTTCGGCAGTGACCGGTTCCGGTGATGCCCAAAGCGGACAGCAGGACGAACAAACCACACAAAACCAGCAAACGGATACCCAGCAACCAACGGCCGAAAACGGTCAAAACACACAAGAGACCACGGATAATGCCGGTGACATCGCACAGGGCGAAGCAAACGGCTCGCCGGGCAACACCACCGGAACCACAAATGATACCACATCCGGCGGCAGCACAACAAACGGTGGTGCTTCCGGCAACAACACCGGAAATGCGACGGGCGGCAATACATCGAGTGGAAACACGTCCTCTCAAAACAAACCGGGCGGCACATCCGGTGGGAACAGTTCGTCCGGGAATAACGGTTCATCCGGTGGCAGCAACACATCCGGCGGCAGTTCGTCGGGCACAACTGGGAACGCCGGTTCATCCGGCGGCAGTTCCACGACCACCAAGCCGCCCACAACGACCACACCCGCACCAACACCGACCCAAACGGGAAAAATCGTGGCGGGTTATTATACCAGCTGGTCGGCTTACCGGGGATATACCCCATCGAAAATTCCCGCCGGGAAACTGACGCATCTGCATTACGCATTTGCAAAGATCGATCCGTCGACCAACAGCATTGCGCTGGCGGATCCGGCACAGGATCGCAAAAATTTTGCGGAAATTCGCACATTAAAGCAAAACAATAAACAGTTAAAAACATTGATTTCGATCGGCGGCTGGGATTATTCGGTCTATTTTTCGGACATTGCCTCCACTGCGGCGCGCCGGGAAGCGTTTGCCAAAAGCTGCGTGCAGTTTATTTTAGAGCACGGATTCGACGGCGTGGATCTGGACTGGGAATATCCCGTTTCCGGCGGGTTGGCCGGCAACACCAACCGACCGCAGGACAAGCAAAACTTCACGCTGCTGCTCAAAGCGATCCGTAACGCGCTGGACGCACAGGAAAAAAAGGACGGTCGGGATTATTATCTGACCATGGCGGGGGCGGACAACAACGGTTACCTATCTAAAATCGAGGTGACCAAGGTTGCAAATATCGTGGACTACATCTTTTTGATGGCCTACGATATGCACGGCCCCTGGGACAAATACGCGGATCTAAACGCGCCGCTGTATCAGCCGCAGGAAAGCTCCCCGCAATACAAGCACAGTGTGAGTGACGGGATCAACGCCTATTTAAATAAAGGCGTATCTTCAAAAAAGCTGGTGCTCGGCATGCCGTTTTACGGCTATATGTACCAGGGGGTGAGCAGCCAAAATAACGGGCTGTACAGCACCTTTACCTCGGCAAAAGCGCTGCGGTATGATATAATCCGCAGCAGCTATTTAAACAACAGCGCCTACAAACAGCTGCGGCATGCAGACGGGCAGGTCCCCTATCTTTATGGGAACGGCACTTTTATTTCCTATGAGGATGCGCACTCCATTGCCGCCAAGGTATCTCTTGCAAAGTCCAAAGGACTCGCGGGGATCGGCGCATGGGAACTGTCCCACGATACCAGCGGCACGCTGCTTGCCAGCGCCTATAACACGCTGTATGCCCGCGCACAAACGGCGGTGCAAACGCAGCCCGCCGCGGTTTACAGTGTTGAAAGCTTTTATACCAAACGCAGCGCATTTTATCCTTTGGCCGGATAAAATCTCTTTGTCCATGCAGCCCGGTAGCATCCGGGCTGCACTTTTTTGCGACAGAAGAACGGGGAAAAGCCCGCATGCATATAATACCAACATACTGTTTTGTTTTGGAGGTAGCGATGCATACGGATCATTATATTGTAAGCTCCTTAGAACTGCATTTGTTCTTTGGGCGCATCATGAAAGAGCATTCCTTTTTTCTCAAGGCCGGCTTTACACCCGCCAACGAATCTTATTCCCGGCAGGCAGCGTTTTACAAATGCGAATTTGAAAAACTGCTTTGCCGTGCCATCGCGCTGGGCGACGGCATTGTCGGCAAAGACGTGCTGTGTTCGGGCGAACTGGTTACGGAATTTACCGCCCTGGCCGAAAAGCAAACCGAATCCTTTACCGGGATTGCCATCAACGGTGGAATCACCCAGCGGGAATTGCAGCTATGCCATGATAGCGGCTGCGGCAACGGATCGGGAAACCGGTGTCAGCTGCAAAATCAAGTCAGGAATCTCAACCAGACCGCGCTTAACCTTTTGGACGGATTGATTCATTTTAAGGAAATGGTTTTGAACAATGTTTTGCACTGCAGGATGTTCACATTAAACTATCCCTTGCTGATCGAACATATCATCCGGGAAGCAAAGCTTTATCGAAAATACCTGCAGACGCTGGAAAACACAGGCGAATTGACCTGTGAATCCATGAAAGAGGTGGAATGTTTCTGGAACCAGATCATGATGGAACACGCCATGTTCATACGTGGTCTATTGGATCCTTCTGAAACGGAATTGATGCAATTGGCAGATGGATTTGCCAAAGAATACGCCGCATTGCTGGACACCTGCCGCAAAGCGCAGGCGCAGACATTGACCGATTCCCTGCAGGAGACCATGAAATTCCGGGATTTTAAAGCAACAGGCACAAAAGGAATCGAAGCTTGCAAAATTCGTTCTATTCTTTTACCGCTTTTGGCGGATCACGTGCTGCGGGAAGCCAATCATTATATTCGCCTGTTAAAAGCCTGATTGTCATTTTGCAAATGCAGCAAGGCAAGAAAAACAGCTGGGATTTGTGTTAAATCCCAGCTGTTTTTGTTATGCTTCTTTTAAGGCTCCAAATGATAAAAGCTGCGAAACGCTTTGAAAAAGGCGTCGATATTTTCCCATGGCGTTGTCGGCGGAATATCGCAGCCGGAAGACAAAACAAAATTCGGATATTGTCCGCATTCATCCAGCAGCGTGGTCACTGCATCCGCGACCGATTCCGGCGTTCCGTTTTTCAGCTGTCCGGCCGGATCGATGTTACCCATGACCAGCACATCGGCCGGCATTTTATCCAGCATATCCTGCAGATGGATCGCATTGCCGAAATGATAGGCAGCAGCGCCGATGGTCGCCAGATCCGCCGCCATCTGCACGGTATAATCGCCGCAGTTGTGGTAAACCACGATAAAGTTTTCGTCCTGGACGGCACTGACGATTTCCCGCACATAGTCGGTCGAAAATTCTGCGGCAAGCGTGGGGGACAAAAGACCCGCCAGCGGTTCGGCAATGACGACGCCGTTTGCCCCTGCCTGTTTGTAGGCCAGACAGTAGTCTTTTAAAAACGCGGTCGTCTTTTGCAGCACCGTGTGCACCATATCCGGTTCATCGTAGCAATAAATCATGGCTTCACTCACATCCATGAGCCGGCCGGCAAGTGAAAACGGTCCGATGACCCCCGCCAATACCGGACGGTCGGTGATCCGTTCCACCGCTTTTTTGATCGCTTCGATATAAAGGCCGGAACGCGCGCTGCCAACCGGCGGAACCTGCAGGTTTTGGGCGTCTTCTTCACTTGAAACGATACTGCCGGTCACGTTCGGCACCTCATCGTCGGCAAACACCGTCTGTGCGCCGAAGCATTCCGCCTCCACCGATAGATCCATCAGGCTCACCGCCGCCGCAGCGTCGGTGCGCTGCGCGACCAGCTGCATCCCCTTGGCCTGCCATTCGCTGTCGGAAATCAACTGTTTGACACTGATTCCGAGCAAAGACACACAAGGGAAAGACAAAATCGGCAGCGGCTTTTTAATGGGTGCGGCGAGCAGATCCGCCGCCCATTTTTGCATGTTTCTCTTCATTGTTTTCTCCAGATTTCAAAAAGATTTGTGTTGCAATGTGATATGGCAATCGTGATCAGCGCTTGTTTAAAACCGCGGCTTTTGCAGCTTCGGCTGCGCTTGCGGCATCCTCTGTGTAGAAATCGGCGCCGATCTCTTTGGCATACTGATCGGTAACCGGCGCGCCGCCGATCATCACGATATATTTGTCGCGCAGATTTCTTTCCTTTAACCGGTCGATGGTCATTTTCATGGCGGGCATGGTGGTGGTCAGCAATGCAGACATGCAGATGACATCCGCGCCGATCTCCTCCGCTTTATCGATAAAGGTATCGGGATCCACGTCCACGCCCAGATCGGTCACTTCAAATCCGGCGCCTTTGAGCATAATTACCACTAAATTTTTGCCGATATCATGCATATCGCCTTTCACGGTGCCGATCACTGCTTTTCCGACCGGTTCGTTTCCCGCTTTTATCAGATAAGGCTCCAGAATGCTGAGTCCCGCGTTCATTGCGCGCGCCGCAACCAGCACTTCCGGCACAAACACTTCGTTGTTTTTGAATTTCTGACCGATGATCATCATGCCGGACAGCAGCCCGTCGTTTAAAATTTCTTTCGGGTCAACGTTTTCCTCCAATGCCTTTGTCACCAGTTCCTTAACGTTTTTGGCCCTTCCCTTTTGCAGAAATTCGGAAATTTCCTTGTTGATTTCGTTCATGATAAACGCCCCATTTCTTTTTTGTTGTTCTATTTATGATCAAACCGCAGCTTTGAAAATGCAGCCGTTTGTCCGTGATAGGATAAAATCTGTTTTTCACTGCAAAAATCTGCAGTTTAAAAATAGATATATTCCATGAACAGATCCTGAAACGCCGGATCGTTGGAAAGTGTGATTTCACTGCACACGGATTTTATTTTTTCCATAACCGTTTGTGCATCCGGCCGCGCTAACGCCTTGATTGCTCCCTCCAGCGCGCTGTTACCAACCGGACGGATCTTGTGCGCAAGTGCTGCCGGGAACATTCGGATCTGCACTGCGCTGTCCACCGACAGCGTGTGTCCGAACCCGCCTGCAAGCAAAACGCAGTCGATCTGTGACAGCGTGATACCATAGGCGCGGATAAGGGTTTCGATTCCCGCCCGAACGGCGGATTTCGCCAGCTGGATTTCCCGAATATCCTTTTGATACAGCGTGATCGGCTCGCCATCCGGTGTGCGGCATAAAAGCACCCCGTCTTGCAACGTGTCGTCCAGCAGGCCGGTTTCATCCAAAAGCCTAAGCCGGGACAATTCCGCAACAGCAGCGACCACGCCGGTGCCGCAAATCCCGCAAGGCGGCGCATGACCGATGGTTTCACAATCGATTTGCAAATGACCATCTGCCATCGCCATGTGAACGTCGCAAATCGCGCCGTCGATACTGCCGGTGCCACAGGTGATGTTGCCGCCTTCAAACGCCGGACCGGCCGCAACCGACGTGCAGACCGCACGGTCTTTGTTGCCGAGCACCATCTCCCCGTTGGTACCAAGATCAATAAACAGGCAGTTCTTGCCGTTTGCTTCAAAATCCGACGCATAAAGCCCGGAGAGAATATCCGCGCCGACAAAGGTGGAAACCGACGGCAAAACCCACACCGGGATCTGCGGTTCAAACCAGAGATCGGTGTGAATGGAATCGGTTGTGAACGGCGTGAACGGATAGACGCCAAGGGTAGAACAGTCATAGCCCATCAGCAGATGGATCATGGTGGTGTTCGCGGCAATTGCAACGCCGGAAACCGGCGGCGCATTATCCGTCAGCTGTGTGATCCCGCGTTCAATATCTTCACGCACGCTTTTTTGCAATTTTGCAAGATTTCCTTTGTTTGCAGCGTCGATTCTTGCGATCACATCCGCGCCGAACTGCCGCTGGCTGTTGACGGCGGTGTAGGTCCGATAAATCTTCCCGGTCTGCCGGCCGGTCAACGCCATGGCGATGGTGGTGGTTCCGATATCCACCGCAATGCCAAAATCACGGTCTGCCGCCTGTGAAAGATCACCGGTCTGTGCGCCGGTCTCGGTCAGCACTGCAAAAGCGCCGCCGGATGCCGGGATCTCAATCACACAGTCGGACAAAGGATGTGTCCGGCAGGCGAGATACCAACCGTCTTTTCCCGGCGGTTCCTTTAAAGTGCCGTGGATCCGCCGAAAGCGGCATTTGCCGCAAAGCCCGTTGCCGCCGCAGGCGGCGGGCAGAGAAATCCCGTGTTTGACAAGTGTTTGCAGCACCGTGTCGCCGGGTACGCAGGTAACGGTTTTTTGTTCCGTTCCCTGCAAAACAGTCAGTTGCATTGTTTTTATCTCCAACAGGTTTCGATTTCTTCCCGAATGATCTGAACATACCGCCTTGCTTTATCAACGTCGTGATGGATGGTGATCACATCCCGCTGGGCAAATTCCATGTGACAGCCCCGGGCGGCAAGCAGGCTTTTGCGGATATGCTTTCGCAGCGCATCCTCGTCCAGATACCGATCCAACCCTAAAAAGTTGGGGCTGGGCTTTCGGTAATAGATCACCTTTGTGCCTTTTAGTCTTTCGCCCATCATTTCCTCGTTGCACCAGGGGGAAATCGAAAGTTTTCTTAAATTTTTAAGTTTTGATAGACAGTTATCCCAGATCGGATCGACCGGCTCACAGCAGCCGTAAGACAAAAAGCCGTAGCGATCTGCAATTTTTTTATAGCAGGGAAAACAAAATTCTTCAAACATCTGCGGGGAAATACCGACCGTTTCCTGTGAATCGAGAAAGCCCCACACGTCGTTTGTGGTAAGCGGCCGCGTTTGCCGGACGGTTTCGTCCGGCAACAGGGTGATGTAGCACCAGCTGCCGTTGCCCAGATTGCAGTGTCCGGTGGTCGGCAAAATCAGATTTTTCTGTTCCAGCAAATCGAAAAAGGCAAGGGTATCGTCTGCCACCCGATCCATCATTTCCTTGAACAGATCCGGATAATCATACATATTCAACATCATATCTTCCATGCTCATGATATGTACGATCATCTGGGTGGGCACACTGTAAAGCGCGTTCATCTGCAATTTCACCGGCAAAATATCGCCGATCGCATCTTCGATCGCCGCCTGTTTTGCTCTGGTCGATTCCAGATCCACTGAGAAAACCGATGGTTTTAATTTGTCATAATCCGCCTGCAGATCGCAAATTTGCGACACGAAATGATGCCCGACGCTTTGCTTCCCATCGATCGCTTTTGTGTGTTCCACCTGCACCGGAATGTCAAACAAACAAAAATGTGTGTCATAGGTCATCGGATAATAATCCGGCGTGACCCGGTCGTCGTCGAACAGCGCCTGATTTAAATAGTTGGACAAAATCGCATATTCCACACTGCGGGCAAATTCCCCTTCGCACATCATGCGCTCCGGTATGATCTCATCGGCAAAGGAACCCAGCTCCAGCTGCACCATCGGTTTTTCGCCTTTTAAATCGTTATGCAAATACCAGTCATGCCGCCGTTTGCTGTTTTCCGGCCGGTTGGCATAATCGAGCTGGATTCTCGCTTTCTCCCGCAGGATTTTCCGGTCTTTTTCCGCTATCAGATAAGACATGTTTTACACTCCCTTATTCCGCCATTTGAACGGTATAGCGCCCGGGATTGAGTGCAAAGCAAACGGTTCCGCCGCACACCTTCGCACACAGCGCATCGGGTGTGAAATCCACCTGATTGACACGAATGGTCTTTGGCCCATCAAACGGCAGGCAGACGGTCGCCGACGTGCCGGCGGGAATAACGAAGGTATAAACAAATCCGTTGTCGACCGCTTCCCATTTGCTTTCGATCTCGCCTTTTCTCGAACAAAAACGCGCGCGAACCGACGTGATCGGTTTTTGCCCTTCGGGGAAGGTTTTTCGCATATCCGGTACCGGACAAAGATAAAAATGACCAAAGCCCGGTGCGTTCTCGTCCGGCCGGATACCCGCCATACCGGCAAACATCCATTCCAGCACCGCGCCATAGGCATAATGGTTAAAAGAATTCATGTTCACATCGCCAAAGCCGGTTTCCAGCGTGTAGGAATTCCAGCGTTCCCAAACGGTTGTCGCGCCCTGCCGCACACTGTAAAGCCAGGAGGGGTTGCGCGTCTGCAAAAGCAAGCTGTAGCACAATTCCTGCAAACCGACCTTATGCAGCGTCTGACACAGGATACCGGTGCCGACAAACCCGGTGGAAAGGGTATAGTGATTATCGATGATTTTCTGCTTTAAGTCTTCGACTGCAATGGATTTTGCCTCCCCGTCCAACAGGTCATAGGCAAGGGCCAGCAAATAAGCGGTCTGGGAACAAACGGTCAGTTTGTTATCCTGCACATAAGCGGCATTGAATTCCGATTTTAAACGCTGATACAACCCGGCATAATGTTCTGCACGGTCGGTTTTACCCAGAATCCGCGCGCATTTTTCCATTAACCGCGCCACATTGGCATAGCAGCATACCGAAATATAACGGCGTTCGGTGTCCTCATAGCAAAGCCAGTCGCCATAAGCTTCGTTGGGGCCTTCCGGCGTGTTGTTCGCCAAAAAGTCCATATACCATTCCATCGAATCAAAATGCTCGGAAAGGATCTGCGGGTCTCCATATTTCAAATACATCTGATACGGCACAATAATTCCCGCGTCGCCCCAGGCAGCATTGCCGTCGTTTTCTTTTTTATCAAACACACGGGGAATGACGTCGCAATAACCGCCGTCGTGCCCGTCCTGCGATGCACGCGCATCCAACAGCCATTTGCGCATGAACTGTTCGATATCCGCAAGATAGCTGCCCGCACCGCAGAAAATTTGGGTATCACCGGTCCATCCCAGACGCTCGTCACGCTGCGGACAGTCGGTGGGAACCGACAGGTAGTTAGAACGCATGCCCCAAACGGTGTTGGAGATCAGTTGATTGACTTGCACATCGGAGGTTTCGATCCATCCGGTTTCGGTCAACGCGGAACCGACCACAACGCCGTCCACTTTCACAAGCTCAAAGTCCCCATCCGCTTCAAATTCGAGATACCGGAAGCCGAAAAAGGTGTGCTGCGGCGAATAGGTTTCCTCCCCTTCACCGTTTGCAATATACACAATGCGCGCGGTGGCGCTGCGGTAGTTTTCCAGATACATGCTGCCCTTTGCGCCATCGTTTCCGCGGGATCTTTGGCCGCTGTCGTTTAAAAATTCGGCAAAATAAACGGTGATTTTCGTGCCCGCTTTGGCTTTGACGGTGAATCGCGGATAACCGACCATATTTTGCAGCATATCCAAAATCACCGCGCTGCCGGTTTTGACAACACCTGCTTCACAGTTGTCGCCGACACGGCGATCGGTCACCTTGATTTCACCAAACTCAGTACCGTTGTCTTCTGTTCCGCTATGGACCACCGCGCTGGCAGGCCGGCGTGTAAGCTCCGGCTTTTCCTGCACCGGCGGACCGACCGGCGGCAGGATCTGCCCTTTAAAATCATCAAACAACAAAGCGTTTTTCCAAACACCGCTGCCGCGGGAAATTCGCGCATCGAAATACTCGCCGTCCCAGATACCGGCGGTCATCACCGGACCTGCAACGCTCGTTTGCCAGCTTGCATCGGTTTCGACGGTGTGGGTGCCGGTTTCATCCGTTACCGACAGCTGCGCGATAAAAGCCGGCTGCTTGAAACCATAATATCCAAAAGAAATGCTGCCGCTCCACCAGCCGCAGGACACCTCCGCATAAACGGTGTTCTCACCTGGATTTAAAAACGGCGTGATCTCATAGGTCCATGCAAAAACGTTGTGCGTGTAATCTGTCCAGCCGGGTTTTAAAAGATCCTTTCTGCCAACGCGCTGCCCATTGACAAACAAATCAAAAATTCCCAGCGCCGACGCGGTGACAAACGCTTTTTCAATCTGATCGCCGCAGCTGAACTTTTTTTGAAAACAGCTGATCCCGCCATCGTTTTGCAAAGGCAAATTCTTGCTGTTAAACGGGTTTCCGCCCCAGGGATTTCTTTTGTTGACCGGCGCATCGCCGTTTTGGATCCATTTGGCCTGATCCAGCATATCGTTCCCCTCCGCTTACATTTTGTCTTCTTCTAAAATATGCAGGTTTTTCATTTTAAATAAATGCAAAAACTGTTTGCGGTAATCGCCGAACACGGTGATGCGGTGCCATGCATAATCCCAGTTATACAAAAGCGCCTGGGTGTTGGCGGATGCGGCCAATTTGGAACGGCAAGCCTCCTCCAGCCCGACGTTGCCGACCGAAACGGAGGAATGGACCGTGCCGGTCACGGCGTCGACCTGGATGGTGGTCAGCGGCTCGCCGGCCGGGAAAATCACCTGCACCGACGCACCCTTTCTGTCCTCCGCGTGGCTGCGGATATAGTGCCGGCAAACGCGCGGATCGTTTGGTCCGAAAACGTTCGGGCATGCAACACAATGGGCATAGATGATCTGATCGGCAGAGGTATCCAGCACCGGATCAGACACATAGCCGGGTTTTCCGGTCACGAAGTTTGCGATCAGCGACGCGATGGTGGACTGCAAATCCGCTTCACAAACCGCCGTGATCCCTTCTCTTAACATCTGGTAATGCGACAGGCAGGGGTACATATGAATATTATTCCCATACCCGCCTTCATAGGACAGATTCAGACAGTCGACGGTCACGGCATCGGCGCCGCATTCTTCCATCAGCGCTTTGATCGCAAGATACAGCCGCGCACTCTCGATAATATCCTCCCGGGTGGGTTCATACACGCCGTCTGCCTCGTCGATCCACTTTTGCGCAACCGTTTGCGCTTGGGTCATGTCAGCGGCGGCATAACGATCCAAAAGGTCTTTTGCACCGCGGTAAACGCAGGTGCAGCCCCAGGTATCGCACAGCGCCTGGTTACCGGGATAGTCCTTGTTGGTCACGATCAGGATCTTGGTTTGCTGCAGCTTGTGCAAAACGGAGAAAAGATGCACCGCATCGGCGATCTCATTATAATTCAAAGTGGACAGCAGCGGAACCGGCAGATTGTTTTCCCGGATCAGCTTACTTGCAACGCACAGCGCCGAACCGGTGCCGCAAAACGGAACGTCCGCCACAATGGCGGGAATGCCGTCTGCCGCCTGGTTGCAGTAAAACGCGTCGATCTGCTTCCAGCAGGTCATCAAAAGCACCAAAACGCCCTGGTATTTTTCTTTGTCTTCGGGATAATCCTTTTGTGCCTGCGACAGTTCGGTGTAAACGCAAACGTCAAAATCAATATCCGCATTTTTTGCATAGACCGGGTTTAACACGCGATCCAGTTCTTTTTGAAAATCATAGTCCGCACACGGCCAGCAGGCAATGCCGGGATTTTCCGTTACAACAACGATTTTCACACGGGTTTTCATATTTCTTCCCTCCGTTAAAACAAAGTGTTTATTGCATATTAGCACAAAAGATATGCTTTGTAAAGACACTTTTTGTAGAAAAAATACAACTTGACAAAAATTTTACACGGGAGTATGATAAAGCTCGAAAGGGGCGGTAAAAATGAAAATCACAAAAGACTTTCCGGGTGGAAATATCATTGTCAAATCGGTGGACGGCAACACCGTTTATCTGGAAGACGAACTGCGGGACACCGACGGATTCTGGTTTTACTGGGCGTTTCGCTGCGAAGGGAAAAAAGGAGAAACGGTGCATTTTGTTTTTGATATGGAAGGGCATGAGCTGCTCGGCTACTATGGGCCTGCGATCAGCCGGGACTTTGAAAATTGGGAATGGCTCGGCGCGACGGCTGACCGCAACCGCTTTTCCTTCACCTTCCCGGCAGACGAGGCGGTTTATTTTGCGCATCACATGCTCTACCGGCCGGAACGCTTTTTTGCGTTTGCCAAGGAAAAGGGATTGTCGCTTCAAACACTGTGCCAATCGGAACACGGCAACGCCGTTCCGTTTTTCACATTCGGCAACGGCAGCCGTCCGGTGATTTTAACGGCGCGGCACCACGCCTGCGAATCCACCGGCAACTATGTGCTGGAGGGCGTGCTGGACGCTCTGCTGCAATGTGAACTGCCGGACTTGAAAGTGTTCTGTGTGCCGTTTGTAGACTATGACGGGGCGCTGTGCGGCGATCAGGGCAAAAACCGCATTCCGCACGATCATAACAGGGATTATATTGAACAGCCGATCTACCCCGCGGTGCAAAAAATCATGGATTATGTTAAAGAAAACGGCGTGTTTTTAGCGTTTGATTTTCATTCGCCCTGGCATCTGGGTGGGCGAAACGACGCGGTGTTTGTCGTGCGTGCTAAAATGCAGGATCCTGCAAATCAGAACCGCTTTTGCGCGTTGTTGCAGGAGGCGACACAGTCGCCGGAAGCATTGCGCTACACGCCGGACGATGATATCTACCCGGATGTCGATTGGAACCAGTCGTCCAATCCGTCGTTCCCGAATTTTATGCGCAAAAGTGGCGCACAGTTAAGTTTCACGCTGGAAACGACCTTTTTCGGCCGCAGCGACAATGTTTTTTCGCAGGAAAAGGCGATTGAAACCGGTCGCTGTTTTGCCAAATCGCTTTTGGAATATTTGGCAGAGTAAGCATAACAGAAATTGAAACCCACACATAAAAAAGCGCAGGCGAAAAATTTCGCCTGCGCTTTTCATTTTACCGTGAAATCCGCAAAGTTTGAAGTTTTGGGATTTTCCCAAAACTTGTCAGTGATCGCAAATTTAT
>CAMMAZ010000032.1 GCA_946493765.1 uncultured Clostridia bacterium | reverse complement strand
TTATTGATAACCTATGGAGGGCAATAATTACTCATAATTTTATGGTTTTCAAATATAAATTTATGTACTTTTATGGCAATTCATCTTCCACAATATCCATCACATGCAATAAAGATACATCTCCACGATTCAGTTTATCAATGATCGACTGCACAATTTCACGGATCGTTGATATATCTTCGATGACAAATCTTTCCCCTCCGTTTTTACCATTGATCTGCACACCATACGTTTTGATTTTTGATTCACCAATTTTTAATGCGCTCTCATGCATTGCAAAAAATGGTAATCTTGGCTCCATGATCGTTCTCTCCTTCTTCAATGAACTATTTGTTTAACCCAAAACAAACAGAATGTAGCAACGTACAATGTCAGCTATTATACCCATACGCATTCCTGTCATTCTTGGGTTAAATCTTTTTCGGTTTACCGTCTCTCTGTGCTAAGTGGAAATAATTAACATTTTACATTAAAATTATCATTCCATATTGGCTTTGAAACAGATAACCTTATTTTAAGTTATAGCATTGTCGAAACTTGTAAAACGAAAATGACCCTTTTCTATAAAAAACTGACCTTAAATTTTCAAAAAAAGAACCATTTTTTTAATCTCCAATCCAAAATTTTGCTAATGCTGTTTTGACCAACTGCATTTTGGGACCGCTGATCGGAAGGCGTTTGAAACTGCCGGTAAGAATCACAGCATCATGATCCACACGAAAAATATGTTGAACATTCACGATGCAGCCCTTATCAATATAAATAAAATCATCGTCAAGTTCTTCGATCACCACCGCCAACGGCTTGCGTACATGAATCGTTTTTTCATTTTCCAGATGAAAAATAGCATATTTCCCGTTTTTTACAATATAAACAATATTTTTAAAAGGAATATTTTCATAATGATTACCTTTTTTGTAAAAATAAACTCTTTTCTGATTTTTACGAAATAATTCCACCACACCAGCAATGGCATTTTTTAACCGGTTATCCATTTCTCGTTTCGGAATATATCGAAAAACGGACAGTTCATAAGCGTCGATCGCATAGCTGTCATACGCCGTTAAAAAAATGATTTTGCAATCAGGATCTTCATTTCCAAAAATTCGAGCCAGATCCATCCCGCTGTATTCCGGCATTTCAATGTCCAAAATCACAAAATCATAATGCACTTTTTCATCCTGCACATCGCTGATCAAATATTTGGGGTTAAGATACGTTTCAACACAAATTTGAATCCGCATTTCGCGCGCAATTTTTAGAACTTTTTCTTTCACCTCTTTTGTGATTATCCGGTTATCATCGCATATTGCACAATTTAAAACCATTGCCGCCCTCCGTACAGCTGATTTTTGCACAATTGCCATTTTTTACTTTTATGACAATTCACAGTTGTTTTCTATTGTATATTATAAATTATTTTATCAAAATGTAAAGTATTTTGAAACATTTTATCATAAACAAAATTTTGCTTGATATATTTCCGAGAAAGAAAAACGCAAGTTAAAATGTCTTCAATATTTTTAAAAGGATTGCTGTTGCAATTCCTTTTAAAGTATTATAAAATAAAGATAAAAAACGGAAGGTGTTTTTTTAATGAAAATTTTATTAATCGGCGGAACAGGAACAATCAGCAGCTCGGTCACAAGACGCGCAATCGATAATGGAATGGATGTCACACTGCTCAATCGTGGAAACAGACCCTGTCCCGAAGGGGCACACAGTCTGATCGCAGATATGAATGATGAAAACACGGTCAAACAGGCGCTTAGCGGACAGCATTTTGATGTCGTTGCCAATTTCATCGTTTTCACCCCGGAACAGGCGCAGCGGGATATTCGGCTCTTCTCCGGTATCACCGATAAATATATTTTTATCAGCTCCGCTTCTGCCTACCAAAAACCGCCGTTGTCTCCTTTTATCACCGAAGACACGCCGCTTGAAAATCCATTTTGGGAATATTCCCGTAATAAAGCGGCATGTGAACAAATATATTTAAATGAATATGATAAAAATGGGTTTCCGGCTGTTATCGTGCGTCCAAGCCATACATACTGTGAAAAAAATGTTCCGGTTGCCATTCACGGAAAAGGCGGCAGTTACACGGTTCTTAAACGTATGCTGGATGGTAAAAAAGTCATTGTGCACGGCGACGGCAGCTCTCTTTGGACACTCACCCACAGCCGGGATTTTGCCAAAGGATTTGTCGGATTGATGGAAGCGCCAAACGTTTTGGGTCAGGCATTTCACATCACCAGCGATGAATCGCTTTGTTGGAACAGAATCTATCAAATTGTTGCCGATTGTCTTGGTGTGGAATATCGCCCCTGTCATATTACCAGTGATGATTTGTGCAAAGTGGATCCGGAATATATCGGCACGCTGCTTGGCGACAAAGCAAATTCCGTTATCTTCGACAATACAAAAATCAAATCTGTGGCGCCGGAATTCAAGGATTTTCTTCCATTTGAACAAGGCGCAAAACAAGCAGTGGACTATATGCTGTCTCATCCCGAATGTCAATTTGTAGACGAGGAATTTAATGCGTTTTGCGATCAAATGATCGCATTATCCGAAAAAAATTAAAAAAATTTATATAGAGTTTATATCATGCGTTTATCATGATTACAAAGCTCGAATTTCATTGTATTTTGGAGCCTTTTGCAGTATAATAGATCAAATTGTTATTTTTTATCGGAGAGTCATTTTATGGTTGAATGTCAAACAAAATTAAATGGAATCACACAAACAACGATTGGCATCGATGTGGGTTCTACCACTGCTAAAGTTGTCGTTGTGGAAAATGAGCATGTAATTTATGAACGCTATGAACGTCATTTTTCCCAAGTCCGTGCTAAGATTTTAGAAATGATCACGGATATCTCAGATATACTGGCAAATAAAACATTAAAAATTGCCGTTTCCGGTTCTGCGGGAATGGGACTTGCCAACGCGGCAGGTCTTCCATTTGTGCAGGAAGTGTTTGCAACCGGCGAAACGGTTAAACTGATTGCACCGGACACCAGCGTTGTCATTGAACTTGGCGGAGAGGATGCAAAAGTTATCTTCTTCAAAGGTGGAACGGATGAACGCATGAACGGTTCCTGCGCCGGCGGAACCGGCGCGTTTATCGACCAGATGGCAACGCTGCTGGACGTTACCAACGAGGAAATGGATGCGCTGAGCCTTTTGCATAAACGCATCTATCCGATCGCTTCCCGTTGTGGTGTGTTCGCTAAATCGGATATTCAGCCGTTGCTCAATCAAGGCGCTTCCAAATCGGATATTGCGGCCAGCATTTACCAGGCTGTAGTCAATCAGACAATTGCGGGGCTGGCACAGGGACGCAAAATTGAAGGTAAAGTCATGTTTTTGGGCGGTCCGCTGTATTACTGTAAAGGACTGCGGGAACGGTTTGCCGAAACATTAAAGCTATCGGAAGAAAATGCATTGTTCCCATCCTATGCCAGATATTCCGTCGCACTCGGCACGGCGATTTTTGCCAATAAACAAAATCGGTCTTTTACCTATGACGAACTTGTTTCTTCACTCGAAAACGCTACCGTTGCAAAGGTCAATCGCTCCAATTTAAAACCTTTGTTTGCATCCAAGGAAGAATATGATGCTTTTGTCGCCCGGCACAGCCGTGCAACTGTGAAAACAGCCGACAGCGCCTCCTATTCCGGCGATGTGTATTTAGGCATCGATTGCGGCAGCACTACGACCAAACTGGTGCTGATGACAAAAGAGCAGGAAATTTTATATTCTTATTATGATTCCAATAAAGGCAATCCCGTTGAAATTATTCGTGAACAGTTAAATGAGATTTATCAAAAATTTGGAGATAAAATTACGATCCGCGGCAGCGCCGTGACCGGATACGGCGAGGAACTCATCAAACATGCTTTCCATGTGGATGAAGGTCTTGTGGAAACAATGGCGCATTTTACCGCCGCCAAGCATTTTAATCCACAGGTTGACTTTATTTTGGATATTGGCGGTCAAGATATTAAATGTTTTAAAGTGCGTAAAAATTCGATAGACAGTATCATGCTAAATGAAGCCTGTTCCTCCGGCTGCGGTTCCTTTATCGAAACCTTTGCCAAATCCATGGGATATGGCACGGAAGAATTCACCAAAAAGGGATTGTTTGCAAAAGCACCAGTCGATCTGGGAACTCGCTGCACTGTGTTTATGAATTCGTCTGTCAAACAGGCGCAAAAAGATGGCGCGACAGTAGAAGATATCTCAGCCGGTCTGTCGATGAGCGTTGTGAAAAACGCAATTTATAAAGTGATTCGCGCGTCCAGCGCAGATGAACTGGGCGAACAGATCGTAGTGCAGGGCGGTACCTTTTTAAATGACGCGGTGCTGCGCTGCTTTGAAACAGAAATCGGCCGTGAAGTGATCCGGCCGCAGATTGCGGGACTCATGGGCGCTTATGGCGCTGCGTTGTTTGCGCAATCGCGCAGCAAAGGCAGCTCTTCCCTGTTGACAAAAGAACAGCTTTCCCGTTTCACCCACACTTCCAAAGCCGCGACCTGTAACGGCTGCGGCAACCATTGCAGGCTGACCATCAATATCTTCAGCGACAACGAACGTTTTATTTCCGGTAACCAGTGTGAAAAAGGAGCTGGGATCAGCCCCAAAAATGTTGAAACGTTGCCAAATTTGTTTGCCTACAAACGGGATAAACTTGCAGCTCTGCCGGAGGGAGACGGCAATCTAGGTGTGATCGGTCTGCCTTTGGCGCTGGGAATGTATGAATTGGCTCCTTTATGGCACGGTATTTTCACCTATCTCGGATTTAAAGTTGTTTTTTCCGGTTTTTCCAGCCGATCGCTTTACATCAAAGGACAATACAGTATTCCTTCAGATACCGCCTGTTATCCTGCAAAAATCATGCATGGACATATGGAAACGCTGATTGAAAAAGATGTCGATGCCATTTTCTATCCCTGCTTAACCTATAATTTGGATGAAAAAATCAGCGATAATCACTATAACTGTCCGGTGGTTGCTTACTATCCGGAACTGTTAAGCAGCAATATGGAATCGCTGCAAAAAACCATCTTTTTATACCCTTACTTAAACATCAACAATCAAAACGAGCTGGCTAGAGGCTTGTGTGCCTGCTTAGAACGATTCCTGCTAAAAATTCCGATGCCAAAAATGAAAGCGGCTGTCAAACACGGCTTTGCTTGCTACGATCAATGGATGAAGGATGTGCGCAATGCCGGTAAAGAGGCCATAGAATATGCCGAAAAACATAACAAACGCATTATGGTGCTGGCCGGCCGGCCTTATCATATCGACCCGGAAATCTCACATGGCATTGATAAACTTGCCAACACACTGGGTTTTGTGGTTGTTAGTGAAGACAGTATCAGTGCATTTGCAAAGCCGCCGCAAACCAATGTTTTAAACCAGTGGACTTATCACGCTAGATTATATGCAGCCGCAAAATATGCTGCTGAACATGAAAACATGGAATTTGTGCAGTTGGTTTCTTTTGGATGCGGCGTAGACGCCATCACGACTGACGAAGTGCGTTCTATTCTGGAATCGCATAACCGGCTTTACACGCAGATCAAAATTGATGAAATCACCAATCTCGGCGCTGTCAAAATCCGACTGCGTTCCCTGCTTGGTGCATTGTCCAACCGTGACGAACAATGATTTTCCCTATAGAAAGGATTTTTAGAAATTAATGACGGATAAAACCATTTTGTTTACCGAAGAAATGCGCAAAACGCATACGATTCTTATTCCAACAATGCTGCCGATGCATTTTAAAATGATCTCCAGTATTTTAAATGCTTCCGGCTATAAAACGGAATTGCTCGACAACCTGAACAGCCGCGAACTAACCGAATGCGGATTGAAATATGTGCACAATGACACTTGCTATCCCGCAATTTTGGTCATCGGCCAGTTTATCAACGCGCTGCAAAGCGGGAAATATGACATTGACCATGTCGCATTGATTTTAATGCAGACGGGTGGTGGCTGCCGGGCTTCCAATTATATTTCCCTTTTGCGAAAAGCGCTTAAAAAAGCGGGATTTGAAAAAGTACCTGTTATTTCATTGAATTTTACCGGCGTTGAAAACCATCCCGGCTTTCAATTGACCATTCCAATTCTGCATCGCATGCTTTATGGTGTTTTATACGCCGATTTGCTCATGCTTTTAAAAAATCAATGTCTCCCTTATGAAATGAACAAAGGAGACAGCGAAAACCTTGCGGGCCGGCTGACTGAAGAACTGGCAGCTGAACTTGCACATACAAAACGTTTAAAATACAAGGACATTCTGAAAAACTATCTGCGCATCATCGAGGCGTTTAAAGCTGTTCCCTGTAAACGTACCAATAAAGTGAAAGTCGGTATCGTCGGAGAGATTTTTGTGAAATACTCGCCGCTTGGCAATAATAATTTGGAAAAGTTTTTGATCGGTGAAGGCGCAGAGGTCGTGGTGCCTGGTCTTTTGGATTTCTGCCTTTATTGTGTTTATAATGGACTGGTGGATACCAAATTGTATGGTATCAATAAACTGAAATCTGGTTTTACCAAAATTGCTTATCGCTTCTTGATCAAAAAGCAAAAAGACATTATCAAAGCGGTCAAAAACAACAGCGATTTTACCCCGCCCGGTTATTTTGACCACACACGGACATTGGTCAAAGGCTATATCAATCTCGGCACCAAAATGGGAGAAGGCTGGCTGCTTTGCGCCGAAATGCTGGAACTGGTGGAAATGGGTGTGAAGAATATCGTTTGCACCCAGCCGTTTGGATGTCTGCCCAATCATATCGCCGGAAAAGGCATGATGAAACCGATTAAGGAAAAAAATCCCGATGTCAATATTGTCGCGATCGACTATGATCCGGGCGCAACACAGATCAATCAGGAAAACCGTATCAAGCTGATGCTGGCAAATGTTAAAACAAGCGATCCGCTGCCGGAAAAGGAGCCGGCTGCCGCTCGCAGTTAGGAATGAAAAAATGAAACTGATTACATTTACTGTTCCCTGTTACAATTCAGAAGATTATATGCATATCTGTATCGACAGCTTATTAAAAGGCGGAGAAAAGGTTGAAATCATCATTATCGATGATGGTTCGAAAGATCGCACCGGTGCAATTGCCGACAGCTATGCCGCAAAATTTCCTTCCATTGTTAAGGTCGTCCATCAGGAAAACGGCGGTCACGGTGAAGGGATTAATCAGGGCTTAAAACGTGCTACCGGCCGGTATTTCAAAGTTGTGGATTCGGATGATTGGGCGGATGAAAAATCCTTGCATCAAGTGATCCATACACTGGAGCAATTGGAAACAAAAGGCGGCGTGGATCTGCTGGTCTGCAATTATGCCTATTATCAAAAAGATGAAGGTATCACCCGCGTTATCCGCTATCAAAATGCGCTGCCGGAAAATAGAATCTTTACCTGGAATGAAACCCGGCGGTTTCGGGTAGATCAGTATTTAACGCTGCATTCCTGCATGTTCCGCACACAGATCTTGCGCGACAGCGGACTTGTCTTACCCAAACACACTTTTTATGAAGACAACCTGTTTGTCTATACCCCGTTACCGCTAGTCAAAACGTTATATTATTTAAACGTCAACTTTTATAACTATTTGATTGGCAGAGAAGGCCAATCCATGGCTGTAGCTGCGCAGATGCAGCGTTGTGACCAGCAAATGACAGTGTCGGTTTTGATTTTCAAAGCACATGATCTGAATCAAATCAAGCAGCAAAATAAAGCGTTATACCGATATATGTACCACGAATGTTCCTTTATGATTACTGCCGCTATTGCTTTTACACGGCTCAATAATGCCCAGGAGCATGATACGCGCGTGGTCAAAATGTGGCAAGAGCTTTATGCATATAATCCACAAATGGCCAAACAAATGCACCGGAATATTTTAAACCGGATGGCAAGTCTAAACGGTGCGTTCGGCCGGTGGCTGATCCGCGTTTTTTATAAACTTGCGCACAAAATTGTTAAATTCAATTAAATTCTTCGTTAAATTCATTTAATGTTCATAGTTTTGGCACAATCTGCTTTCGAATTTATGTTATAATATTTGTGGTAAGATTTATACAATTCCCGAATAGTATCTGGAGCACTGTTGCCGCTGGTTTGTCTAAATAAAGTTTATGTATCGGTTCAATCGTTAAAACCAAAATAAACCGCAGCGGACTTGATCATCGAAAAGAAATAAGGAGGAGTCAGAATGGGAGAAAGAGATTATTCTGCAATCACACCACAAATCGAAAACTACACAAAATTATGCTATGAAGATTGTATTATAGAACCTTCTATGTATATCGAGCATAACGTTTTTCGCGGTCTTCGCGATTTAAACGGTAAAGGCGTTTTAACGGGACTCACTGAAATTTCCGAAGTGAAATCCAAAAATTTGGTTGACGGACAGGAAGTTCCTTGTCCCGGAGAACTTTACTATCGAGGCTATGATGTCAAAAAGCTGGTTAAAGGTTTTGTCAGTGAAAATCGCTATGGTTTTGAAGAAATTACCTATCTTCTGTTGTTTGGCAAGCTGCCCAGCAAAAATGCATTGGAAGAATTTAAGGAAGTTTTGGCGAGTTACCGTTCCCTGCCGGATTCTTTTGTGCGTGATATTATTATGAAGGCGCCCAGCACAGACATGATGAATTCGCTGGCCAGAAGCGTTCTGACCATGTATTCCTATGACAACAACCCGGACGATACCAGTATTCCCAACGTGTTGCGGCAATGTCTGCAATTGATCGCAACCTTTCCGTTACTCTCGGTTTACAGTTATCAGGCATATAATTATTACATATGCGGTAACAACAGCTTTTTCATTCACGAACCGGATCCGGCGCTTTCAACTGCAGAAAATATTTTGCAAATGCTGCGTCTGGATCGGAAATATACCGAACTGGAAGCTAAAATCTTGGATATCGCGCTGGTGCTGCATGCAGAACACGGCGGTGGTAATAACTCCACATTTTCCACGCGTGTTATTTCGTCTTCCGGTACCGACACCTATTCGGCAATCGCCGGTGCGCTCGGTTCCTTAAAAGGGCCCAAACACGGCGGTGCTAACATTAAGGTTTACAACATGTTCAATGATATTAAAGAACATGTCCGCGATTGGAATGATCGAGACGAGGTGGAAGCGTATCTTGCGAAAATCCTGCATAAGGAAGCTTTTGATCATTCCGGCCTGATTTACGGTATGGGACACGCGGTCTATTCGGTTTCCGACCCCAGAGCCGAGATTTTTAAATCCTTTGTGGAAAGTTTGTCCCGGGAAAAGGGCCTGACAGACGAATATCAGCTTTATGCTTTGGTTGAGGAATTGGGTCCTAAGGTAATTGCAAAAGAACGCAAGATCTACAAAGGCGTCAGCGCCAATGTTGATTTCTACAGCGGCTTTGTCTACGGTATGCTTGGACTGCCAACAGAACTGTTTACCCCTGTTTTTGCTATTGCCAGAATTACCGGCTGGAGTGCGCACCGGATTGAAGAGCTGATGAATTCCAGCAAAATTATCCGTCCGGCTTATAAAAGTGTGCAGGCACACAGAGATTATGTGGATTTAAACAATCGTTCTTAAATTCTTCTTTGAATATACAAAACAGCAGTTTTATCAACTGCTGTTTTTTTGTTTGCAATTTCTCTTTTTTACAAATTCATATGAATCCTCCTTGTATTTCCCCTTTAAATTCGTTATAATAATAACGCCACAATCCAATAAAACAGTGGAGGAAACACATTGAAAAAACTTTTAAAATATATAAAAGGATATCGTATTGTCGCCCTCTTTGCTCCATTATTCAAATTATTTGAAGCGCTTTTGGAATTGCTTGTCCCAATCGTGATGGCCGCTATTATCGATACAGGTATCACGAATGCAGATAAACCATATATTTATAAGTCCTGCCTGCTGCTGGTGGTCTTGGGCGCTACAGGTCTTGCCTTTTCCATTACGGCACAGTATTTTTCGGCAAAGGCCGCAGTCGGCTTTGCAACAAAAGTCCGGCATGTGATGTTCGATCACATGCAACATCTCTCTTTTTCGGTCATCGACCGGCTCGGCACCGCCTCGATGATCACTCGAATCACCAGCGATTTAAATCAGGTACAGACAGGTGTGAACATGGCGCTGCGTCTGTTTTTGCGTTCCCCTTTTATCGTTTTCGGCGCCATGATTATGGCTTTCACGATCGATTGGCAATCCGCTTTGGTTTTTGCCGTTTCCATTCCGATTCTATTTGCAGTCGTTTTCGGCATTATTTTATTCACCATGCCGATGTATAAACGGGTTCAGGGCGCTTTAGATCAGCTGTTGCGGATCACAAGAGACGCTTTGGGCGGCGCACGTGTTATTCGCGCGTTTAACAAGCAGGACGACGAACGCACCGAATTCAGAACCAAAAACCAGGAAGTCACCGCAAGACAAAAACATGTCGGCAAACTTTCCGCACTGCTCAATCCTGTGACTTATGTCATCATCAATCTGGCTATTGTGGTGTTAATTTATATCGGTGCGTTGCAGGTAAACGGCGGAAAAATCTCTCAGGGTGAAGTCGTCGCACTTTACAGTTATATGTCGCAGATTTTAGTTGAACTGATCAAACTTGCCAACTGTATCATCACGGTGTCCAAATCCTGTGCCTGTGCCAACCGTATCAGCGCCGTTCTGGATCTGCAAAACGATCTGGAACGGATTCCGTCAGCACCTGCTAAAACCGGCATGGACTTTATTGTGTTTGATCATGTGGATTTGAAATATAAAAACGGCGGTGAAAATGCACTGACGGATATCTGCTTTTCAGTCAAAAAGGGGGAAACAATCGGTATTATCGGCGGTACGGGTTCCGGCAAGACTTCTCTTGTCAATCTGATTCCGCATTTTTATGACACAACCGGCGGGCATGTTTATATCGATGGTGTGGACGTGAAAGCGCTGGATGTGGAACAATTACGGGAAAGAATCGGTATGGTCATGCAAAAAGCCGTTTTGTTTCATGGCACCATTCGGGAAAATCTGCTTTGGGGTAACCCAAACGCTACGCCTGAACAGCTGGATGCAGCGTTGACCGCCGCACAGGCGACGGATATTATAAAGGACAAGGAAAAAGGATTGGACACCATGGTCGAACAAGGCGGCAGGAATTTTTCCGGCGGGCAGCGCCAGCGCCTTACGATTGCCAGGGCGTTGGTTCGAAACCCGGAAATTTTGATTCTTGACGATAGTGCTTCCGCGCTGGATTTTGCCACAGATGCCAAACTGCGGCAGGCGATCCGACAGTTGCCCGGCCAACCGACTGTTTTCATCGTTTCACAGCGCACTGCCTCTATCCGGCATGCCGATAAAATCCTCGTTCTGGACGACGGAGTCGCCGTTGGATTGGGTACGCATGCGGAACTGATGGATAACTGCGAAGTCTACAGAGAAATTTATGACTCACAGTTTAAAAAGGATGGTGCATCTGCATGAGAAAAATAACCTTATCCACCCTCCTGCGGTATTTAAAAAAATATAAATTTTCATTTTTGGCAACGCTGCTGCTTTCGGTCGCTACCGTTTTGCTGACTCTTTATGTCCCGATATTGATTGGCCGCGCTATCGATAATATTATCGCACCGGGACAGGTGAATTTCGCTTCCGTTCTGCGCATTTTGATCCAGATTATCGTTTTGGTCGGCATCACTGCGGCTTTGCAATGGATCATGAACGTGATCAATAACAAACTGACCTACCATGTCGTGCGGGATATACGCAACGATGCCTTTGAAAAGATCAATCGTTTCCCGTTGTCTTATATCGACTCGCATTCACACGGTGATATGGTCAGCCGTGTGATTGCGGACGTTGACCAGCTGTCCGACGGGCTGTTGCTGGGATTCACCCAACTGTTTACCGGCATCGTCACAATTATCGCAACGCTTATTTTTATGCTGGTGCTCAATGTCTGGATTGCATTAGCTGTTGTTTTGATCACGCCGTTATCGCTGTTTGTCGCAAAATTCATCGCGACGAGAACCTACTCCATGTTCAAGCTGCAATCCGAAACCCGCGGTGAACAGACCGCTTTGATCAATGAAATGATCGGTGAACAGAAAACGGTGCAGGCTTTTTCTCACGAAACGGAAAACCTGAAAAAATTTGATGAGATCAACAAACGGCTGCAAAATTTTTCTTTGCGTGCAATCTTCTTCTCCTCCATCACCAATCCTGCGACCCGATTTGTGAACAGTATTGTTTATATGCTGGTCGGCTTACTTGGTGCGCTTGCAGTCATTTCGGGCAACGGCTTTACCGTTGGTGCGCTCTCCAGCTTTTTAAGTTATGCCAATCAATACACAAAGCCCTTTAATGAGATTTCCGGCGTAATCACCGAACTGCAAAACGCGTTTGCCTGTGCCGACCGGATTTTTCATCTGATCCGCCGTCCGACGGAGCCTGCTGATGCGCCGGATGCGCATGTTCTAAAACAGGTGCATGGTCATATCGTTTTTGATCATGTGTTTTTCTCCTATCGGAAAAATCATCCGCTGATCGAAGACCTCAATTTGCATTTTAAGGCGGGGCAACGCATTGCGATCGTAGGGCCGACCGGCTGCGGCAAAACAACCTTGATCAATCTGCTGATGCGATTTTATGATGTGGATGCTGGCAGCATTCAAATCGACGGACAGGATATCCGATCGGTTACCCGTCAATCGCTGCGCGAAAATTTCGGAATGGTTTTGCAGGAAACCTGGTTGAAAAACACGACAGTCAAGGAAAATATTCGCATGAGTAAACCGGGCGCGACAGATGAAGAAGTGATCGCCGCTGCCAAAACCACACATGCCCACAGCTTTATCAAACGTCTGCCAAATGGTTATGACACGATTATCGGCGAAGACGGCGGCAGTTTATCACAAGGACAAAAACAGCTTTTGTGCATCACGAGAATCATGCTTTGCAAGCCGCCTATGCTGATTTTAGATGAAGCGACTTCTTCCATTGACACCCGCACAGAAATAAAAATACAGCGCGCATTTCAAAAGCTGATGGAAGGCAGAACAAGCTTCATTGTGGCGCACCGGTTATCCACGATTCAGGAGGCCGATGTCATTTTAGTGATGAACAAGGGACGCATCGTTGAACAAGGCACCCACGCCTCACTTTTAAAACGCGGCGGTTTTTATGCCGAACTGTATAACAGCCAATTTGCAGAATAAAGGAAGTGACATTTTGACCAATCAGGACATATTAGAAATCGCGATGAAACAGTCTGCAATTGATTTAAATTGCAGACCGGAGGACTTTTTGAAACCGCAAAATCAGATTGTACTGTCTGCTTCTCATCCAAAGGCCAGAAAATATTTGTCTCTCCCCTTCTCCTGTAATTTGGTCTCCTATGGTTCTAATATCGTTGCGAGCGTTTGCGAAGAACTGCAAAAACCTGTTTTATCTTATATCAATCGTTTTTCGCCGGAACGATGTTTTGAAACACCACAGTTGCACCTGCTTAATGCAATATTACAGCCGTTTGATTTGCAAGTATGTTTCATGGCAGAATATTTTCTGCCGGATATAAACGCTTTGCAAATTCCATCGTGTGAATATGAAACAAAATTGATGTTTCCCAAAGATTTTTCCGCGCTTTATACGCCGGAATGGAGCAACGCACTGTGTGAAAAACGCAAAGAACTGGATGTACTGGCATTTGGTGCGTTTGATAAAGGAAAGCTGATCGGACTTGCCGGATGCTCCGCCGATTGCGAGAATATGTGGCAAATTGGGATCGACGTTTTGCCTGATTACCGTCGTCGGGGTGTGGCAAGCACGTTAACCGGTCTGCTTACAAAAGAGATTTTAAAAGCAGATAAAGTTCCTTTTTACTGTGCTGCATGGTCGAATATCCGTTCTGTTCGTAACGCAATCAAATGCGGATTTCGTCCTGCATGGGTGGAATTAACTGCAAAACCGGTAGATTTTTTAAAAGAACTGACTCAAAATGATATTGGTTTTTGAATTTAATTGTATAAGAAAAAACGTCTGAAGGCAAAACCTTCAGACGTTTTTTGTTTTGTTTTAACCAACCAGACCGCTTCGTGAAATACTTTCAACAAAGAATCTTTGCGTGAAAATATAAAGCACAATTAACGGTGCGATAATGATCATAATACCCGCGTTTTTGGTCAAGCTCTGGCTCAATCCGGAAGCGAGATGGTCATAACCTAATCCGCCCGCCTTAGTAGAAATCAAGCTAACTTCCCGCATGAAGATCGTTGTATAGGAAGAATCCAGCCACTGCCACACAAAAGAGAACAGGAAAACCGTGACCATCATGGCCACCGCACCGGGCAGCATGATTTTAATAAAGGTTTTCAGCGGACCGGCCCCGTCCACATACGCCGCCTCTTCCAGCTCATGCGGTTGCCCTTTAAAGAACTGCCGCATCAGGAAGATATAAAGGCTGCACTTAAAACCGGTACAGGTCACTGCGAATAACAACATAGGGATAAAACTGTTATCTACCATGTGCAAACGCACAAACATGATATAACGCGGAGTGAAAAGCAGGTCAGACGGAAGTACCAGCGCTAAAATCACGAGTACGAACAAAAGTCCGTTCAGTCTAAATTTAAATCTCGCCAAACCATACCCGACCAGCGTTGCACTGATAACGATCAAAACCGAGCAGGAAATGGTCAATGCAAACGAATTAAGAATCGTCTCCCATCCACCTAGCTTCGTCCATGCATTACTATAGTTTTCCCACGTCAAATGTTTAGGAATATAATTGACGGTCGCATCATACAGATCGCTTTCTGACATAACCGATAATACAATCTGTTTGAACAACGGAAACAATACGACAAAACACATACCCAGGATAAAAATCCAACGGACGAGTGATACGGTATATTTAAAGCTGTATTTTTTTAATCTCGCTTTATCCATTTTGCGCCTTTTCGGCGCAGTGGCTGTCTGTGACAAACTACTCATGTATCATCATCTCCTTTAATCCTGATAGAACACGACTTTGGACAGCAGCGCAAAGATAATACCCAAAATCAACAGTATAATCAGTGAATAGCTGACCGCCATCGCAGATGCAATGCCATATTCCGTCTTAATAATGTTTTGGTGAATCGTTGAAATAACCGCATTGTTTTCACCGTTAAAAGAGTCGACAATGGTGTAAACCACCGACAACAATATCAACGGGCTGACCATTGGCAGACTGATTTTCCAGAACACTTCCCATTTTGTCGCACCTTCAATGTAAGATGCCTCATAAATGGACGGCGAAATGCTTTGCAGACCTGCGAGGAAAATAATAATGGAAACCGCGGACAAATTCACGATTGTGCTGATATTAGATACCGCACCCACGATAAAATCAATCAGCGACTGATTCAATTCCATGTTTTCCAGCATGGTCTGAAACGCAGTAGTTACCGACGCTGCTTCCTCTGCCGTGGCAGCAAAACGGTCGCCGGAACTGATCAGATTAGACGCCACATCATTTACAGACAAACCGACAATGATACCGGAAGAAATAATCACCGGCAGGAACATGACGGAACGTGCAAAGCCACGACCGATGAATTTGGTGTTCAAAACACTGGCCATGAAGAAAGCAAAAACAACGACCAGCGGAACATTAACGGCCATATCCTTCAACGCGCCGACAACCAGCTCACGAAAGTCGGTTTGCACTGCCCAAATCTCATTGTAATTCTGAAAACCCCAGTTGGACAACACAACGCCGCTGCCGCCGGACTTAACGTCCGAAAAACTGTAAAGCAGGGACATCACCATCGGATACAGCACAAAAATCAACACACCGATAATAAAAGGAATACAAAATAGATATCCATATCTACGCTGTTTGACCTCAATCGAATGCTTTCTGCTGAACCGAACGGGCGCTTTTTTCGCTGCAAATTCACTCATTGTTTATTCTGCCCCCTTTACATCTTTGAAATAATTGATATAACCATTAGCTGGCACGGTAATACCGTCACTCGTTTTGTAATCAGAACTGCCGTAGTTTACGATAATGTAATTTCCGTTGGCATAGGTCACCTTGTTGACATTTTCCGCTAAATGTTCATGATTGGTAATGGCTACCCCATAAGCATCCGTCAACGCTGTGGAAACGTAATTATATTTCTCTAAAACCGAATCTTTGATTTGATCATAGCAGGTGGAATAGAGATAATCATAATCCGTCCAACCGATCTCATCATAAAACTCACCCGTCAAAGTGAAATAAGCGCCTGCATTGCCTTCGATCAACCGCAATAAATCTTTTCGCTCACCGTAACTTAAGTTGATCGGTTTATAGGTGTAGTCCACATGACCGCTGAGCACCATGGAAGTAAACGGAACACTGTAGTCACAGGTATCCAAACCGGCAGATTCAACAGGCATGTTGTTGACGACATCCATATATTGAATATATGGAGCAAACGCACCGTTGCCCATGACGCTGTAGCCTTTATCCGCAACATTGGTTTTAACCATATCCTGCAATGTTTCCAACGTTTCCTGCCGTTCCATGTAGTCCTCTTTTTCTTTATAGTTGGCGCTGATCTTTGCACCAAGTGAACGGAAGGATACATTATTCAGTCCATATTCACTGTAGTCTTCCATAAAGCTAGACAGGTTATCCCGTGCCGCATCCATATTGAGAACAGCAGCGGTAAGCTTATCGTAAGCAGAAAAATTGACCATATCATAGCTTTGAATATAAGAGGTTTCTCCACTGATATTCGAGGCTGTATATTTGTTTGACGGTGTATCTTCCGCCGTATAAACATTTTGGAAGTCCGCATCCGGATACAAACCGATATTTTCCGACTCAAGGCTGGAAATCAAATCTTTAAATCCGTCCTCGCCTCCAAGCTGTTTGGAAACTTTGATATCCTGAATGAATCCATGCTCTACGCCGCCGTTGAACCAACCGTTAAGCTTGATATTCATATTATTAAAACCATTGGACTTGAGATCCTTTGCAATGGTTTCCACCTGATCAAAGCTGGTCATGCTGATCTTATCATTATATTCAACACCAAAGAACAAACCATAACCATTGATCAAACCGACCATTTCAACGGTAGAATAATATTCCGACGGGGTTGTGCTTGCTTCTTCATCACCAAACAGCAACTCACCATAAAGCTTTGCCATACCGGAATAGGTTGCATCTTCACCCTCCAGGAAATAGTAGGTTAACTGGATATCGCCCAAATACCGCTGGAACTGATATCTCGTAACATCGGAACCGGTATCTCCCAGCGAATCCAAAAGAACCGATTCATTGATGCGGAATTCCGCCCAGACAGCATTGAAATTGTTCGCACCTGTTCCGCCGCCTATATCAGTGCTACCGGAATCTGTTGCAGCGTCTGTCGTTGTGTCATCCGTTGTCTCGTTGGCCAAGGTGTCCAGCGAAGCGCCGGTATCCTCTTCATACGCCGAATATGCCGAAATACCCGCAAACGCATCGCCGGAATTGATTACCGCAAAAGCGCCATAATAATCATCAACGGAAGAAGTTTGCGCACCTGCGGACGCGTTATTGGCTGTCGTATCTGTTGCAGTGGCTGCATCGGCATTTGCCGTTGTATCTGTTTGGGTATCGTCCGCCGTGTTCACAGTAGGATCTGTCGTTAGATCTGACGTGGTATCGGCAGGCGGATTATAACCTGTAACGCAGGAACCAAACACCGGAAAAACCGCATCATTATATACAGCTGTACGTTCTTCAACACCTCGTGAATCGTCAACGCCGTACATCTGAATGTAAGTTTCCTTGTTGCCTAATTTATTACGGTTGTTATTAAAATTCATGATTGAACCGGAACCGTCTGGCAACAGGAAATAACCATCATAATACTGTGAATATTTCATCAAATTGTTATTCACCTGGATGGTCTCAATGATATAATCCTCCGGATAATAGATATTTTCTTCCGGAATGGTGACGACCAGCGCGTCATTGACGATTTTATAATTCACCACGATGTTGAATTCCGGGCGTGTTTGAAATTCAACCGGAACTTCCATTTGCGCATTATCTTCGTCGCACTCTTCCTGCGTGTAGCCAATGCGCTCAAATAATGAATTATACCTGTCCACATTTCTGGAACTCCAGCTCATATTCAGATAATACCAGCCGCCTTCATTTTCTGCCGCCTGTTTATAGGTGGCACGCAGCTCATTCATTTCCGACGGGGTTCTGTCGGAATAGACATCACTTTCCAGATCCACCAGTTGATAATCTACCCAGTTGGCAACCAGATTATCAGTATCATCGGCAAAAGCACCGTCGGCAACTGCCTGATTGAGTCGTTCCTGCAGTTCAGCATAGCGTTCTGGTGATAATGCCAGCGGGAAAAGAATCTTATAACCGACGTCCCCAAGTCCGTATTGTACGGTAACCTGCGAATCCTCAATCGTGTAATCAAATTGCCCTTTTTCAACGGAATCCGTAAAAGTAGAGAGCGTGCTGACATTTCCGGAGCTCGTGTCTACATAATTAATATTTAAAATTTGTCCTCTTTCCGGCAATGTCCATTCGCTTTCATCCGCTTTATACTCTGTGGACCAGGAATGGCTCACCTGCCCATTTTCCAGAGTCGAAATGCGGATGTCAGTTGTGAATTCATTGAATTCAAACATCAGCTTATCGCTCTGATAAACCACCGTGTATTGATCGCTGTCTTCATAGGTACTGGTTCCAGCTTCCGGAATATAATCCGGACGCTCCGGATTTTGGGATAATACCGCACCGCAGGACGTAAATACCAGTGTGGAAAAGACAACAGCGACAATCATCAAAAGGGACACAATTTGTTTGACTTTCTTCATTTATCTTTTCCTCCTAACTGCGCAATGACAATTCAAGCAGAATATCTGCCACGAACTGATACATCTGTTGAACGAGCGCAAAGAACAGAATTGCCAGGAACACAACAAGCAACATAACCAAAACTGTAATAAACAACTCCAGGATCGTCATTCCGAGCGAATAATCATGTGCCCGCATATTACCCGCCACAATCAAAAACAACATGTAAATCATCGCAATGGTAAGGAAAACAACATAGAGATTGCCTTCCTCTTTTACCATGATATTACTCAGGATAATAGAAATCGGATACAAAACGATGATCGGGGTCAATGCATAACAGCTGGCAATATAAATTGCTTTAAAGCTACCTTCGCCCGCCATCAATGACGTGACACACCAGTTACAGACAACAAACAGCAGTAATGGCGCCACAATTTTAGCGATTTCCAGGAAAATATTCACCCGTTCTGCCGTCATGTCAAAGATGAAACCGGTAAACCGCGCCTGCAACACACTGACAATACAGGTAACTGCCAAAATCGTTGTTGCCGACAAAACGGTCGCATGATTTTCACGCACCAGGAACCAGTAACCGTGCAACGGCCTTGCCATGATCGTTTTGGCATATTTGAGATGTCCTAAATAGGAATGTTCTTTTACAGGCGGAACATATCGCCGGTATAGCTTTTTAAGAATAATGATAACCGCAATGAGCAGCACAATAACCGCAACGGCAATACCAAAATAATTCTCAATATAAATTTGCCGCTGATGCTTATAAGCTCTGGAATAATTGTCATTATCATAAATGGCTTTGAAATATTTCATTGCCGTCTGGTAATCGCCATTTCTGTAATAAACTTCTCCGATACTCTGCTGTGCCGCCACACTGTTGGCGTTCAGAGATAAAACCTCTTGCCAGACCTCAACTTCTTCATCATATTGATCGTTGTAATGCAGTTCGGTTGCATAAAGAATTTTTGAGGCATAGTCTGTCATGGAATAAACATTCAAAGATGCCGATTCCATTGACGCATCATAGCTGAGCAAAATACACGAGTCGTTGATCCATTCAATGGCAACAGCCGAAAGGGATGGCAATGTTCCATTGACATAACTGGTGTGCCGTTCGTCAGGCTGATCGACTACTGTGCCGAATTCAAATAGATTGACACCATCTGAATTGTAGAAAAAGACACGGCTTCGCAGATTATCCAGTACCGCATACATTTCATTATCCAGTGTTAAAACGTCCACGAGTCTGGATGGCCCTTCATAGGTGCCCAACCAATTGACGCCCACATCACCATACGGTGCATATTCCGGTGATTTTAAAACATCGGCACCTTTGGCGTTCAGACGGCTCAGACTTTTCACGGTTGCAGCATCCTCTTGATCGAAAGTACTGTTGGTAACATAAATAAACCCGTCTTCGTCAATATCGATACCGCTATATTCCGTCGGTACAAAGCTTTCCATACGATCCGTTTGTTCCTCTGTGGAGAAGAAACGCCAAATCAATGTGATCAGGTTATAAGTAACCGGCGGTGCGCCAAGGCACTGCACAAATTCGCCTTTCTCATCCAGCTCCATAACGCCTAAGTTGAAATTGTTGCACAACACAAACATGCGGCCTGCGCTGTCGACCACAACCTTTTTCGGCTGGAAAATAAATTTGTCATCCAAAATCGACGAATCGATGCCAACGATGTTATCGATCAATTCACCGGTTTTATAATCGAATTTTAAGATACGCCCAGATGTATCCGTATTAATCGTACTGTATATCTTACTCTTGTTTTGCACGATCTCGGCATCAGTATTCTCCGGTTTCGCACCGTTCTGATCACAAACATAAATCACTTCGCGCTTTGCTTCGGACTGCACGCCCGTTTGAGGATCGGTCACTGTGTAGCTTTCCGTCGTGATAAAAACGCTTGTCGGGCTATAAAAATGATCATCAATCTCGGTCGTTTTGCCATTCTCATCTGTGATAGTGTTTTTAAATGTGGAAATCTGTCCATGATAAGAGTAATCGCTATTTAATATAACAATACGTTGATTACCGGTATCCGAAATATAAATCAAAGCGTTCTCATCCGAGTCGCTGTTTTCCGGACGGTAAACATAAATATCCTGTGGACTTTGTAAACTCCCCAATGTGTTTCCTGCGTCATCGACCGCAAGCTCTCCGATATCGATCTTATATTCATAGGTCATCGCTTCCGGCGCCGGTAAATAAACGCCGTTAAAATCATAGACATATGACTGATAAGGGGACGCGGCACTTGCTGAGAACTGGAAGAGCATAACAAGCATTAACAAAGAAACAATAATTCTTTTTTTCACGTTCCACTCCTCCTCTTATTCTTTGATACCGGACGACGCCATAGTATCCAAAATTCTCGACTGCGAAAGGATAAAAACCAAAAGCGGCGGGATGATCATAATCAGCGTTACAGCTGCCGCCGCGCCCTGACGGGCGACACCGCCTGTACCGATCTGTGACAGCGCATAGTTCAACGGCTTTTTGGCTTCTGAAAAGATGACTGTGTTACCGGTCATACCCCACATTGACTGCACGGAAGTCATCAACATCGTCAACCACGCCGGTTTGACCAACGGCATGACAATCCGCGTGAAGATCCGCAATTCAGATGCGCCGTCGATTCTGGCAGCCTCCAAAAGTGTATTCGGGATAGAGGAACTCATAAACTGTTTCATCAAATAAAGTCCCATCGAACTGCCGATATATGGGATAATCAGCACCCAATAGGTATCGATCATTCCTAGTTTAGACTGTATGATATAGTTCGGGATACCGGTTACTGCCGGTGTAAACATCAGAGACAACACAATGATCTGCGACATGAAGTTTCTGCCGGGAAACTCACGTTTTTCCAAAACATAAGCTGCCAAAGACGCCAGAAGAATATGGAAAAACGTTGCCACGATCGTCACAAACAATGTATTGAAAATATATCGGGAGAACGGCACCCAAGAGGAACTCATCAAAATACTGATACTGGTAAAGTTTGAAAGCGTAGGATTTCGTACCAGCATCTTCTGCGGAAACATGAACAATTCGTCCATCGGTTTAAAAGCGTTGCTCACAATGAAAATCAGTGGAAACACCATGAAAAAACCGACTAAACAAAGGAACAAAAAGTTAATAACATTACCGGTTCTGGATCTTGCAGGACCCGGATTAAAAACCTTTTTAGAAACTTTCAGCTTTTTAACATCAATCTGCTTGGCCTGTTCCATTACTGTCCCACCTTTCTGAGCATTCTCTGAATGATCTGGTTACATGCAACCATCATTGCAAACAAAACAGTCGCAATCGCACAGGCATAACCCATTTCAAAACGAGTCGTACCATAGTCGGTGATATGGTTGAGGATGGTATGCGCCGCATAGTCTGTGCTGGGGATGCCAAACAGCTGCGTCGTGACATCACCCACGGTAAATGCCTGTGTAATGCTCATAACCGCACTGAACATCAACTGCGGACGCATACTCGGCAATGTGATAAACCAAAGTTCCTGCCACCGGTTCCGAATTCCTTCAACATACCCCGCTTCATATTGCGAACGGTCAATGGTTCTGAAACCTGCCACATTGGACAAGAAACCGGTACCGAGAGACATCCAGATTGTGATGATAATCGCAATCCAGATCATCCAGTTGACATCTGTCAAAAACTGTATTGGCTCTGAAATGATACCGACGCTGAGCAGCAAGCTGTTCGCCCAACCATAGGAGTCGTTGGAAAACATCAGCTTCCAGATCGCATATGCGCCACCGGAAATAGACGGTGCATACATAATGGTAACCATAACCGCCCTAACCTTCGGGGACAGTTCATTGATAAACCACGCAAACATGATCGACATTAAATAACCCACCGGTCCGGTGATAACGGCAATCATTAAGGTGTTTTTCAGCGCCGTAATAAAGACGTCGTCCGTCGCCAGCAGCGACCGGTAGTTGTCCAATCCGATAAAGGTAGGCGCTTCCAAAATATTATAATAGGTAAAGCTTAAAACGATGGATGCCAAAACCGGCAGAACCGTGAAGGCAAAAAAGATAATGCCATACGGTGCCATATATACATAGCAATCCCAGTTGCGTTTAAAGCTCTTTTTCAGCAGCTTTCGATCCTGCCGCTTGATTTCTTTTCGATTTGCTTTTGTTAAAGTAGCCATATTTGACCCCCGTTTCTTTCAGATGCAGCGCTTATTTCTCAGACGGGTTCGAATAACCGAACTCTTCACGTTTGCTAGTGATTTCATTGTCAATCGTTTTGGAATAGTCATAAAGGGTATCTTTAGGATCCAGGTTAGAATAAACCACATTACGCCATGCGTTGTTAATATGACGTGTCAGGAAGTAACTACCGGGAATCTCCGGAATCTGCTGGCTGACAGATAACTGCATGTTCAGCGATTCCAATTCATCAGCAGACCACGGCAGCGCATTGAAAGATTCAATGTTCGCCGTGTTGTAACGCGCTGCAGTCCCCATGACACTTTCCAATTGATTACCATATTCCGTCTGCACTTCAGTGGAGGTCCACCATTTCAAAAATTCCCAGGATTTTTCAACATTGACATTATCGGAAAGAATAAAGCATGCTGTTGTTGACAAATCACCCTTCCGGTTGATGGTACCGTCTGCCTGCTCCATGCCCGGCAAAACAGTAAAGCCCCACAAACCGCGAATTTCAGGCGCAGCAACCGCCAATGTGTTATACTGTGTAAAGCTGGCGATACCCATCGGCAACTCACCGGTTCTGAAACGGTTCTGGAAGTCGTATTGCATTGGGAAATCGTAGTTCACATAAAAGTTCGTCAGCATTTTGAAAGCTTTGGTCGCGGCATCTGTATTCAGATCCGTGCCGGTCGCATCGTCATTATACAATCGACCATCATGCTGCAGCAAAAACGTGTAGAAACACTGTGTTGTCATTTCCTGCGCCGGCAGACCAAATTCCATGTTGTTTTTGTTGAGCACCGTCACACAGGTAATGACATCTTCCCATGTATCCGGTACTGAAAGGCCTAGTTCCGCCAGAACATCAGAACGATAATAAAGCACCATGAAATCCTGTGTTTCCGGCAAGGCATAAACACCTTCATGTCCATCCGGACCTACAAGCCGGTAAGGCACCATGGCCTCTTCGGCAAATCGTTTTGTGATCTCATCAAGATCATCAAACTGCGTTAGATCATATGCCGCGCCACGCAGCGCAAAGTTGACCGGCTCATTCTTCGCCTGACCTAAAACGACGTCCGGTCCAATGCCCGCAACGACTGCCGACAAAAGTGCGCCGGCATTGACCAATTCCAGATTGACCTGGTTACCGGTAGAAGCCGTGTAGGAGTTGTTGATCATTGACCGCAGAATCTGGTTTTGGTCACGGCCGCTTGAAATCCAGACAGTGATGGTATTTTCATCATCCGTTGTTTCCGTCATATTACCGATCGCATTGTAGTCCACAACAAAAGATGCAATAAAGCGATTGAAGCTGTAGCCGAGATTGGCAAAAAAGCCTTTTGTCGCTTTCTGGATTTCAGAGCCCGGCGCAGATAAGGAAATATAATCCAGCTCCAACGGAGCGCTGTTCGCCGAATTCAGCCATGTACCATAGGAACCGATATTGGTTTTGAAAAACGAAAGTTGTTTAGCAATAATATCCGGATCCTCATGCATGTCGTTTAACTGTCTGGCCAATGTGTCCAGCGAAGACATGTCCGAACCTTTTGTTCCGGTAAATTCAACGATTGCATTGACAATAGAGGTCAACTCATCGCTTTGCACTTTCATCTCATCAATTGTTTCCGGAATCAACTCATCCAATTGATAGTCCCGGTATTTATCCGGTGAAGATCCGGTAATAATCAGGATCTGACGATAAATCGCGTTGATCTCCGTCAAAGCGATTTCAGCACGGCGCAAAATATCTCCCATGTCGCCGAGTGTTGCTTCCAGTGTAATGGTATCGCCGGGTTCCAAATAAACATAACAGGGATTACCGTCATCATCCGTAATGGCAACATTTTTCCAATCTTTGGAATAGGTGAAACGCATTGCCATCGCTTCTTCAAACGGAACCTCTCCGTTGACGTAAAACGTTCTTGAAGAAATCATGCCTTCATTGACATTTTTTCTGACTTTAAAATTCACCGCATATAAACCGGGCTTTGCATCCTCCCCGACTGTCCAGCTGATGGACTGCTGCGGATATTGCCAACTGGTACCGCCAATCTCATTCATCAGCATCACATAAGCGCTCACATCTGCACCGCTGGCCGATGTGGAAACAGACGATACATCCGAAACCGGGATCATCGTCTGGTCGGATTTCTGAACGGGGAACTCGCCTTCAATAATGAGTTCCTCCCCGTCATAGTAATCCGACTCACTGTAGTTTTTGATATAATCCGCATAAGAGATAGTTTCCACTGCTGGAATCAATTCAATACGGCCAATCAGCATCGGTTCTTTGACGCCGTTTAAGGTCAGCGTGTTTTCGCCTTGTTCAAAAGCGAATAACAATTTCTCAGTATGATGGCCTAAATAATCATAAAAATAGGAAGAAGTCCAGCAATATACCTGTTCCTGATCCGGACGGATTTCATTGCCGTAAATATCTTTTTGGAAAACTTTATTGCCATTTTCATCCGTTTGGAAAACATCTGTCCAAACACGATTGAAATTAAAATCTTCGGCAACATCAAAAGGAATCTCTCCGTTGATCATCAGTTCCCTTTCAATTGCACTGCCGGTGCCTTCCTCCAGGGTGAAATACTCAACGTAAAGATTATAAAGTCCTGCCTGCTCCAAAGTGAAAGTGAATTCCACACTGGAATCTTCAGACGTGTAAACAGCGCTGTCAAAGTTCTTTCCGTCGTTGATATCCGCATCTGTGTTTTGATATGTAGTGCGCATTTCATTTCCGGAATAAACGATCACACTTTCGCCGTCCGGCTGCGTCGTCAGCTGATCTGCATCGATTACAACCGCCTGCGTTCCGCTTTGGTAGGACTTTAGTTTTTCTTCTCTGTAATCGTTGTAGCTTTGCCGCTGCTGATACATTTCCAAACTGTCATTTCTGAAATGCGCAGCATCTTCAGCCAAATCTGAATAAGATTCTGTCTGCGTGCTGTCTTCTGCCGCCGCTACAAATGTGCAACCGACCACCAGCAGTATCGCCATCATGACCGCTAAAAATCTTTTCATTGCCACTTCTCCTATTTAAAAATTTTATCGCCATCGAAAACAGATTTTAAATCCATATTCTGACTTTTAACACCGAATTTTATGCCTATTGCACATGAGTAAAAAGTGGTTTTTGTGCAATTTGCACATTTTTGGATCTTAAATCTATTATCGTCCACTAATATTATCACACAAAAAAGGCTCATTCTTGTCAAATAGTGATATTTTTTTGTTAACATTTACAGTAGGTACACACATCGTTTAAAAACCAGTCATACAAACTACCGATAATATTAACTTTTTTCTAATAAGCCCTGCAGCACTGCGCAGTTTTTTTAAAACAAAAAAAGCGTTGTGCATCTTGCACAACGCTTCATCCATGATTTTTACAGATATTTTTTTGCACCTTTCGTGGATTTTAATAGTTTCAGTGTGTTCACGCATGCCGTTTTTAAGAATTTATATTTTTCCAGATAAGAAAATGTATCTTCTTCAAGTGCAGGCTCTTTGAGTAGCGCACCGCAGATAATGGTATAGACCACTGTTGTCGTTACGGTCATATCTCCTTTATTATAAGCGGTTCCGAAAAGCTCAAACAATTTGGAAATTTGCTTTTTATTTCCATTTTTAAGCGCTGTCACAAATTCTGTCACACCATATTGGCTGAAAAATGCATCATAGAAAAATTCGCCGTATTTGGCGACATTTTCTTTATAGGTTTCTTTATAAGCCGGATAAATCGCGAGGAAACGCGCGGTAAAGCTTTCAATATCGATCGTTTCTACGCTTTTCTTTTTAGACGGCAAATCAACGCCTCCGACTGCCGCTGATGCCTTGAGCCCCAAAAAGCCTAAAATCGAATCGCAAAAGTCGTTTGCAATGCTCATCTGATCCTTTTCGGTGGATTCCTCAGTAAACAGCCAGGAAGACGCAACCTTCCAATCAACGCCCTTTCCCTCTGTCAGCACTGCATGTTGCAACGCAATCTGCTTGGATTCCTCTGCATATTCGATGCGCACGGCATGTTGCCCATTGGAATAGTAGGAAACACCATCGTCTTCGACGAAATTGAATCCTTTTTCCTTCAAAAGTGCGCTCACCGTATCTAAAATCAGTGAATAGTTCGATTGATCCATATTTTCCATCCTTTTCAGTCAATAATTGCTTCTTGATTTTTTATTATAACAGACATCCTCTGATTTGTCACTAAAAATAATTGTAAATATAATATGAATTTCAAAATACTGCTTGCAATCATATTTTACCCTTATTATAATAAAGATAGACAAAGAATTTAAGGAGTCTGTTATGAAACAAATCAAACAATGGATAACGTTGCTCTTGTCAGTTGTTCTCCTGCTTTTCGCAACGGCCTGCAATAACGGTGATACGTCTGTGGAAACGGTATCGGATTTAACAGAAGGCACTTTAAACGCACAAATCAAATCTGTGCAGTATGACAATGAAACCGGAGCAATGAATGCGATTGTCACCGTTACCAATAAAACAGAATATGCAAAAAAAATTACCCACCTTGAAATTGAATCGATTGCCGACGGCAATGGTAATCTGATCGCCAGCGACGGCGATTTTTCACTGGAAAACGACGTTTATCTCAGACCGGATGAGTCGTGTGGCATTGAATGTATATTTGAAAACGATCAGCTGCATGTTTCGCCCGAACAAATTGACCGGGTTGACCAATGCACCGCCGTGATCACGCTTTCGCACGAAGGCTGCGTACTAGATGGAGCAGATCCTACAACGAGCGAAACACAGGATTTCACTGCTTCTGTAAAAGAGTTGAAATTTACCGCTTCCCGTGGGATCGAAGCGACGATTGCACTGCGGAACAATACCGGTAAAGATATGAATATTGGTTCTGTTTCCATTGAATTGATGATTGACAACGAATATGACCTGCTAAAAGAGCCGCTGATCAAAGAAAGTCCAGGCTCTGTCAAAGCGGGAGAAGTGTTGACATTTACCGTCGCCGCATTCCCTGATGATGTAGCAGATACAGTCAAAGAGCAAAATTATGCTTTCGACACCGTGGACGTTCTCTGTACCGTTCAGTAATGATAACAGATTGGAGTTTCATATGACGCAGTTTTCTCCCTCAATTTTAACAGCCGATTTCGTGCATTTGGAACGTGCACTCCAAGAATTGGAACACGCAAAAGCTGATATGCTGCATTTGGACGTGATGGATGGCATTTTTGTGCCCAACATCTCTTTTGGTATGCCTGTGGTTGCCTCCATCCGCAAAGCAACAAATCTGCCGCTGGACGTGCACCTGATGATCGATCGACCGCACCGCTATATCCGGCAGTTTGCCGAAGCCGGTGCAGACAGTATTGGTTTTCATGTCGAAGCCGGATCGGATATCGAGACAACGCTTCTTGCAATCAAAGATTATGGCAAAAAAACCTGTCTGACGATTAAACCAGCTACCCCAGCGGACGCGGTTTTTCCTTTTTTGCCGTTATGCGATATGATACTGGTTATGAGTGTAGAACCAGGATTTGGCGGACAAGCATTTATGGAAAATGTCCTGCCGAAAATCACACAGATTCGCAAAAAAGCTGACAGTCTGGGGTTACCACTGGATATCGAGGTTGACGGCGGTATCAATCTGCAGACTGCCCCCCGCGCTGTCAAAGCAGGTGCGAATGTGTTGGTTACCGGAAATGTTCTGTTTTCTGCACCTGATATGGCCAAACGTTTGCAGGAATTAAGGAATATCACAAATCCCTCGCACATAAACTAGTAAAAAGGTGTTTTCTGTTGGATAACGAAAACACCTTTTTCTTAATCTTTTATCAAGGAGGCTATTTATGCCAAAAAAAGCCGTTATCAAATACACAATACTGGCTATCGTGTTGGTATTTTTAATTAGCGGGGCTGTTTTTTTCCTTTATGCCGCCGTTGCAAAAACATCGGAGTCGCCTCAAAATTTTCTTGTGCTTGGTGATTCCATTGCTTCCGGCTACGGCGTAGAAGAAAATGAGATTTACGGGAAACAAGTCGCGAATAACTTTGGATTTATCTACCAAAATTATGCGGCTGAAGGGTATGACACGCAGGACCTCTTGGCGCAGATGGATTTAAAAGAGGTACGCAGCGCAGTGCGGGACGCGGATATCATTGAACTTTCCATCGGTGGGAATAATGCGCTTAATCTCCCCTACGCAGATATGTTCTCCGCTGCTATTACCGGCGTTGACGGCAACGTGATACAGGATATGGTAACCGAAATTGAAACAGATCTGCAAACAGTATTGCAACAAATCCGTACATTGAACCCGGATGGTATTTTGTTGATTCAAACACTTTATAATCCGTTTCATGGTAGTAGTAATCCAATTTATCAGGTGGCTGAAAATATAATGGATGAATTAGCCCCTTTAATCAATCAAAAATACGAGGAATGCGCAGCACAGGATGATAATACTTACATTGCTGATGTCTACACCGCGTTTGAACAGCAGGATAATCCTTCCTTATTGATTGCCGGTGATCGGGTACATCCCACAGCTGCCGGTCATGCCCTGATTGCCGATGTTTTGACAGAGTCGTTGATTGATTTGGGATTCGAGCCAAGATCAGCAAACACATAACATCATATTTTCATCCTGGGTGACAACGCACGCCACCCAGGATTTTTAATGGTATAATGCAAACCACAGGATTTTTCTGTTTATGCAGTTTGCTTTTTTTTGCCGAATATGTTATACTGACTAGCAAGAAAAAGGTGGTGAAAAAATGCCGTTTTTACCGATTTCCAAACAGGATATGTCAGAACGCGGAATTAAACAGCTTGACTTTGTTTATATTACCGGCGACAGCTACATCGATCATCCGAGTTTCGGCGTGGCGATTATTTCTCGTGTGCTGGAATATCACGGTTATACTGTAGGAATTATCGCGCAGCCCGACTGGCACGATCCAAACAGCATTTTAAAACTCGGACTTCCAAAGCTGGCTTTTCTGGTGACGGCCGGAAACATCGATTCGATGGTTGCACATTATACCGCGGCAAAACGAAAACGCAGCGACGACTATTACACTGCCGGTGGAAAGGCAGGTAAACGTCCCGACCGTGCGGCAACAGTTTATGCAAAACTGTGTAAAAAAGCGGCGCCTCAGATTCCCGTTTTGTGTGGCGGGTTGGAAGTGTCCCTGCGCCGGTTTGCACATTATGACTACTGGAAAGATACGGTGATGCCCTCCGTCCTGGTCGACAGCGGCGCAGATCTGCTGATGTTCGGCATGGGTGAACACGCAATCGTCGAAATTGCCGACCGACTGCGTAGCGGGGAGCCTGTTCATTCGATCAGAGACGTGCGGGGTACCTGCTACTTATGCGCACCCTCCGAAACACCTTTGGGCGCAGTGCAGTGTCCAAGTTATCAGGAAGTTTGTGCTGATAAAACACTATATGCCCGTGCCTGCCGCATACAATATGATCAACAGGATGAGGTCTATGGCAAAACGGTTATTCAGCGGCACGGGGACAAAATGCTGGTGCAAAATCCACCTGCATATGCCCTTCAAACTGAGGAGTTGGATCTTGTTTATTCTCTACCGTATATGCGAACCTACCACCCCTGTTATGAAAAGGACGGCGGTGTTCCCGCGATCGAAGAAGTCCGCTTTTCTATCACACATAACCGTGGTTGTTTCGGATTTTGTAATTTTTGTTCCATTGCGCTGCACCAAGG
>CAMMAZ010000031.1 GCA_946493765.1 uncultured Clostridia bacterium | reverse complement strand
CCCATAAAAAATATGCACCTCCAAAAGTGTCTAACTTTTGGGGTGCATATCAAATAAACCTGCCTGTTTTTTATTTTTCGATATTTTGCCGTTCAAAGGATTTTAAATCGACCGGTATGCCGCCGTGCAGCCTTGAATATTCGGCGGCAAACGCCATGATATGGCTTTGCACCGATTCGGCAATATCTGTTTTGCAAATCCCTTGCGCCAACGCGTGCATCAGTCCGGCGTCCCCGCCGCCATGCCCGCCGATCCCGTCAAACGGCTGCAGCGGGATTTCTTCTTTTTCCCCGCCAAAGGGGTAAAAACAGAGAACGCGTTCTTCCATGTCGCCGATCAGTTCGCCCAATGCGCCGCGCAGATGAATCTGCCGGTTCATCCGGCGGGAAAACGCAGTCATGGTCAGCGTTGCCTGCACGCCGCTTTCAAACTGCATGGCGGTGACCTGGTAATCCACCACGTCGTTATCGCAATGGTAAACGCACCGGCCGAACGGACCGTTCTCGACGGCATGCAGCAGTTTTTCCATCGTCACAACGCCGTCGCTTGTCAGCCGGCACTGCGGCCATGCATGCCGGAGTGCTGCTTCGCTCATTTTTGCAGACGGTTCGATATAAATGCGATAGGCGCTGTAGATACAGGTAGCTTTATGCGGACAGTCTTTGCAGCGGTGCGTCGCGCCATTTGGTGCGTTTTCCGGTTTAAAATAATGCAGTTTGCCCTGCGATGCAACCGAAAGGCAACGGCTTTTTGCAAGATAGACCGCAAGATCGAGATCATGACAGCATTTGGCCAAAATCATCGGCGCGGACTTTGCCGCGCAGTTCCAGTCACCCCGCACAAAACTGTGCGCCTGATGCCAATAGCAGACATCTTCATGCAGTTCGATCGATACCAGCTGGCCGAGCCGTCCGCTGTCGATCACCCGGCGCACCGCGGTATAAAAATCGGTGTAGCGCAGCACATGGCAAACCTGCACCTGCCGGTGCAACGCCGCCGCTTTGTCGCGAATGGCAACGCACTCCTTCAAATCCGGGGCAATCGGTTTTTCCAACAGAATAGCATAGCCGGTTTCCAGCGCCTGCATGGTGTGTGCAAAATGCTGCGTGTCCTGGGTGCAGACAAACAAAAAATCTGCAAGCTGCCCTTTTTTAAAAAAGGCGTCTGTATCCGAAAAGAGCGCCGTGTCCGGCAGCTGCAATTCTGCTTTCGCAGCCTGCAATTTCTCCGCACTGCTGTCGCACACGGCGACAATCTGCATCGGCTCTTTTTGTTGCAGGATCAATGCGGCATACCCTCTGCCGCGGTTGCCATAACCTAAAATCGCAACTGTTTTCATTTAAAACCCCTCCTTTAAATGGTCAATCGGAAAACGCCGGCAATCAGCGAATATCCACTTTGTCATATTTGCCGCAGGGGGTCGCGGTGTAGGCGGCGTCGAGCTTTTGGATATAGGCGTCATAAGCGTCGTCGGCATACTGCATAGCCAGTGCGCTGGCGATTTCATCATAGGGGAAATACCCGCCGTCCGCAAAGGAACGGCAAACCAAAAACCGGTAGCTGTTTTGCGCGCCGCCGTCGGTTTGGGACATATCTTCAAATACCGGGGAAATCTCTCCCGCATCCAACTGCACCGCCTGCTCATACATCTCCGGCGCACTTTTCTGCGCCTGGCTGGTGGTATCGGCATTCAGCGACAACGTCCGCACTGTCATTTCCGGAAACGCCGCTGTAAAAGCCGTTTCATCCCAGCTTTCCATATCGGATACAAAGTCGTGCGCAGCATCTATGCGCGCTTTGGCAGACGCGGCATCTAAAAGGTCGATGTCCGCATTGCTTCCGTTTCCCGCAAAGGAAATGGACAGCGCTATAAGTTCTCTTTCGTCTTCCTTTTTATAACTGGTATCTTTGATTTCTTCATAATAGGCGCGGTAGTCTTTCTCATCCGCATAAAGCGGTTCGCCCGTTTTGGACATCGCTTCTTTCAGATCATTTTGCAGATAGCTGAGCATTTGCTGATAATAGGTATCCTTGGTAAAGCTTTCGGCACCGTAGATCACCTGGCCCGCTGCGACCGCCGCGGAACGGCTGGCGTTTTCCGCTTCCATATCCTTTAAAAAAGCCGCATAGGACGGGTCGGTCACCAGTCCGTATTGCAATCCCAGACACTGCTGGATTTTATAGGTTTTCACGTTTTGCAATGCGGTTTGGCGCAATGTTTTAAGCGGCGTGGTCCCGTCGATCTCGGTGTCCCAGAAAGCGTTGTCGACGGTAAGCGACGGATCCTTTTCCCGGTACTGACTGATCACATCGGCTTTGCGGCGCTGCATTTCATCCTCCAGCTCGCCGGCATAGACCGGCATGCCGGTGGTGCGGATCTCACTGTCGGTTTCGGCGCCCAGCAAATCGCCGCAATCCACATAGGCGACGATGTCGTTTTTATCATAACGCCGCGCTACATTGCTATAAACCGACAGCGCAATGCCAATAACCGCCGCAGCTGCAAGCACAGCCGCGACGGTAATGAGAATCGGTTTAAAATATTTTTTCTGCATAGCCATTCATTCCTTTTCCGGTATTGCAAAAACCGGGACAAAAATCTCTGAAAAGCCGGCAATGGGTTTATTCATCGAGGATTTTCAACGCGCCGGTCGGGCAGACGTTGACGCACTTCTTGCAGTTTTTGCAGACCTCGATGGTTGCAGGACAATTGAATTCCGGTTTGATGACCGTGTCGAATCCACGGCCGACAAGCCCTAAAATGCCCTGTTTCGCATCTTCTTCACAGGCGCGCACGCAAAGACCGCACAAAATGCATTTGTCCTGGTTGCGTTCGATCACCTGCAGTTTTTGTTCCACAAAACCGTGATGCTTTGCACCGCTAAACCGGTCGGGGTGGATATCATAACGGTTGGCGTGGCGGATCAGGCTGCAATCGTGATAATCATGGCAGCCGCAGGACAGGCATCTCGCCGCTTCTTTTCGCGCCGTTTCTTCATCAAAGCCCAACGTGATCTCTTTGAAATCGTTTTTGCGCTCTGCTGCATCCCGCACCGGCATTTTGCCGCGGCTTTGTTTTTCGCGGTCAGCGAGCATTTCGGGGGTGACGACCCGTTCCGAAACATAAGGTTTGCGGTAGGGGATGACATCGCCTTTTAAATAGCTGTCGATCACATAGGACGCTTTATCCGCTTCGCCGATGGCGGCAATCGCGATCGATGCGCCTTTGTTGGTCGCATCGCCAACGGCAAACACACCGTCCAAATTGGTGCTAAAGGTGGTTTCATCCGCAGCAATAATGCCTTTTTTGTTCAGTTCGATCCCATCAAGACCGGAAACGTCGGCTTTCTGGCCGATCGCCATAATGACCGAATCGACCGGTAAAATCTCGAATTTGCCTTCCACCGGTACCGGCGAACGACGGCCGCTTTCATCCGGCTCGCCAAGCTCCATGACCTGCAGTTTGAGCGCGGTGACTTTGCCGTTTTCTCCTAAAATCTCAGCCGGATTGGTCAGGAATTTATAAATCACGCCTTCTTCTTCGGCTTCGTTGATTTCCAGCTCTTCCGCCGGCATCTCATTGCGTGTGCGGCGGTAAACGACATAAACTTGCTGTGCGCCGAGCCGCACCGCGGTGCGGCAGGCGTCCATCGCGGTGTTGCCGCCGCCGCAGACGGCGACCTTTTCCCCGATGTCCGGCGCTTTGTGCAGCGCAACATCCCGCAGAAAATCAATGCCGCCCAACACGCCGTCCAAATCCTCGCCTTTGCAGCGCATCGACATCGACGTCCACGCGCCGGTCGCGACCAGCACGGCATCGTGCGCCGCACGAATATCGGCGAAAGACACGTCTTTCCCGATTTTAACGTTATTTTGCATGGTGACGCCAAGGGCTGCGATCTCATCGATCTCTTTTTGCAAAATCGCCTTTGGCAGCCGGTATTCCGGGATACCGTAGCGCAGCATGCCGCCCATGTGAGGCATTGCATCGTAGACCGTGACGGTATGTCCCATGATCGCCAGCCGGTATGCGGCGGTAAGACCCGCCGGACCGCCGCCGATGATACCGACGCGCTTGCCGGTCTTTGGCTGCATTTCCGGTTTGAACGGATGGTCGGAATTTAAAACATTATCCGCTGCAAACGCCTTTAAATAGGCGATCGAGATCGGTTCCTCCACCATTTTGCGGCGGCAGGCCGTCTCGCAGGGGTGGGGGCAGACCCGGCCGATGGATGCCGGCAGCGGGATTTTGTTTTTAATGATTTTGACCGCTTCATAATCGTTGCCCAGCGCGATCTGTTTGACATAGCCCTGGCAGTCGGTGCCGGCGGGGCAGTTCAAGGAACACGGGCCGACACAGTCGCCCTCATGATCCGACATCAAAAGTTCCAGCGCCACCTTGCGCGCGGCAACAACACGGTCGGATTCGGTGTTGATGACCATACCGTCGGCCGCTTTGGTCGCACAGGCGCGCATGAGTTTGGGCGAGCCTTCGCATTCCACCACGCAAAGACCGCAGGCGCCATAGACTTTCACGCTGTGATGATGGCACAGTGTGGGGATGACAATACCGTTTTGCGCGGCAATATTCAAAATCGTGTCTCCGGCGTTGCCGGTCACTGCAACGCCGTTTATCGTTAAATGGATTTTATTCATCTGCAATCCTTCCTTTATCTGACGTTAACGGCACCAAACCGGCAAACTTTATAGCACTGACCGCATTTGATACAAATTTCACTGTCGATCTCATGCGGGTGTTTGACCTCGCCGTGAATCGCGCCGACCGGGCATTTCTTCGCGCACATGGTGCAGCCGACGCATTTGTCCTTATCGATGGTATACTGCAAAAGATCGGTGCATTCTTTTGCGGGACAGGTTTTGTCATGGATATGCGCTTCATATTCGTCTTTAAAATATTTAATGGTGGTCAACACCGGGTTGGGCGCAGTCTGACCCAGACCGCACAGCGCGCCGTCCTTGATGGCATAGCACAGCTCTTCGAGCAGCTCGATGTCGCCCGGTTTGCCATTGCCCTCGGTGATGCGGGTCAAAATCTCCAGCATCCGCTTGGTGCCGATCCGGCAATGCACGCATTTGCCGCAGGATTCCTTTGCGGTGAAATCCAAAAAGAATTTCGCCATGCTGACCATGCAGGTGGATTCGTCCATGACCACCATGCCGCCGGATCCCATGATCGCGCCGGTCGCAGCCAGCGCCTTATAGTCGATCACAGTGTCGAGAAGATCTGCCGGGATACAGCCGCCGGAGGGGCCGCCCATCTGCACGGCTTTGAACGCTTTATCGTCTTTAATGCCACCGCCGATGCCGAAAATCACATCCCGCAGCGTTTTACCCATCGGGATTTCCACCAAACCGCCGCGCTTGATTTTACCGGTCAGCGCGAACACCTTGGTGCCTTTGGAGGTTTCGGTGCCCATTTTGGCAAATGCCGCGCCACCGTTTAACAAAATCCACGGCACATTTGCAAAGGTTTCAACATTGTTGATATTCGAGGGCTGCAGCCAGTACCCTGCCTGCGCCGGGAACGGCGGTTTTAACCGCGGCATACCGCGGTTGCCTTCCAGCGATTCGATCAATGCGGTTTCCTCACCGCAGACAAACGCGCCAGCACCCGCTTTGATGCGCATTTTCAGCGAAAAGCCGGTGCCGAGGATATTTTCGCCCAAATACCCGCGTTCCTCCGCCTGTTTGATCGCGGCGGTGAGCCGCTCGATCGCCAGCGGATATTCCGCACGGACATAGACGATCGCTTCCGCGGCGCCGATGGCATAGGCGCCGATCAACATGCCTTCGATCAAATTGTGCGGGTCGCTTTCAATGACCGCACGGTCCATGAACGCGCCGGGGTCGCCCTCGTCGGCGTTGCAAATGAGATATTTCGGTTCGGATTTTTCCTGTCTTGCGGCGTTCCATTTAAACCAGGTGGGAAATCCTGCGCCGCCGCGCCCGGCAAGACCGGAAACTTTGATTTCTTCAATGACCTGTTCAGGGGTCATGGTTTTGAGCACCTTTTCGATCGCCTGGTACCCATCTGCTCCAATATACCCGTCGATATCATTCGGATCGATAATGCCGCAGTGCCGCAGGGCAATACGGGTCTGCTGCTCTAAAAAGGACGCGTCGTCCTCTGTGATGCAAAGCTGTTTTACCGCTTCAAAATCGCCGGTTTTCACCGCTTCGACAATGTTTTTTGCATCGTCCGGCTGCACTTTGCAAAGCCGGTGCAAAAGCTTGCCGTTTTCATAGATATCCACGATCGGTTCGAGCCAGCACATGCCGATACAACCGGTCACACCAAGCTCGGCCACATTTTGCACGCCGGCGTTTTCCAGCGCGTTATAAACTTTCTGGGCGCCGGCCGCAATGCCGCAGCTACCCTGTCCGACAACAATTTTCATTGACCCTGCGCCTCCTCTTTGAGTCCTTTTAAAATCGAGATCACCTTTTCAGGGGTTAAGGAACCATAGGTTTCCTCGTTGATCATCATCACCGGCGACAAGCTGCAACAGCCCAGACACGCGACGTTTTTCAAAGTAAACAACCCGTCGGCGGTGGTCTCACCGTCTTTGATGCCGAGATATTCACACACCGCCGCTTCAATGCGCTTTGCGCCGTTGACGTGGCAGGCGGTGCCCTGGCAAAGCATGATCAGATATTTCCCGATCGGTTTTAAACGAAACTGGGCGTAAAACGTGGCGACGCCCATCACCTTTGCAGGGGTGTTCCCGGTTTTCTCCGCGATTTTATAAATCACGTCGGTGGGCAGATACCCATAAATCTCCTGCGCTTTTTGCAAAATCGTGATCAGACTGCCCGGCACGGCGGCATATGTATCCAGAACGCCGTCGATCAAAGACAGATCGCTTTTTGCACAAGTACATTCACACATTCAAAACAATCCTTTCATTCCATTACCCGAATGTTCGTTGCGTTACCCGAATATTATAGTATAAATCCCGTCGGATTGCAACAACATTTTCAGAATTCCGACAAGGCCAAAGCAATTTACCATGCGGTTTTTGGCGCTTTAAAAGGGTGTTTTTTAACAATATGAGAACGAATGGTTTTGAAAATGGTATTCATTTCATAAATCAGAAAAAATCGGGGCGAAATATTTGTGAAAAATGTATATTGACGTTTTTGGTTCAAAAGTGTAAAATTTTTATTAAAAGCAAATGCATAAGTTGTGAATTTTTGCTTAAAAGACGAAGAGGAGATTCTTTTTATGAAAATGAATTTGAAGAGAATGATTGCGCTCATCCTTTGCGTTGTGATATGCGGCGCGCTGTTTTCTTCCTGCGGCGCAGCAGACAGCGACAGCACCACCATCCGCATCGGCGGCATCGGTCCGTTGACCGGTTCCAACGCGCAATATGGTAACGCTGTGAAAAATGCTGCTGAACTTGCAGTGAAAGAGATTAACGAAGCAGGCGGTATCAACGGCGTGAAACTGAGCTTTAACATGCAGGACGACGAGTCGGACACCGAAAAAGCTGTTAACGCTTACAATGCGCTCAAAGACTGGGGTATGCAGATTTCTCTGGGCTGCGTGACCACCGACCCGTGCAAGGCGATCGTGCCGAGCACTGCGGAAGACAACATCTTTTTGCTGACCCCGTCGGCGTCCTCCGAGGATATCCTCAAGGATAACGACAACTGCTTCCAGGTCTGCTTTACCGACCCGAACCAGGGCACCGCATCCGCACAGTATATTGCGGAACACAAGCTTGCCCAGAAAATCGCCGTGATCTATGACAATTCCAATTCCTATTCCACCGGTATCTTTAACAACTTTGCAAAAGAAGCCGAAGCGCAGGGGCTGGAGATTGTCGCAAGTGAAGCGTTCACCGCGGATAAGAAAACCGATTTCTCGGTGCAGGTTTCCAAAGCGAAATCTTCCGGCGCGGATCTTTTGTTCCTGCCGATTTACTACACCGAAGCTTCCCTGATTTTAAAGGAATGCGACGCACAGGGGTATACCCCGACGGTGTTTGGCTGCGACGGACTGGACGGATTGCTCAGCGTTGAAAATTTTGACACCTCGCTTGCCGAAGGGGTTATTTTGCTCACCCCGTTTGCGGCGGATGCGACCGACGAAGCGACACAGAAATTCGTCAAAGCCTATAAAGACGCTTACGACGGTGAAACGCCCAACCAGTTTGCAGCGGACGCATATGACGCGATCTACGCGATCAAAGCAGCGCTCGAACAAAGCGGCCGCACGGTCGGCACCACTGCTGCGGACAGCACCGGTGAAAATGATGCCGACCTGATTAACGGTTCAACCTCCGCTTCGGATATCTGTGAAGCCATGAAAACCGGTATCACCAAGATCCAGTTTGACGGCGTGACCGGCGAAGGCATGACCTGGGACAAAAACGGCGCGGTTTCCAAAGAACCGAAAGCGATGAAGATCGTGGACGGCGCTTATACCGCAATGTAATCAAATCTGAATCTTTTCAAGCAACAAGGACATCCGTGCCGATGTCCTTGTTGTTCTCTTCCCATCCGTTATTAAAAATTTTTGGACGATTCAAAAATAAAGGACAAAAGCAAAACGGCGATCTCTCCCTGTTTTGCGCCCAGGTTTCACCGGGTTTTGATTTACAAGGAGTGTGTATTTTGGAATTTATAACCTATTTGATAAGAGGGATCAGTTTAGGCAGCGTTTATGCAATCATCGCGCTGGGCTACACAATGGTCTACGGCATTGCAAAAATGCTGAACTTCGCGCACGGCGATATTATCATGATCGGCGGATATGTCGCTTTCACGGTGATGACGACGCTGGCACTGCCAAGCTACCTTGCCGTTATTGCCGCCATTTTATTCTGCACGCTGCTTGGCGTCGCCATTGAACGCATCGCCTACAAACCGCTGCGTGGTGCTACCCCTCTGGCGGTGCTCATCACCGCGATCGGCATGAGTTATTTCTTGCAAAATATTGCACTGCTGATTTTCGGTTCCGATCCGAAAATGTTCACCTCGGTCGTGCCGCTGGAAAGCGTGCGGTTTTATTATGACGGCAGCGGTCTGCTCGGTGTGAAAGCATTCTGGACCGGCGCGGCGGATCCCGTTTTGCCGGACAAGCTGCAAAATGCCGATGTGCTCACCATTTCCGGCGTGATGATTGTGACCATTCTGGTTTCGGTGGCAATCATGATCGCGCTGATGGTCTTTATCAAAAAATCCAAAACCGGGCGCGCCATGCTTGCGGTATCGGAAGACAAGGGCGCTGCCCAGCTTATGGGCGTGAATGTCAATAAAACCATCGCCATCACCTTTGCAATCGGTTCGGCGCTTGCCGCCGTCGCGGGTGTGCTGCTGTGCTCCGCCTATCCGACTCTGACGCCGTATACCGGTTCGATGCCGGGTATTAAAGCGTTTGTCGCGGCGGTCTTCGGCGGGATCGGTTCGATTCCCGGCGCGATGGTCGGCGGCATTCTGCTCGGTATCATTGAAATATTCAGTACCGCTTATATTTCTTCCCAGCTGGCGGACGCGATCGTGTTTTCGGTTCTTATCATCGTGCTGCTGGTCAAACCGACCGGTATTCTGGGCAAGAAGATCAGCGAGAAGGTGTAGGTGGTGCAGATGTTGAAATTGAACATGAAAAAAACAACCCGGCAAAGCCTTGTGACCTATGCAATTGTGATCATTGCTTTCGTGGTTTTTCAGCTTTTATCTTCATTTGGCGCGCTGTCCAACCTGATCGAGGGGCAGCTGGTCAACCTTTGCCTTTATGCGATACTGGCAGTTTCCTTAAACCTGGTTGTCGGTATTTCCGGCGAACTGTCGCTGGGCCATGCGGGATTTATGTGTATCGGCGCATTTACCAGCGCATTTTTCTCCAAGATCTGCACCGACACGATTGGAAATGATTTTCTCCGCTTTTTGATCGCCATGGTGATCGGCACTTTTTTTGCGGCGCTGGTCGGTTTTCTCATCGCCATTCCGGTGCTGCGGCTGCGCGGCGACTATCTTGCCATCGTGACGCTGGCGTTTGGGCAGATCATCATGACGCTGATCAACTCCATGTATGTCGGCATCGACAAAAACGGCCTGCATATTTCTTTCTCTTCCGAATCGGCGTTGCACCTGGAGCCCGGTACGTCCCCGATCATCAATGGGTCGCAGGGCATTACCGGCACCCCGTCGATCGACAGCGATTACCGCTTTTTTGTCAGCATCCTGTTTTTGCTTTTAACGCTGGCGGTTTCCTATCACTTTATCAACTCCCGCACCGGACGTGCGGTCATGAGCATCCGTGACAACCGGATCGCCGCGGAATCGGTCGGTCTGAACGTGACCAAATATAAAATTCTGACCTTCACCATCGCGTCTGCTTTCGCAGGTCTTGCGGGGGCGATTTTCTCACACAATATCCCGACATTGGTCGCCACCACCAAAAACTTTGGCTATGACAAATCCATCATGATTCTGGTGTTTGTGGTGCTCGGCGGCATCGGCAGCGTGCGCGGTTCGATGATCGCGGCGGCATTACTTACGCTGCTGCCCGAATTGCTGCGCAGCTTGACCTTCCTGCCGGACGGTATCCGTACCTTTGTGTCGGAAAACAGAATGCTGATCTACGCCGTGATTTTGATCGTTGTGATGATTTTCAGCAACAGTCCGCGATTTGTGGAAATCCGAGCGCGGTTAAAGGCGTTTTTCCGGCGCGGCACGAAAAAGGAGGCGGTATAAATGGCGATGCTCGAAATCAAACATTTAGGCATTTCGTTCGGCGGTCTGCGGGCGGTCGACGATGTGAACATCACCATTGAACCCGGCGCGCTGTATGGTCTGATCGGTCCGAACGGTGCAGGAAAAACCACCGTTTTCAACATGCTCACCGGCGTTTATAAACCGACTGACGGGCAGATTATTCTGGACGGAGAGGACATTACCGGCCAGTCAACGGTGCGTATCAACCGGGCGGGTATTGCACGAACCTTTCAGAATATCCGGCTGTTCGGCGACTTATCGGTGCTGGATAACGTGAAAGTCGGGCTGCACAATCGCTATCCTTATTCCACCCTGTCGGCGGTGCTGCGGCTGCCGTCTTATTTCAGACAGGAACGCAAAATGGACTACCGCGCCATGGAATTGCTCGAAATGTTCGGGTTGGATAAACTTTATAAAGTCAAGGCCTCCAATCTGCCTTATGGCCAGCAGCGCAAACTGGAGATCGCAAGAGCGCTTGCCACCAAACCGAAACTGCTGCTGCTGGATGAACCGGCGGCGGGTATGAACCCGAATGAAACACAGGAATTGATGGATACCATCCGGCTGGTGCAGGATAAATTCGGCATGACCATTTTGCTGATCGAACATGACATGCATCTGGTTTCGGGAATCTGTGAGCAGATCACGGTTTTGAATTTCGGGCGGGAACTGGACAGCGGCGAAACGGCCAAAGTCTTAAACAACCCGGAAGTGATCAAAGCCTATCTTGGCGATTGAGGAGGAACGGCATGGCATTACTGACAGTCAAAGACCTTGAAGTTTACTATGGAAAAATCAATGCGCTCAAAGGCATTTCCTTTGAAGTGAACGAAGGGGAGATCGTGGCGCTTATCGGTGCAAACGGCGTCGGCAAAACAACGACGCTGCACGCAATTTCCGGACTCATTCCGTCGGCTTCCGGTTCTATCCTTTTCGACGGCAAAGAACTGACCAAGCTCCCCGCACATAAAATCGTGGAACTCGGTATCGCGCAGGTGCCGGAAGGACGCCGGATCTTCCAGCAGCTTTCGGTTTATGAAAATTTAAAGCTCGGCGCGTTCACCCGCAAAGATAAAAATATCGATCAGACGCTGCAAACTGTCTATTCTCACTTCCCGCGTCTGAAAGAACGCAGAAAACAGCAGGCGGGCACCCTTTCCGGCGGCGAACAGCAGATGCTGGCGATGGGGCGGGCGATGATGTCCGCACCGCGTCTGGTGCTGATGGACGAACCCTCGATGGGTCTGTCTCCCTTGCTGGTAAAAGAAGTGTTTGAGATCATCAAAGCGATGCACGACAGCGGCATCACCGTTTTGCTGGTCGAACAAAACGCAAAAATGGCGCTCTCGATCGCCGACCGCGCCTATGTGCTGGAAACCGGCAACATTGCAATGTCGGGCGACGCGAAAGCGCTCATGGACGACGAACGGGTCAAAAAAGCCTATCTCGGCGCATAAAATCAGGATTTTTAAAAAATAAGCAGTGACCAAATATCACTGCTTATTTTTTTGCATCGGTTATTGATTTTCCGACGGGTCATGTCCATACAACGCATCGGCCGACACATTTAAAGCCTTTGCCATTCCCGCCAACTGAAAGTCCAGAATCCGCTGTTTTCCGTTTTCCATTTGGCTGATCGTTTGGCGGGAAACTTCAAATTGCTGTTTCCGCAACACCAATGCGAGCTGCTCCTGCGACATGCCGGCACCCTGCCGCGCCCGCCGGATGTTCGCACCCGTTAGATTCAACGGTTTTTTGTTTTCCTGTTTGAGATTTTGCATGTTGATTCCCCCTAAAATATGAACTGTTTTTATGAAAAACACAACATGATCTTATTTCTTGTTGCATTTTCACCCTTTGTCATAAAAATAAAAAGTTTTCGCCCGCCTTTTACAAAAGGCGGCAGGGTAAGGGCACACGATTTTTTGTTTTGCTCACGGCTTTGCATGATGTGCCCTTGCAAGTTTTGAGCGTTGCTCAAAACTTCAAACTTTATTTATCTTCTTGTAAGCGTCCCCGTCGCTTTCCGCAGAAAGCGAAACCCTTAAACCGTAGGATGCGCAGGAGGGGAGGTCACACCTTTCGGGGAAAGGTGTGACCGTGGGGAACCCTCGCCGGGGGTTCCCCGATGCGGTGGATGAGGTGGAAAATATTTTTACATCAACTATATAGCTCATAGTTATGAGATATCACATCTTTTTAAATATGTCAATAGCTTAAAGCTATATATTTACAGCCAAATAGCTATAAGCTATAATTTTTCTAAAAGGATGGTGTGGAATGGAAGATTACCGTGAGTTGATAAAAAAGAAAAGGGAAGAAAAGCATTTGAGTCAAAGAAAGCTTGCAAAACTTGTAGGAATTACTCAACCATTTATGAATGAAATCGAATCCGGAAGAAAAAATCCTTCTATTCAAGTGCTGCAAAAAATATGTGAAGTTTTGGATATTCAATTGTTTTCAGGTAATGATTGATGCATTAAAATTCCCCATCGCACTAGTGGCTATTGCGGCAACGCCTGCCCGCGGCGGGTGCGGAGACAATCATTCCCTGTGATCGATACCGCCCCCTTTCCCTTTCTAGGGGAAGGCTTTGTTTGTTAAAACCCGTATAATAGACAGGAAATGAGGTGTTTAAATGGCTGCAGCAAGAAAAATAAAGGTACTATTGGCTGAGCGTGGGAAGAATTTAACGCAGCTATCGGCTATGTTAGGAAAAAGCCTTTCGACGATGAGCGGGAAAATGCATCGAGATCATTTTTCGTCAAAAAGATTTAAGGGAAATTGCTGAAGCATTAAATTTTGAATATGATATTGTTTTTACCGATAAAGAAACCGGTAAAGAAATAAGATAACAGATCTTTAAAATCTTAACTGTTTTGCTATTGCCTAAGGTAGGCGGATTCGATGCGAAAAAGGTGAACATGGCGGTGAAATCCTCCACAGCAAAACGACTTTTCCACCTCATCCGTCGTCTTGCTGTGACAGGGTGGATGAGGGGATAAAAGAACGCTTTATTTTCTTGTATCCCGGAAAGTTAAAAATCCCCGACAGACGAACAAGTCTGTCGGGGACCATTTTTTGTTTTATATTTGCAGATAGTCCTGTGTGCACAGCAACCGGCTGGCGTTTTCCACCCGGTCGGGAGTCGGCGGGTCGATTCCTTCCAGCGGATAGGGAATGCCAAGCTTGTTCCATTTGAAAATCCCCATCGTGTGATAGGGCAGCACTTCCACCCGCTGCACATTCTGCAACGTTTTGATAAACGCGCCAAGATGGATCAGATCTTCGTCAAAATCACTGTAGGACGGAACCAGCACATGCCGGATCCAGACCGGTTTGCCGGTATCGGAAAGGTATCGCGCCAAATCCAGAATATTCGCATTGTCCTGCCCGGTGAGCCGTTTGTGTTTGTCCGGATCGATCTCTTTGATATCCAGCAAAACAAGATCGGTATATTCCATCAGCTGCCGGAATTTGTCCAGAAAAGCGGGGTCGCGGGAAAAAGGCGCGCCGGCGGTGTCGATAACGGTGTGCACCCCCTGTGCTTTTGCCATTGCAAAAAAGGACAGCAAAAAGTCCATTTGCAGCAGCGGTTCCCCGCCGCTGACGGTGATCCCGCCGCTTTTCCCCCAATACCGCCGGTAGCGCAGCGCTTTTTCCAGCAGCGCATCGGCGGTGATTGTCTGGTTTGTTTTGGTGCTCCAAGTATCGGGATTGTGGCAGAAACGGCACCGCATGCCGCAGCCCTGCAAAAAAACCACAAACCGCACGCCCGGTCCGTCCACCGAACCGAAGGTTTCGATCGAATGCAGGTTCGCTGTTTTTTGCTCACATGCTGTCATGGCAGGTTCTCGCAATCACGTCCAGCTGCTGTTCGCGGGTCAAATCGATAAACTTGACCGCATAGCCGGACACGCGGATGGTGAAATTCGCATATTCCTCTTTTTCCGGATGCTCCATGGCGTCGATCAGTTTTTCACGTCCGAACACGTTGACGTTGAGATGATGCGCGCCCTGGTCAAAGTAACCGTCGAGCACCTGCACCAAATTCTGTTTGCGTTCCGTTTCCGTATGACCCAGCGCACCGGGATTGATGGTCTGGGTGTTGGAAATACCGTCGAGCGCATATTCATAAGGCAGTTTCGCAACCGAATTGAGGGATGCAAGCAGCCCGGATTTTTCCGCGCCGTAGCTCGGGTTGGCGCCGGGCGCCAGCGGTTCGCCCGCGCGGCGTCCGTCCGGCATGTTGCCGGTCGCTTTGCCGTAGACCACGTTGGAGGTGATGGTCAGAATCGAGGTCGTCGGTTCGGAATTGCGGTAGGTATGCGTCTTTTTGATCTTTGTCAAAAAGGTCTTGAGCAGCCAAACGGCAATATCGTCCGCCCGGTCGTCGTCGTTGCCGTAGCGCGGGAAGTCGCCGTCGGTTTCGAAATCAATGACCATTCCGTCTTCATCGCGGATGGTTTTGACCTTGGCGTATTTAATCGCGCACAGCGAATCCACCACATGCGAGAAGCCCGCAATACCGGTAGCGAAAGTGCGCCGCACGTCGGTGTCGATCAACGCCATTTCCGCCGCCTCATAGTAATACTTATCATGCATATAATGAATGAGATTTAAAACGTTGACATAAAGGGCTGCCAGCCAGTCCATCATCAGATCAAATTTGTGGATCACTTCGTCATAATCCAGATATTCGGAGGTGATGGGGGTCAGTTCGGGACCGACCTGTTCTTTTGTCTTCATGTCGCGGCCGCCGTTGATCGCATATAACAGGCATTTCGCCAGATTGGCGCGCGCGCCGAAAAACTGCATTTCCTTGCCGGTCTGTGTTGCCGACACGCAGCAGCAGATGGAATAATCGTCTCCCCAAATCGGCCGCATCACATCGTCGTTTTCATACTGGATCGAGCTTGTCCGCACCGAGATCACCGCGGCATAAGCCTTGAATGCTTCCGGCAGGCGCGAGGAATACAGCACCGTTAAATTGGGTTCCGGCGACGGGCCCATGTTTTCCAGTGTGTGCAGGAACCGGAAGTCGGTTTTGGTGACCATGGAACGACCGTCCATTCCCATGCCGGCGACTTCCAGCGTCGCCCAGACGGGGTCGCCGGAAAACAGCTGGTTATAAGACGGGATCCGCGCAAATTTGACCATGCGGCATTTCATGACAAAATGGTCGATCAATTCCTGCGCTTCCGCTTCGGTGATCTGCCCGTTTTGCAGGTCGCGCTGGATGTAGATATCCAAGAAGGTGGAAATCCGCCCGACGCTCATCGCCGCGCCATTTTGGGTCTTGATCGCAGCTAGGTATCCGAAATACAGCCACTGCACCGCTTGGCTTGCAGTCACCGCCGGTTTTGAAATGTCAAAGCCATAGATTTCGGCCATGCCTTTCATCTGCTGCAACGCGCGGATCTGTTCGGCAACTTCTTCGCGCAGACGAATGGTGTCGTCCACCATCGTGCCGTCGCCGCAGTTTGCCAGATCCTCTTTTTTCTTTTCAATCAGAAAATCAATACCGTAAAGCGCGACGCGGCGATAATCGCCGACGATGCGGCCGCGCCCATAAGTGTCGGGCAGACCGGTGATGATCTTGTTGTGCCGCGCTTTTTTCATTTCAGGGGTGTAGGCGTCGAACACCGCCTGGTTGTGGGTCTTGTGATAATCGGTAAAAATTTTATGCAGCTGCGGGTCCGGCGTGTACCCATACGTCTCACACGCCTGCTCCGCCATTTTGATCCCGCCAAACGGCATGAACGCGCGTTTTAACGGTTTGTCGGTCTGCAGGCCGACCACCTTTTCCAAATCCTTTAAATCCGGGCGGATATAGCCCGCCGGATAGGCCAAAATCCCTGAAACGACTTTCGTTTCCATGTCCAGAACGCCGCCTTTTGCGCGCTCTTGCTTTTGCAGCTTCTGCAATTCTCCCCAAAGCAGGTCGGTCGCTTGTGTCGGACCTGCCAGAAAAGATTCGTCCCCGTCATACGGTTCGTAGTTTTGCTGGATGAAGTCGCGGACGTCCACGTCCTCTTTCCACTTTCTCCCTTTAAATCCAGCCCATGCGTCTTTTGTTGTCATTAATTTTTGTCCTCCTGTTTCAACGCTGTAATCATTATATGTAAGAACAGGGAAATTTCCCCGATGGCTTGTTTGTTTTTCCCGCTTTGCGGTAATAGAATTATATCATTTTTCCGACTGAAAATCAAGCCATCATCGGGGATTCACGCATTTTTCCACAGGTTCGACAAAAAATCTACTAAATTAGTCTATTTTTTGCACATCTAGCGGAAAAAGTCTGTCACCACCGCAAATTTTAAAGTATCTTTTCTTTCAAAATCTTTATTTTTTTCGCATTTGCCCCCTTATATTTTGTCTTTATTTGTGTTATGCTAAAAAAAATATCAGATTTTTTTGATCACGATAAATTCTTTTTTGTGAGGAGAATGGATTTTGACAGCATTTGAAGATCTTTATAAAGCTTTGCTGCGCGACGCGGTGCAGGGCAAAGAAACGAACATGGATACAATAGAATATGATGCCCATCAGCTCGACTGCCTTTTGCATCCACAGGCGCATGCACCGGTTTGGCAGACCGGCGCATGCGGCGGACATTGCGGGGAAGACGATCCACGCTGCGCCGCGGCCTGCATGTTCCGGGCGGTCACCAAAGGAAAAGACGGGAAAGTCGTGATTGACCCGGAAAAATGCGCGGGGTGCGGCGCATGTATTGCCGCGTGCGAATCCGGCGCATTGACCGCCAGCCGTGATATTCTTCCGGCGCTGCATGCGATCAAGCATGCCAAAGGCCCGGTCTATGCGCTGATCGCACCGGCGTTTTTGGGGCAGTTTTCAAAGGACGTCACCCCAGGCATGCTGCGCAGCGCGCTTAAAGCGATCGGATTTGACGGTATGGTCGAGGTGGCGCTGTTTGCGGATATTCTCACCTTAAAGGAAGCGTTGGAATTCGATCACAATATCAACAGCGACAATGATTTTCAGCTGACCAGCTGCTGTTGTCCGATGTGGATCGCCATGATCCGCAAAATCTATAGCCAGCTGATGCCGCATGTTCCCGGCGCGGTATCGCCGATGATTGCCGCCGGGCGAACGGTCAAGTTCCTGCATCCCGACGCGCTGACGGTTTTCATCGGACCCTGCGTTGCCAAAAAAGCGGAGGCCAAAGAACCGGATGTGAAAGGCGCGGTCGATTTTGTGCTGACATTTCAGGAGATCCGGGACGTGTTTGAGGCCGCCGGAATTGATCCGGAAAAAATGGAGGACACCCAGAAAGATCATTCCTCCAGAGCCGGGCGGATCTATGCCAGAAGCGGCGGGGTGAGCGAAGCGGTGCAGGCAACGGTGCACCGGCTGCATCCCGATCGTTCTATCGGGGTGAAGACCCGGCGTGCCGACGGGATTCCCGCCTGCAAGGAGATGATCGAGGAACTGCAAAGCGGAAAGCGCGACGCCAACTTTTTTGAGGGGATGGGCTGTGTCGGCGGATGCATCGGCGGACCGAAAGCGATTGTTGATCGGGAAACCGGCCGCGAAAACGTCGACCGGTACGGCGATGCCGCGACATATCCGACGCCGCTGGACAACCCTTATGTTTTGGAGCTTTTAAAACGGCTCGGATTCGATACCGTGGAGGAATTTCTGCAAAAAAGCGATATGTTCAACCGCGATTTTCATGAACGTTAAACCCGGACGGAGGGAAAATGAAATGATCAAAAAAGCGGATCGCCGCGATCTGGACTGTTTGGCGATGCTTGGCGTTTTGCTCTGGCCGGAACACACAAAAGCGGAATTGGAAGCGGAATTTGCGCAATGCATTGATCAAGATAACGCCGCATTCTTTCTGTTTTTCGAAAACGGCGAGCCGGTCGGATTTGCACAGTGTCAGCTGCGGCAGGATTATGTGGAAGGCGCATCCTCCAGTCCGGTGGGGTATCTGGAAGGGATTTTCGTGCAGCCGCACGCGCGGGGAAAGGGCTATGCCCGCGCCCTTTTGCAGGCGGGCGAGCAGTGGGCCAAACAACAGGGCTGCAAAGAATTTGCCAGCGACTGTGAAGTTTGCAACACCGGCAGCTTGCAGTTTCATCTGAAAACGGGATTTAAGGAAGCGAACCGGATCATTTGTCTGATCAAACCGCTGGCATGAACCAGCAAGCGCGCCGGAAAATCCAAATCCGCAGCAGGACATTTTCAATCCATTTGTCTTTTGGCAGATGTTTTTATCCCAAAACAGCAGACAGCGCCTTTAGCGGTTATCCCGCTAAAGGCGCTGTCTTTTTCGATGGCTGGTTCATCAAAGACAAGAAGGGAAGGATCATTTTTATCAACCATCTTTTAAAGGGAACAGCATTTTAATGCTTAGGATTTTTTGCGTACACGCAAGACCACAAAGGCTGCAGCCGCACCCATCAGCAAAGCTGCCGCCGGTGCTGCCGCGACGCCGGTAGACGGGCTGGTTGCGCCGCCATTGCCGAAACCGTCATCGATGCTGCCGGTTGTCGGCGCCGGTGTGAGCGTGTCGTCGGTTTCAACGGCGTCGGTAGAAGCAGCCGGTGTGGAGTCAGTCGGCTCGGTTGTTGCCGGTGCTGTGGTATCGTCCGGCTGTGCTGTGGTATCGGAGCTGGTCGCCGTTTCGTCGGGGATTTCTGATGTCGGCGCATCCGTTGGGTTCGTTGTCGGTTCCGCTGTCGGCTCGATGGTGGGTTCTGTTGTCGATTCGGTTGTGGACGCCGTTGTCGGTTCCGCTGTGGGTTCTGTTGTGGGTTCTGTTGTGGGCTCAGTGGTCGATTCCGTTGTTGATTCCGTTGTCGGAGCAGTCGGGATCGGACCCACCTGCCGGATGGTGTAAACATCCGAAACGGTAAAGGTCATACTGCCCAAATCGATCGAATCATCCTTGTCAAGCGTTTCCACACGCAACTGGGTGTGCATATTTTGGTTCGAATCAAAATAGCTTCTCACATTTTCAACGCTAATACCGTTTCCAAAATCGCTGAACAGCATCACATATTCAACAGTTTCACCGACTTTTGCGGTCATCGGGATCACGCATTTCGGCCAGTTTGCATAGGAGTCGGAGAAGATGAAAGTCGTTTGCAGCTGTGCATCTTCATTGCCAACCGCATCCACCCGCAATGTGTAGCGGATACCGATCGCATCGTCGGTCAATGCGTCGTAGTTTGCGTTGTTCCAATCGAATAGCTGATACTGATAATCATTTTCGGTGAACTGAACGGTCACGGTGCCGTCGGCGTTATAGGTTTTATTGCCGCCGTCTTGCGGGGATCCGCCGTCCCATTTCTCATTGTCACGGAACACCGCGATGTTTTCAAACGGATCCGCCGGTTCGGTCGGATCGGTACTCGGTTCTGTGCTAGGTTCTGTGCTCGACGCGGTGCTGGGTTCGGTGCTCGACGCGGTACTTTCGGTCGATCCGGATGTGCTTGTTGTATCGCTTACAGTTGTGCTTTCGGCTGTGGATTCCGTCGTGGAATCGGTGGGCGCTTGCGTCGCTTCACGAACCGTGTAAATATCCGAAAGGGTGAAGGTCACGCCATTTAATGTGGTGGAACCGTCGAGCGCACACACTCTAAACTGGGTGTGGATGCTGTCTTTTTTCAACATATCGAGGGAAACAACATCTTCAAAAAGAATGACATATTCCGCTGTCTCGCCAACTTGTGCAGTGATTGGAGCGGTTATCTTCGGCCAGGAAACATAGTCGGTCATAACGAACGCGACTTGCAGCGGCACGTCCGTTTTACCGACCGCATCGACCGACAGGTTAAAGCGAAGACCCACCGCGTCGTCGGTGATCGCGTCAACATTGGCATGGTTCCAGTCATACAGCTGGTACTGCCATGCATCGGCGGTGAATTGGGCGGTCAAGGTGCCGTCTTCATTCGGGGTGCGGGTGCCGCCTTCCTGCGGGTCGCCGCCTTCCCATTCTTGTGCGTCACGGTAGACTGCGATATTTTCATAGGTCACATCCGGAACTTCAACCGCGCGGACTGTCGAAATATCCGAAAGGGTGAAGGTCACGCCATTTAATGTGGTGGAACCGTCGAGCGCACACACTCTAAACTGGGTGTGGATGCTGTCTTTTTTCAACATATCGAGGGAAACAACATCTTCAAAAAGAATGACATATTCCGCTGTCTCGCCAACTTGTGCAGTGATTGGAGCGGTTATCTTCGGCCAGGAAACATAGTCGGTCATAACGAACGCGACTTGCAGCGGCACTTCTTCTTTGCCGACCGAATCAATACGCAGATTGAAGCGGATACCGACCGTGTCGTCGGTGATCGCGTCAACATTGGCATGGCTCCAGTCATACAGCTGGTACTGCCATGCATCGGCGGTGAATGCGGCGGTCAAAGTACCGTCTTCATTCGGGGTGCGGGTGCCGCCTTCCTGCGGGTCGCCGCCCTCCCATTGCTGTGCGTCGCGGTAGACTGCGATATTTTCATAGGTCACCTCGGCGCCTGCGGTCGCCGTCAGCGATACTGCCGCCGCCGTGATCAACAGGACGAGTGCCAGCAGCAGACTGACGGTTTTTTTCATGGTTTTCATATCCAAAATTCCTCCTTTTTATTTCGTTTGCTATCAAACTTATGAAACGTAAAAACATTATAAAAATACCTTATCTAAATTGTCAATCTTGCCGGTTGCTTTTTTGTGAAAACCGCATAAAACATAGGGATATGGTTTAGACTGTTTTCACAGGAAAGGGATTTTTTTGTTCACAGTTTAACGGCAAAACAAAGCGGGTAACGAAAGTCGCTTCCGTTCAATCCTGCTGTTTGACGGTCGTGTCGAGCTGTGCTATAATAAAAACAAAATGAAAAAGAAGGGTGGATGAAAATGCTCGAAGAAATGCTGCGGGAAAGAAATCTGCCGGCGGTTTTCACCGGCGAACAGACTTGGGAAACACGGCGGGTGGAGCTGCTGGAAATGCTCTGCCGGGAGGAATATGGTTTTTTGCCCCCATTGCCGCAATCCATGCAATTTGAAATTTTGGAAACCAACGAGAGATACTGTGCCGGAAAAGCGACCTATCAAAAAATCCGGTTGCAAATGACCTTTCCGACCGGGGAGTTCGCCTTTCCCTTTTATGCGGTCATACCCAACAAACCGGGAAAACACCCGTTTTTTGTGCATATTAATTTCCGGGACAATGTGCCCGACCGGTATATGCCGACAGAAGAAATCTGCGACAACGGATTTGCGGTGTTTTCTTTTTGTTACCGTGATGTAACGTCGGACGACGGGGATTTTTCAACCGGGCTTGCCGGTGTGCTCGCGTGTGATCCGGCAAAAGATTGCGGCAAAATTGCCCTTTGGGCTTATGCCGCCTCCCGCGTGATGGACTATGCACAAACGCTTTCCTGCCTCGATTTTACCCGCGCCGCCGTTGCCGGGCATTCCCGGCTCGGAAAGACAGCGTTGCTCGCCGGCGCACTGGACACGCGCTTTACCGCCGCCTTTTCCAATGAATCCGGCTGCAGCGGTGCGGCGCTGAGCAGAGGCGGAAACGAAAAAAGAGAAACGGTCGGTCATATTTGCGGGCAGTTTCCGTTTTGGTTTTGCCGGCGCTATCAGCAGTATGCCGGTGCGGAGGATACGCTGCCGTTTGACCAGCATTTTCTGTTGGCATGTATGGCGCCCCGCCGGGTTTATGTGGCGAGCGCTGCGGCAGATCTTTGGGCGGATCCGGTGTCGGAATATTTAAGCTGTGTGGCCGCCGGAAAGGTATACCGGCAGCTCGGACTTTCCGGGTTTGTGTGCCCCGACCGGCTCCCGCAAGTGGGGGATGTGTTTGCCGCCGGGCGGATCGGTTATCATCTGCGGGCGGGAACCCATTATTTCAGCCGGGCGGACTGGCTGCATTTCGTGGAGTTTTTAAAAATCTGAAAATTGCCGGGATATTTTAGATATGAAAAAAGCGGGATCATTGCGATCCCGCTTTTTTGGTTTTGCTTATTCGATTTCCAGCCGCCGGCCGGTGTCGGTCGGTTTATCTTTTTTCGGCAAAGTCAGCTTCAAGACGCCTTTATCATATTTCGCCTTGATGCCGTTTTCATCCACACCCGACAGGTCAAACTGCCGGCAATAGGAACCATAGGAACGTTCACAGCGGACATACTTGCCTTTTTTGTCCTTTTCTTCGTGTTCCGAATGCCGTTGCGCGCGGATGGTCAACACGTTGTTGTCGACATCAAGCTTGATGTCGTTCTTGTCAAATCCCGGCAGATCCGCTTCCAGAACATATTCATTGCCGTTATCAATGATATCGGTTTTGAATTCCGAAAGCATACCGTCTTCAAAGGACAAAAACGGAAAATCAAAAAATTCTTTTTCAAAATTCTGCATGTCACGGAAAGGATCATATTTCTCCATTGCGTGTCTACGATTATAGGGTCTCATATCAAACATAAAAACTACCTCCGATTCAATATAAATTCATTTCATATTCAATCCGATGCACTTTAAACGTTCGATCCGGATTTGCAGGCTATCGGACGTTAAGCTGCCGGGAGCTTACCCTTTTTCCATGGGTACCACCTTCATCTTTTGGATTCTTTCTTTGTTCTTTCCTTAGAACACTTTTTATTATAATCACTATTTTGCAATTTTATGTTACACAAACATGAACTTTTTATGAATTCTGGCACTCTAATAACGAGAGTGCCAGAATTTGATTTTTGCTGTTTGCTTTCATCACAAAAGATGATTTTGCCGCATAGAATAAAGATAGAACATAACGAGGAGGCTTTTCATGGAATATACCAACAACGACATGACAAACGGATGTTATCATTCTTGTTGTCAAAACTGTCCTTACTCCTATTGCTGCTGCATGCGCGGTCCACAGGGAGAAAGCGGTCCTGTTGGTGCGAGAGGTCAGCAGGGTGTACAGGGAGAACCGGGACCTGCCGGTCCACAAGGGATGCAGGGTGAACAAGGCCCACAAGGCGAGACAGGACTACAGGGCGCCACAGGCCCGCGCGGTCCGCAAGGTGTGCAGGGGCAGCGCGGAGAGACGGGTTTGCAGGGACCGCAAGGTCTGCAAGGTGAGCCGGGTCCTGCCGGTCCACAGGGACCGCAGGGGGAACGGGGTCCACAAGGTCCGCAGGGTGTGCAAGGTGAGCCCGGCCCGCAGGGCATCCAGGGGGAACAGGGGCCGGAGGGCCCCCAGGGAATCCAGGGTGAACGGGGACCTGCCGGTCCGTCCGGTGCTTTGCCGCCGGTCTATGCGAATCTGCTTTCCACCTCCGCGCAGACATTAACGGTTCCCGCCGCTTTCGGTGCGGCGCCGGTCCGGCTTTACTTGACCGGTGTGTCCGGTGCAGATGCGTTTACCGTGTCGGCAGACGGCACCACAATCACGATCCGTCTGCCCGGTCTTTATCTTTTTGACTACGGCATCATTCCCGCAACCGGTGCGGATGCCACCGCCGGTACTGCGGTGGGGTTGGCGGTCAACGGCACCGGATTTTTCGATGCCTTTTCGGTTGTGCAAAATGGCGTGCAGGCCGGAAAAACCGTTGCCTTTATGCTTTCCGCCGGCAGTACCGTGCAGCTGGCATGCACAGCGGACTGCGCCCACACCCTCACTTTGCCGTCTGAAACCTTCGGCAATGCTTATTTAACGATTTGCCGGATCGGCGCGTCTTTCGCGGAGGTTTGAAAACCACTGAAAAACCGTTCTGTTTTGAAATTCCAAAACAGAGCGGTTTTTTAATTCTAAAACAAACGAAAAAAGGTTTTTATTTTCAAAAAGATTGTTGTTGAAACGGTTGTGTTCTGCTTTTATAATGGAAAAAACAGCGTGATTTGTGTTGTTGGATAAAGAAAGGACGTGCTCACCTATGCGATTGAACGATAAAGCGGAGATCATTGCGCTCACCCCGCAGTGGAAAGGCAAGCGACTGGCGGACGGGCGTCCGTATGTTGCGGATCAATATTTGAAAAAGCTGCGCGAAATGACGTTGGAGGAGGTCTGGAAGCCGATTTTTGTCAAGGGCTATGAAAACCAGTTTGAGGGACGGCTTTTTCCGCTGCACGACGACGGCAGAAAGCTGATCGGCCGGGCGGTGACCTGCAACTTCTGCCCCACGCGGCCGGATCTGCATGAAACGATGTTCCGGCAAGGCGAAAAAGAAGGAAGAAAAGGCAATTATAACCAATGGGTGATCGATTCACTGATCGAGGGGGACGTTGTCGTTGCCGATATGTATGATAAAATCTACAAAGGGACCTTTCTCGGCGGCAATCTGACCACTGCGATCAAAACCAGAACCAAAACCGGCGGCGGGGTGATCTGGGGCGGCGTGCGGGACGTGGAACAGATGAAACAGGTCGAGGGGGTGCAGGTGTATTACCGCGGCATCGACCCGACGCCGATCCGCGAATTTGTGATGACCGGCTTCAATACCGTCACCCGCATCGGCAACGCGGTTTGTCTGCCCGGCGACATCGTGTTCGGCGCGGGCGGCGGCGTGCTGTTTATCCCGAGCCATCTGGTCGCCGAGGTGGTGGACGGCGCAGCCAAAACGCATATCAAGGACGATTTCGGGTTTGAGATGATCGCGCAGAACAAATTCACAACCGCCCAGATCGACCGCAACACCTGGACAGAGGAAATGCTCGATCTTTTGATGGATTTCATCCAAAACGATCCGCGCGGCGAAAAATACCGTGACCTGGACTGGTCAACAGAATATGATCTTGCCAGAAACGGCGATCCGAACGACACCCAGACCGCGCTGTGAAAACAGTTTTTCATCAATCGATTGTGTTTGTCCCGCTTTTATGCTATAATAACCGCAAACGGGAGGGATACAAGATGATCGCACAAATTGCAAAAAAAGCGATGGAATATGACCGGAATGATGCAAAAAACATTCAGCATTTTCTGTCTGTTCACAGCTATGCGGCGCTGATCGGCAAGCTGGAAGAGATCGATAGCGACACGCAGCTGATTTTGGAGATCGCGGCGCTGCTGCACGATATCGGCGTGAAGGTCTGCCGCGAGAAATACGGACGTTCCCCCGGAGAATTGCAGCAAAAAGAGGGACCGGCGGTTGCAAGAGAGCTGCTGCACGGCTTTTCGCTCACCCCCGCGCAGGTCGACCGGATCTGCTATCTGATCGCCCATCACCATATTTATACCGATGTGGACGGAATGGATTATCAGATTTTGATTGAAGCGGATTTTATCACCAACCTGTTTGAAGGCTATGTGAAGATGGAACAGCTGCCTGCTGTGCGCAGCACCGTCTTTAAAACCAAAAGCGGAATCGCTGTTTTGGACGACATGTTCGGAAAATAAAAATTCCCTATTGCAAACACGGTCGTTTTATGCTATCATGCGCACAAACGGCAAAAGAAAAGCGGGGATTTGATATGACGATGCAAACGGCACAGCTGTGGAAACCGACGGATCTGTCTTTTACCAGCTCGGTTTGCTATGCCAATCCGTATCAGGATATGGAGATGGCGGCGACTTTTACCCATGCGTCGGGTGCAAAATTAAAAATAAACGGTTTTTGGAACGGCGGGCAGGAATGGAAAATCCGGTTTGCTCCGACCCTGACCGGCAGATGGGATTATCAGGTTTGCTGTTCGGATAAAAACAACGCCATGCACGGCAATACCGGAACCATCCAAGCGGCGCCGAACGCCGGCGCCACCGACATTGAAAAACACGGTTTTTTGCAGATCGATGCACAAAAACGGCATTTTGTGTATGCCGATCAAACGCCGTTTTTCTGGTTGGGAGACACAAACTGGCAGTCTTTTAACCTGAACGATTATTATGCCTGCAACTACCCGGGCTGCAACTGCCAAAATCAATTCCGGCATATTTTAAAAAACCGGCGGCAAAAGGGCTTTAACGTTTATCAGACCTATTTTGACGCGTCCGGCGGCAAGGTCCAGCCGGAGCAAAACATGTGGCTTCAAAAATATGAAAAAATCAATCCGGCGGTGTTTTGCGGCACGATCGACAAAATGTTTCAGGACATTGCGGACAGCAATATGGTGATCGCGCTGGGCTTTGGCCTGCATTTTATCACCCCCGTCGAAATGAGCGAACAGGCGCTGTGCCGGTTCGCGCGTTATATCACCGCAAGATATGCCGCCTATCCCATTGTTTGGATCACCGGGCAGGAGATCGACCTGGAGCAGCAGGAAGGCACCTATGATAAATGGAAAGCGGTCGCCGCGGCCTGCGCGGCAGCGGACCCGTACCGGCATCCCATGAGCGCGCATATGTTTGCCGATCCGAGAAAGGTCGATGATCTGAACGCCCAGCCGTGGCACAACAGTTGGGCGTTACCGTGCCGGATGGGATACCGCCGGAAAATTTCATGGCGATCCGGCTGTGCGAAAATGCAAAGCCCTTGCACGGAGCCGTCATCTATCCAAAAGAATTTGGCATGTCGTAACCGTTTTTGATCTTCACCGGTACAACCGGGGATTTTTCGCACCTTAAGGCATCAACCAAAAAAGCTCTCCGGCCAAATGCCGGAGAGCTTTTTTCCTATCTTCTATTCAGTTTTGAGCACGCTTTTTTCCCGTGTCACCGTTTGTGTTTTCGGCAGCTCGGTAACGGCAAAAAGCAGCAGCGAAAACGCCGCGGTGTGGGGGCTTGTGATTTCACAATCGACAATGCCGTTGATCGCAATCGACGCCATTACCCCTAACATCAGCGCAAACAATGGATTTTTGGAATCGCAGTCCAGCCGGATATACATTTTTAGTCCCCGGTCGAAAATGCAATAGGCCATTAAAATCGTGCCGACCACCCCGAAGTTATACAAGCTGTCCAAAAGAATATTGTGCGCATGCAGCATCCAGCCGTTTTGTTTCATGGTCTTGAAAATGACATTGATATCAAACGAGCTGAAAAACCGGGTGATCCACTGGTCGTCGGCGCGCATGGTATCATTTAAAACGCCATAAAACCCTTTTCCGAAAATCGGCCGTTTTAAAAATCCGTCCAGCGCGTATTTCCAATAGGAAAGGCGGCCGCTATAGCCTGCGCCGATATCCTCCAGCCGCAGAGAAGCGAGCAGCTTTGCGTCCGGAAACAGCGCCGCAATAGCGAGCAGCGCCGCGATCACGGCGGCAAAAATCACCACATATTTCACCCGGCGGCAGAAAACCAGCGTGATCATCACGCCGGCAAACATGCCGATCCACGGCATCCGGCTGCCGGAATAGAACATCCCAACCACATTCATGATTAAAAGGATGGCATTTAACACAACGTCCCGTTTGGTGGTGACGATTCTGTAGGTGCAGATAATCACCACAAAGGTGATAAAATACGCATAATACAGCGGGTTGGAAAAGGTGGAATAACAACGGTAGAGCTTATCGCTTTGCATCCCAACGAGCCGTTCCACAAAGGCGACCAGAAACGCGGGAACGCTATAAAGCAAAAACAGCGACAAAAGGTCTTCAAAAATTCGTTTGGTGACATTTTGCCGGAAAGAAAACAAAAGGGTGATTAAAAAAAACATGAAAACCGACCCGAACAGACCGGGCAGGCTCAAATACCACAACGCGACAACGAATGTCAGCCCGATAAACACAACGGTCAGCAGGTTTTTGCGCTGCACAAGCAGATGACAGGCTTTCTTTTTGACCAGCAGATAAATACCGGCTGCAAAGACCGCCACCACCGCCAGCAGAAAATGCACGAAACTGCAAAAAACCGTGATAAAGACCCATTTGACCTCATCGTTGTAATTGAGCACCCGGCTAAACCATTTGCTTAAATCATTGCCGGCATTTGTAAGCATTTTCTTGACCGTCATGTTTCACCTGCTTTCTGTTTTGATTTTATGTTTTGCCATAGCCTTGCTGTGCGCCGTTGCGCCGTATCCACCTCATCCACCGCAAGCGGTCTCCCTTCTCCTTTCTAGGGGAAGGCTTTTGCACACCACAAACTAGCGGCAACTGTAAGGCTTCCCCGTAGATCGGGAAGCTGTCGGCGGTAGCCGACTGATGAGGTGTCATGCGCAGGATTTCCGGCTTCCCAAAAGTTTTCCGTGTGCCGTTCCACCTCATCCACCGCAAGCGGTCCCCCTTCTCCTCGAAGGAGAAGGCTTTGGTTTGCTGGAACTTTGACATGCAAAAGCCGCCGATAGGTCGACGGCTTTTTCGTTTTCACCTTTTATCGTTTAGCCGCGTCTTTTATTAAATGAACGGCGTCCGGACGAACGCGGACGGCGCGGCGGACGTTCCTCTTCCTCGTTTTCCGGGGTCAATCCCTGCACTTCAATGAGCGCCGCACGGCGGGAAAGGTTCAAACGGCCCTGATCGTCGATCTCGGTGACTTTGACCAGCACTTCGTCGCCAACCTGCACAACGTCTTCCACTTTATCAACGTGTTTGACGTCCAGCTGGCTGACATGCACAAGCCCTTCTTTACCGGGTGCGATCTCCACAAACGCGCCGAAGGTCATCAGCCGTGTGACAACGCCCTTGTAGACCGAACCGATTTCCGGATCGTTGGCAATGGTTTCGACAATCGAAATCGCGCGTTTTGCGTTTTCGATATCCAGTGCGGAAACATAGACGCGGCCGTCTTCTTCAATATTGATCTTGCAGTCGCATTCCTCCTGCAGTTTCTGGATGACCTTGCCCTGTTTGCCGATCACGTCGCCGATCTTATCTTCACTGATCCGAGTGGTCAGCATTTTCGGCGCATATTTGGAAAGCTCCTTGCGCGGTTCACTGATAACCGGCAGCATCACTTCGTCCAGAATATAGTTTCTGGCTTTGTGGGTTTTGGCAAACGCTTCCCGGATGATTTCCGGTGTAAGTCCGTGCACCTTCAAATCCATCTGGATTGCGGTAATTCCTTTTTTGGTACCGGCGACTTTAAAGTCCATGTCGCCATAGAAATCTTCTAACCCTTGAATATCCACCATGGTCATGAAATCGCCGTCGTCTCCGGTGATCAGACCGCAGGAAATACCCGCGACCGGCGCTTTAATCGGCACGCCTGCCGCCATGAGCGCCAGTGTGGAACCGCAAATCGAGCCTTGTGAAGTCGAACCGTTGGAGGAAAGCACTTCCGATACCACGCGGATGCAATAGGGGAATTCGTCGACCGACGGAATCACCGGACGCAGCGCGCGTTCCGCCAGCGCGCCGTGACCGATTTCGCGGCGGCCGGGACCTCTGGACGGTTTGGTCTCGCCAACCGAGTAGGACGGGAAGTTATAATGATGGATATACCGTTTTTCGGTTTCTTCGTCGATACCGTCGAGCATCTGGACGCTGCTCATATCCGCCAGCGTTGCAACCGACAGCACCTGTGTCTGCCCGCGGGTGAACATGCCCGACCCGTGCACACGCGGCAAAAGGTCGATTTGCGCATTTAACGGACGGATCTCGTCGATGCCGCGGCCGTCAACACGTTTTTTCTCGTCTTTGAGCCAGGCGCGGACAACATGTTTCTGGATCAAATACATGATTTCGTCCAGCTTTGCTTCCTGTCCTTCAAACTGTTCATCGTATTTTTCATGCACCGCGTCGTAAATCGGGGCGAGCCGTTCGTCGCGGATGCGTTTATCGTCGGTATCCAACGCTTTTTTCACGTCTTCAATGCAGAAGTTTTCGATTTCTTCCAGCATTACCGGATCCGGATCGTTGGATTCAAATTCAAATTTTTCTTTGCCGATCTCGGCGACGATACCGTTGATGAACTGCACGATCTCTTTGTTGACTTCATGGGCTTTCATGATCGCATCGAACATCACGTCGTCTTCGATCTCATTGGCGCCGGCTTCGATCATCGCGACCAGCTCGCCGGTGGATGCCACCGTCAGGTCCATTTCGGAGACCTTGCGCTGTTCAAGCGTCGGGTTGATGACGACTTCGCCGTCGACAAGGCCGACCTTCACGCCGCTGATCGGGCCGTCCCACGGGATGTCCGAAATGGCGATCGCCGCAGACACGCCGATCATTGCGGTGATTTCCGGGCTGCAATCGGGGTCGACCGACATGACCGTCGCCACCACCGAGCAGTCGTTGCGCATGTCTTTGGGGAACAGCGGACGGATCGGGCGGTCGATGCAGCGGGCGGCTAGGATCGCCTTCTCGCTGGGACGGCTTTCCCGGCGTTGGAACGAGCCGGGAATTCTGCCCACAGAATAGAGCTTTTCTTCAAAATCCACCGAAAGCGGGAAGAAATCCACGCCCTCGCGCGGTTTGGCGGATGCGGTCACGTTGCACAAAACAACCGTTTCGCCATAGGTCGCCAAAATGGATGCGTTTGCAAGCTGCGCCATTTTGCCGGTTTCCAGCTTCAACGGACGGCCTGCAAGGGTGGTTTCATAGACCTTGTAGTTTTCAAACATGATTTTAAAACCTTCCTTTTCCTTTTATGTTTTTAAAGGCAAAGGCCGTCCCACCACCGGTTTAGCAATAAACACATTCCCCGAAGCATCGGGCAATCTGTTCACTGCTAAAACCCGGCAACGACATGGTCCGGCTTTTACCGTTCAAACAAGTTTTTCCGGGACTTTTTAAGGGTTTTCTCCACGCATAAGTCCCGGCATGCGTTTTCGCTGAATAAACGACCAAAAGCAGGAAGGGATTCGTCCCGACCTGCTTTTGCTGTTTTTGTTATTTACGAATACCCAGTTTCTTGATGATCGCACGGTATCTTTCGATATCGACTCTTTGCAGATAAGCCAGCAGATTCCGGCGGTGACCGACCATTTTCAGAAGGCCGCGGCGGGAATGATGGTCTTTCTTATGCACTTTCAGATGTTCTGTCAGTTCGTTGATCCGATAAGTCAGAACAGCGATCTGCACTTCCGGCGAGCCGGTGTCGCCCTCGTGGGTCGCATACTCGCGGATGATGGTATTCTTTTGTTCCTGTGTCATTTCTTTTCACCTTTCTTTGACAATTTTACCGCAAATCCGAGCAACAGGCCGTTGGTGAAGCCCCGCATGACCGCAGGGCGGACGCCGTGAAGCACAGATTCCGGTTGCGTTAAATAGAATAACATAAAATGGGCTGTTTGTAAAGTCTTTTTTCTGCATTTTCGCAGATTTTGGTGTAGGTTTACAATAGATGTGTTACAAAAAGAATAAAAAAAGAAGTGACGAATG
>CAMMAZ010000030.1 GCA_946493765.1 uncultured Clostridia bacterium | reverse complement strand
TAAATTTTATATATATAATGAGAAAATGGCTTGAAAAAAAAGGCGGATTATGCTATAATCAATTAGCTAATCTTATTTTTAACCGCTGGCGAAAAAAGGGTTAAAAATTGTTTATTTTGAAGATAAAAAAATCTGCGAAAAGGGAAAAGGCTGAAACTTTTTGTTCAACCTTGCATTTTGTATTGCCGTCGGTAAAGTGCCGGCATGCCGTACCGCACAAAGAGAGCGCGTCATTTTCCGGTTTGCAGGAAAGGAATGATATTTAAGAATGGAATCTTTAACCGAAGTCTGGGCTGCGGTGTGCGCCTATTGCAAAACAAGGGTCAATGAGATCACTTTCAACGTCTGGTTCAAAGACCTGCAGCTGAAAGGTCTTGAAAGCGGCGAGGCGACGTTATATATCAAAACGGTTTTTCAGCGTAAAGTGATTTTGGAAAATTACAAATCGATTCTGGATGATGCGTTCCAGCACGTGCTGCAATTTCCGGTGCATGTGCGCATCATCACCGATGAGGACACACCCATTACCTCCATTCGCTACGATGCGAACGGCAACGCGCAGTATGATTACACCTTCGATACCTTTATTGTCGGCAACTCCAACCGGTTTGCCCACGCCGCAGCGCACGATGTGGCGGAAAATCCCGGCAGAAGCTATAATCCGCTGTTCATCCACGGTAATTCCGGACTTGGAAAAACCCATCTTTTAAACGCGATCTACACGCGCATCCATGAAAAATATCCCGAAAAAGTGCTGGTATCGGTCAGCTGCGAAACCTTTACCAACGAATTCATCTATTCCCTTTCTCATGGAACAACCAGTCAATTTCGCGATAAATATCGCAAGGTGGATGTCCTGCTGATCGACGATATCCAGTTTATCGCCGGTAAAGATTCCACCCAGGAGGAATTTTTCAATACCTTCAACACCCTTTATGAAGCGCATAAACAAATTGTCATCACCTCCGACCGGCCGCCGAAAGATATTGCAACGCTGGACGAGCGTTTGAACAGCCGGTTTGAACAGGGCTTAATCGCCGATATTCAGCCGCCGGAATTTGAAACCCGCGTCGGTATCATCAAACGCAAGGCGCAGCTGATGCATTTTGATTTGTCCGATGATATTATTTTCTTTATCGCCGAACAGGTCAAAAGCAACATCCGGCAGCTCGAAGGCGTCGTCAAAAAGCTGCTCGCGCTCTCCCGTTTGAATGAAAACATCACCATCGCCGTTGCGCAGGGCGCCATCCGCGATATCCGCAACGACAACCAGCCCGAACCCGTCACGGTGCAAAAAATCGTCACCGAAGTGTCCAGAACCTATTCTGTGCCGCAGGAGGATATTTTCAGCAAAAAACAGGATTCCCCCATTTCCTATGCAAGACAGGTTTCGATGTATATCATCCGCGAGGTCACCGGCATGTCCTATAAAGCCATCGGTGAGGAATTTGAAGGCAAGGATCATGCGACGGTGTTGTATTCCTGCAAAAAAATTGCGAAAAAAATCAAGGAAAATCCAAAAGAACGGGATACCATCAACGATATCATTAAAAATTTAGAAAACGCGTAAATTTTCTCAAATTTTGTAAATTTTAAGTTTCAACACCTAAAAAATCCTTTTGAAAAGCGGATTTTTCAAACATTTCAACATAGTTTTCAACAACAGGCGTGTTTTTGAACACCCATTTCAACTTTCCACAATCGAATTTTCACAACACTGTGAAAATCTGAAATGAAAAAATTTTTTCCACAATTTTTTCAATTTTTTTCAACCAAATCACCTTGCGTGTTTTTACCTTTATCTTTGCCGGTTTGACCCAGTTTTTAAAGATTTTAACACGCTTTACTGTTACCTACTGAAAATTATACTTATTCCTTTTTTCCGGCCGCTTTGTTTTTTTCATTTTCCGGCCGAAAACGGATGTTTTTCAACAACACAGAAATTGAAAAAGGAGTGACAAAATCCAATGAAATTTTCTTGCAACACGCAGGCGCTCGGTGAAGCGGTGATGAACGTCTCTCGCGCAGTGTCCGGTAAATCAGCGTTACCGGCTTTGGAGGGCATTCTCATTGCAACCGATGGGGATAAAATCATTTTATCCGGTTATGATCTGGAAATTGCGATTAAAACGACCGTTCGTGCAACGGTCGCAGAGGAAGGCTGCGCTGTGCTCAGCGCAAAGCTGTTCGGCGAAATGATCCGCAAAGCGGACAGTGAAAGCATCACATTGAATGTGGATGAAAAACAGGCGGCAGTGATTACCGCCGGAAATTCGAAATTTTCCATTATGGCGATCGATGCGAACGACTATCCGGAATTGCCTGCCATTTCCGATAACCGGAGCATTGAAATCGATTGTGAAATGCTCAAAAGCATGGTTGAACAAACGATTTTTGCCGTTTCCACCTCCGAGACCCGGCCGGTGCATACCGGTATTTTATTTGAGATCGAAGATGAAAATCTGCGTCTGATCGCGGTGGACGGTTACCGGCTTGCCATTCGAAATGAAAAAATCAACAACACCGGATCGATGCGGTTTATCATCCCTGCAAAAACGTTAAATGAAATATTAAAGCTGATCGGTGAAAACGATAAAACGGTGCAGTTCCATGTTGCCGCAAGGCATATTTCCTTTGATGTCGGTAATTTCCTTGTGATCTCCCGACTGCTGGAAGGCGATTTTCTGGATTATAAATCCGCTATCCCGGACGGCGCCGCAGTCACTGTGATTGCCGATACCAAAGCGCTGATCGATGCGGTGGATCGTATTTCCCTTTTGATTACCGATCGGTTAAAAAGTCCGGTGCGCTGCACTTTTGAAGAAAATAAAGCGTTTTTGCGCTGTACAACTGCGATCGGGCGTGCGTCGGATGTTGTCGATTGTTCGATTTCCGGCGGCGGGGTCGAAGTGGGATTTAATAATAAGTATTTTCTTGATGCGATGCGCGCAGTGGATTCCGATCAGGTTAAAATTGAACTCGGCACCCCAAAAACACCGATCAAGATCCTGCCCATGGAGGGAGATTCGTTTTTGTTTTTGGTCGTTCCGGTCATTTTGAAAGCCGAATAAGGGCGCATTTTACTTTTTCTATCGCACAGCTATATTCCATGCGCCCAAGGTTACACAATTAAAAATTGTGTAACCTATCAAGTTTTAAGCCATGGCTTAAAACTTCTGAATTTTCTTGAAATCACGACAGAAAACACGCTATACTCTTCATTTTCCACAGCTTATCCGACGTGTTTTAAACTTTGTTAAGATCACAGAAAAAGGCGCATTTTTCACAGCTTTGCTTCGCAGGCTTCCCCGTAGATCGGGAAGCTGTCGGCGATAGCCGACTGATGAGGTGGCAATGCACAAGATTTCCTGTTTCCCGCAGATTGATTGTGAGCCGTTCCACCTCATCCACCACTAGCGGTCCCCCTTCTCGATCTGCAAAGAAGGCTTTTGCACACCATAAACCAGCGGTAACACAAGGATTCCCTTTAAAGGAGAAGGCTTTGACTTGCGGGAACGATAAAACAAACACATGCGGAAAGGAATGGTCACACCCCATGGAAATCACAATTTCCGGCGATTTTATCAAGCTGGACGCTTTTTTAAAATTGACCGGTGAAGTGGAAAGCGGCGGGCAGGCAAAGCTGCTTTGTCAAAACGGCGAAGTATCTGTCAACGGAGAACGATGCTTGCAGCGCGGCAGAAAGCTGCATCGGGGAGATACCGTGACCTTGTTTGCAAAAACGTTTACCGTTGCATAAAATTGCAGAAAGCGTTATTTTTTATGTTTGTTGAAAATTTGACGGTCGAACACTTTCGCAACCTTGAAAAAATCACATTTCAGCCCGATCGGGAAATCAATGTGATTTTCGGGGATAATGCGCAGGGAAAGACCAATCTGATCGAAGCGATCTATCTGTTTTCGGGGCAAAAAAGCTTTCGCGGCACCAAGGACAGCCAGCTGCCCACATTGACCGACCCGCCGGGACAGCATGTTGCGAAACTTTCGCTTTCTTTTTTTGCACAGCAGCGGCATCAAACGGCGCGGATCGTGATTGATAAAAAGCGCAGCGCCATGCTAAACGACCTGCCGCTGCCGGCGCCGTCGGCGCTTTGCGAGCATTTCGGCGCGGTGCTGTTTTCGCCGGCGGATATGGATTTGATCAAAGACGGTCCGAACGTCCGCCGCAAATTTTTGGATAATGCCATCGCCATGCTTCGCCCGAAATATGCGAAAATGCTATCCGTTTATAACCGGGCGGTCACACAGCGCAATGCAATTTTGCGCGACGTGCTGTTTCACAGCGAGCTGTCTTTTATGCTGGACAGCTTTGAAGACCGCATTGCAAAAGCGGGCGCATATATTATCGCACAGCGCAGAAAGTATCTGGAAGCATTGCAGACCTATCTGCCCGCGATTTACGGCGGCATCTCCAATAACAAAGAAACGCTGACGATTTCCTATAAATGTTCCGCCGAAAACGGCGACTGGGAAACGATTTTGCATCTGTTGCAGCAAAATCGTGCGGAAGATACCAAAAACATGACCACCAGCATCGGTCCGCACCGGGACGATTTGGAATTTTTCATCAATCAGATGCCGGTCAAAGCGTTCGGCTCGCAGGGACAGCGCCGCAGCGTTGTTTTAAGTTTAAAGCTCGCGGAAGCGGAAATTTTAAAAAAGCATTCCGGCGAACAGCCGGTTGCCATTCTCGACGACGTGATGAGCGAGCTGGACAGAACACGGCAGGACTTTATTTTAAACCATATCACCGGCTGGCAGGTCTTTATCACCTGCTGTGATCCCAACGCGGTGCACGCACTGCAGGCGGGCCGGTGTTTTCAAATGGAAAACGGCGTTTTAACGCCGATATAAAAAGGGGAATCTTATGTTTTTATATCTGGGTTCGGAAACGACGGTGCGAAGCGATGATGTTATCGGTATCTTTGATTTGGATAACACCACCGTTTCCCGGCACACAAGGGATTTTCTAAGACGCGCCGAACAAAACAAAATCGTTCGCTATGTCAATTTTGAATTGCCGAAATCCTTTGTTTTAACCGAAAAAAACGGCGAAAACAGAATCTATGTGTCCCAGATTTCAACAACAACCTTGTTAAAACGTTCAAAACTGATCGACCGGCTGCAATAACCGGCGATTCGTTTTGACTGGACTGAAAAATACCGGCGCGGACCCGCGCGGGACGATCGATGCAAAAAGATGCGGTCGTTTTGTTATTTGAAAGGATGAATCGAATTTGGAAAACAATGAAAACAACCTGCAGCCGCAGTCCGGCGCGGAATACGACGCGTCGTCCATTCAGGTGCTGGAAGGACTCGAAGCGGTGCGTAAACGCCCGGGTATGTATATCGGATCGACCGGCGAACGCGGTCTGCACCATCTGGTTTATGAAATTGTCGATAACGCGATCGATGAAGCGCTCGCGGGCTACTGCGATCATATCGAAGTGGATATCCTGCCGGGCGACATCATCCGCGTGCGGGACAACGGGCGCGGCATTCCGGTAGATATTCAAAAGAAAATGGGTCTGCCTGCGGTGACCGTTGTTTTCACGGTTTTGCATGCGGGCGGTAAATTCGGCGGCAGCGGCTATAAAGTTTCCGGCGGTCTGCACGGGGTCGGTTCCTCGGTCGTCAACGCGTTGTCCACCTATCTCGAAGTGGAAGTGGATAAAGACGGCAAACGCTATTATCAGAAATTCGAGCGCGGCGTTCCGGTCGAGGATCTAAAAGTCATCGGCGATACCGACAGGACCGGCACCATCGTCACCTTCAAAGCTGATCCGGAAATTTTCACCGACACCACCAGCTATGATTACGATACTTTGCTGACCCGACTGCGGGAACAGGCGTTTTTAAATGCCGGCATTAAAATCACCCTCACCGACCAGCGCAAAGACGCGCAAAGCGGCAGCATCGAAGAACGGCAGGACGTTTTGCATTATGAGGGCGGCATTAAAAGCTACTGTGAATTTCTGCTGTCCAAAAAGCGGTCGGAAGCGTTAAGCGACGATGTGATCTATATCCGCGGCGAAAAGGGCGACGCGATCGTGGAGATCGCCATGCTTTACAATACCGGCTACGATACCAACATCATCAGCTTTGCCAACAACATCCACACGGTGGACGGCGGTACCCATGAAAGCGCTTTTAAAACCTCTCTGACAAGGGTGATCAACAACTATGCCCGTCAGTTTAAGATGTTAAAAGACAACGATGCCAATTTCAAAGGCGACGATGTGCAGGAAGGTCTGATCGCGGTCATCAGCGTCAAACTGACCGACGCGCAGTTCGAAGGACAGACAAAGGCAAAGCTCGGCAATACATATATCGGCACACTGGTTTCCGGCGCAATGTCGAAGGATCTCACCGATTATCTGGAATCCAACCCGTCGATTGCCAAAGCGATCGTCAACAAGGTCATGAGCGCCTCCACCGCGCGGGAAAAGGCACAGAAAGCGCGGGAACTCGAACGCGCGAAAAACAGCGGGATCGGCAGGACCCGCATGCCGGACAAACTGGCCGACTGCATTTCCAGAGACAACACGAGAACCGAATTGTATATCGTGGAGGGCGACTCCGCGGGCGGTTCCGCAAAAGTCGGGCGGGACAGCAATTTTCAGGCGATTTTGCCGCTTTGGGGCAAAATGCTCAACGTGGAAAAAGCGCGTATCGATAAGGTCTACGGCAACGAAAAATTGACCCCGGTCGTCATTGCGCTGGGTACCGGTATCGGCGACACCTTTGATATCACCAAACTGCGGTATGATAAAGTCATTATCATGGCGGATGCCGATGTTGACGGCGCGCATATCCGCACGCTGCTTTTAACCTTTTTCTTCCGCTACATGCCGCAGCTGATCGAAACCGGGCATGTGTATTTGGCGCAGCCGCCGCTGTTTGAAGTGCGCAAAGGCAAAATCAAAAAATATGCCTATGACGAAGCGCAGCGCGACGCGTTTATCAAAGAGCTCGGCGGCAACACCACCGTGCAGCGGTTTAAGGGTCTTGGTGAAATGAAAGCCGAACTGTTGTGGGAAACCACCATGGATCCGGATTTTCGGACCATGCTCAAGGTCACAATGGACGACGCGCAAAAAGCCGATGCGGTCTTCTCGGTTTTGATGGGCGACGAAGTGGAACCGCGGCGTAAATTCATCGAAGACAACGCGCAGTATGCCGAGGATCTTGATATTTAAACAAAAAGGAGAAAAACTGTGGAACAACTCAGCTACACACTTTCAAAAGAAGAGGTGCGCGACGCACTGTATCTGGTCGGCATGCTCAAACGCTATAAAAAGAAGGTCATTTTGCAGTCGATCACATGCGGCATTATTTTTATCGGTTCGATTATCGGTATTTTCCTTTACCCCTCCAACCGATTCAACTATGTCGTCGCCGTTGTGATGATCCTGTTGATCGTGCTGGTGCTGGGACTCAATCCGAAAATTGAGGAAAACACCGTGAACCGCGCGTATACCGGTGTGCAAACCGATCTGCTGATCGATGAACAAAGAATCACGGTTCGGGTACCACAAACGGAAATCGAGTGGGATATCGAAAAAAATAGCGTGAAAAACGTGCTGGAAAATGAACGGCTTTTCGCCGTGATCTATGACGGCAACCGCATGATCGCCATTCCAAAGCGGTCGGCGGACACAAAGCAAAAACAAACGGCATTGCAACAGGCGATGCTGTGGCTCAAAGGCGGCAAAACGCCAGCATAAAACCCTTTTGAAAACAAAAAAGTTAGGTGATCAAGATTGGACGATAAAACATTGGAACAAAAAATAGTGCCGGTTGAAATTGTCGACGAAATGCAAAAATCCTTTTTGCAGTATTCCATGTCGGTCATTGTCAGCCGTGCGCTTCCGGATGTGCGGGACGGTTTAAAGCCGGTGCACCGCCGGATTTTATACACGATGTATGAACGCAACCTGTTCCCGGAAAACCCCTACCGGAAATGCGCCGACATCGTCGGCGCGGTGCTGGGCTCCTACCATCCGCACGGCGACTTGTCGGTTTATGACGCGCTGGTGCGTATGGCGCAGGACTTCTCCATGCGCTATGAAGTGGTGGACGGCAACGGGAACTTCGGTTCGGTGGACGGCGACCCGCCGGCGGCTTATCGATATACCGAGGCGAAAATGAGCAAAATCGCCATGGAAATGCTCAGCGATATCGATAAAAACACCGTCGACTACATGCCAAACTACGACGATCGTTTAAAAGAACCGGTCACACTGCCCGCGCGGTTCCCTTACCTTCTGGTCAACGGGGCGACCGGTATCGCCGTCGGCATGGCAACCAACATTCCGCCGCATAATTTAGCGGAAGTGATCGACTGTATGACCGCTATGATCGACAATCCGGACATCACCGTCGACGAAATGAACGCGATATTGCCCGGCCCGGACTTTCCGACCGGCGGTATTATCATGGGGCGGTCGGGTATCCGCGCCGCTTACCAGACCGGTCGCGGAAAAATCTATGTGCGCGGCCGTGCGGAAATTGAAGAAATCAAGCCGAATAAATTCCAGATCATTATCACCGAACTGCCGTATCAGGTGAATAAATCGAATCTGGTGAAATCCATCGTCGATCTTGCGGACACAAAACGCATTGAGGGGATCGACGACGTGGTGGACTATTCCAGCCGCGAAGGCATGAAAATCGTGGTTGAACTGAAAAAGGATATCAATCCGCAGGTGGTATTGAATCAACTGTATTCCTTCACCCAGCTGCAGGTCACATTCGGTGTGATCATGCTGGCGTTGGTCAACGGGATTCCGAAAATCTTAACTTTAAAAGAGATGTTCTCGGAATATATCAAATACCAGGAGGAGATCGTCACCCGGCGCACCAAATTTGATCTGGAAAAGGCGAAAGCGCGCGCCCATATTTTAGAAGGACTTAAAATTGCGCTGGACTTTATCGACGAGGTCATTCGCATCATCCGCGGGTCTAAAACGGTGGCAGATGCAAAAGCGGCGCTGGTCGAACGGTTCCCGCTGGACGATATCCAGGCGCAGAAGATCGTCGAAATGCGGTTGGGACAATTGACAGGTCTGGAACGCAGCAAGATCGAGGAAGAACTCGAAGGCCTGCATGTCAAAATCGAAGATTATATCGACATTTTGGCGCACGAACAGCGCATTTTGGAGATCGTCAAGGAAGAAGCGCTTAAAATCCGCGATAAATATGCCGACGACCGCCGCACCGAAATCAGCGTGGTGGAAGGCGAAGTGGATATCGAAGACCTGATTCCGGAAGAGGAATGCGTTTTAACGCTCACGAAAATGGGTTATATCAAACGGCTTCCGACAGATACCTATCACGCGCAGAACCGCGGCGGACGCGGGATCATGGGCATGACTACACGGGACGAGGACTATGCCGAGCACATGTTTGTCTGCTCCTCACACGATAACCTGCTGTTTTTCTCGAATTTCGGCCGTGTCTATCGTTTGAAAGCCTACCTTGTGCCGGAAGGCAGCCGGACGGCAAAGGGACTCAACATTGTGAATCTGCTGCCATTGGAAGCCGGCGAAGTCATCACCAATATGATCAAGGTCAACGACTTCGAAAACGGTAAATACCTTTGCATGGGCACCAAAAACGGCATTATCAAACGAACCGCATTGGAAGTCTATAACACTTCCCGAAAAGGCGGTGTGATCGCTGTCAACCTCGATGAGGGCGATGAACTGCGGTGGGTCAAAATGACCGACGGGGATAACGACTTAATCGTCGCGACCAAAAAAGGCTATGCGATCCGTTTTAACGAGCAGGACGCGCGTCCGCTTGGCCGAACCGCCAGAGGCGTCAAAGCCATCACCTTGCGCGACGGCGACGAAGTCATCGGCATGGCGGTCGTTGAACCGAATAAGCTGTTGCTCACCGTGACCGAAACCGGCTACGGACGCCGTTCCGATCCGGACGAATACCGCGGACAAAGCCGCGGCGGTAAAGGCGTGCTCAACTACCGGGTGGAGAAATTCGGCGATGTTGCGCAAATCTGCATGGTAGACGAAGAGGAAGATTTGATGCTGATCGCAAGCGACGGTGTTGTCATCCGCATTCCGGCATCGTCGATCAGTGTGTTTGCACGGCCTGCAAAGGGCGTTCGTGTGATGAAGGTCAGCGACGGCGAAAAACTTATCGGTTTGGAAACCGCTGAAAAAGAAGCCGAAGAACAACCGGAATCCGAAACAGAGGAAGCAGAGCAAACCGGCACTGTGGTGGAGGACGAACAGACCAAAGCCGCGATCGATTCGCTGCTGCAAGCTGCCGACCGGCCGATGGAAGATGAAACAGCAAACACCCAACAAAACGATTGATAAAAACAATAAAAACAGCAGTGCCAAAAAAACGGTCACTGCTGTTTTTTATTGCATCCGTTATTGATTTTCCAACGGGTCGCACGCATACAATGCGTCGATCGATACATGTAGAGCCTTTGCCATTCCCGCCAACTGGAAATCCAAAATCCGCTGTTTTCCGTTTTCCATTTGGCTGATCGTTTGGCGGGAAACTTCAAATTGTTGTTCTCGCAGCGCTGATGCCAGCTGTTCCTGCGACATGCCGGCACCCTGCCGCGCCCGCCGAATGTTCGCACCCGTTTCATTCAAAGGCTTTTTGTTTTCCTGTTTGAGATTTTGCATTGTTAGTCCCCCTATATTTGATTTGAAAATTTTGTGTTTCAGGTGGAAAATGTCACCGCACTCTGATTGATTATTTTTGCAGCATGCCGTCGATCAGCACCAACAGCTTTTTCTTTTGTGTGTCGGAAAGCCTGAACCAGTTTTCCAGCAGTTCTCGCTGCTGCTTTGTCAAAGTCACCACAAAATCTGTTTCCGACAGGAAAAACTGGCTTAATGTGAGATCAAATCCCTTGCAGATCTTTTCCAATGAACCAAGCGACGGCAGCATATTATGCCGGTACCAGCTGGAGATGGTGCTTTGCGGTAAATCACAACGACATGCCAGCCCATATTCCGTCCATCCGCGCGCCATGCGCAATGCCGTGATTCTTTTCAAAACATTTATCATGCTTTTTCATCCTCAAAGAATTCATACGGCTTTTTGTGAAAATACCGGCACAGGCTGATTAAATCATTCCAATACATCTCTTCCGGCAAAATACCGGATTCCAATTCTTTTAGAATGTCGACGGCAATGTTTGTTGCCTGCGCCAATTCTTCGACTGTTACACCCCTTTCCTCCCGCCACGTTCTCACGTTGCGGGCAAAATTTTGAATGTCTTTGTATCCTTTATCTTCTGACATTTTGATTCCCCCTTTATTTTGTTTCTTTTATTTTAGCAAATAAGATACTGATAAATATAATTTGTAAGAATAAAATATTAAATCTAAGAATAAAATGGGCGTGTTATTGTTCAAAATGGTTTTATTTTTGATTGTAAGGATGCAGCATGGACTATTTAATGGATTTAACAGCGGAACAAAAACCATATCCTCCTAAAACCGAACATTAATTTTTCCACCGCATCCACCGCCCCAGCGGTTCCCCTTTCCCTTTCCAGGGGAAGGCTTTGTTTGTTAAAACCCGTATAATAGACAGGAAATGAGGTGTTTGAATGGCTGCAGCAAGAAAAATAAAGGTATTATTGGCTGAACGTGGGAAGAATTTAACACAGCTATCGGCTATGTTAGGAAAAAGTCTTTCGACGATGAGTGGGAAAATGCATCGAGATCATTTTTCGTCAAAAAGATTTAAGGGAAATTGCTGAAGCATTAAATTTTGAATATGATATTGTTTTTACCGATAAAGAGACCGGTAAAGAAATAAGATAACAGATCTTTAAAATTTTAACTGTTTTCAAAAAATGCCGTAGATGGGATAACAATCTATGCCGTTTTAAAAGATAGCAAAACACCCCGCAAAACGCATGTTTTGCGGGGTGTGAATATTTACGTTTAAATTTCGAGCGAGGTGACCGTTGTTGTTTCTGCAACAGCTGTTGTTTCCGGCGCTTCCTGATCGGACGGCGTCTCGGATGGCGTATCGCTCACACCGAGTGCCGGAATAATCTCCGCAATATATTGCCGGACCAGCATCAGATCGATGGCAGTAATTTTTTCATTGCAGTCAACATCTGCTGCCTCCTCGATCATCTGAACCGGAAGTTCAGCGATATACCGCCGGATATACATCACGTCTATTGCGTTAACGTTACCGTCATTATTCGCATCGCCGAAAATACCGGTGGGTACTGCATCATTCAAACCGCCGTTAATGATCGAATCCACATTATCAAAGATCGGATCGTCGGACGGGAAATCAATTACCGGAGCAGCGTCCTTTTCCCAGTTGACACCCAACGTGATGGTATAGCTGTTTTTGGAAAGGTCCAACCCAGCCTTTTTAGCCAGTTCCTGCGCACTGAGCATATTATCGCTCTGGTCGAAGGTAACAGTTTTTCCGTTTGCGGTGCGGTACCACTCGGCGCCGGACGGCGCATAGTAGCCTTCCTTTTCGATCTGGAAGGTGCTGCTGTTGACATCCACCAATCCATAGGGTTTGATCTCGCCGTATTTCCAGACCTGCGAATAATATTTGGAATGGTTCTGTGCGGACACAATATAACCATCGTCGTTGACGTCATAATCGCTGTTACCGACATCGCCGCCGGAGGTGATAAACCGGATGGTCAGCGTGTTGACCGAAACCAGTTTTAAATAATCCATACTCACCCAACCGGTCACGCCGTCATAGGTGACTTTTGCCCAGCTTTGGTCGCTGTTGAAACCGGAAACCTGCACCTTTTCATCGCCCGGAATGGAGCCGATGCGGTCATATTTGGTTCCTGCGCCCTCACGAATGTTCAGCGAGGAAGCGTCATATACCCGATATTTGCCGGGGAGCAGTTTTTCAGCCGGTGTTTCCTCCGGCGTTTCATCCAACAGATAAATATATCCCAAAACAGTATGACGGCCCATCGTTTTCACACTGGTGGACAATGTGCGGGTGCCAAACCCATTTTCAACATTCCAATTGTATTCCGAAACGGTCATGGTGCTGCCTTTGATCGATTCCACGATCGCAATATGACCGCTGCCGTCAGAACGGCGGGTCACCATCACTGCGCCGACTTTCGGGGTGGAACCATAAGCGTAATAACCGTTTTCTTTATTATATGCATACCAGCCAGGCGCACTGTTGAGCGATAATTTCGGTTTTTCACCTAAAATTTCATAGGCGCGGCCATAGCCGTACCACGTACAGGCGCCGGTATATCCCATGGAATAAAAAGCGTTTTTGCTTGAAAAATAATAATCATTTCCGGAGCCGGGTTTTGAAGTACGAGCAGTGAATGCCGCAGCGCTCGCAGAAACAATCGGCACGGAAATGACAATCGCCAATATTAACAGCATCGCCGATATCGCCGCAGCACATCGTCTCATTGGACTCATCCCTTCCTCAATTTCAGAATATTACAAATTCTTAAACTCTGGTTACAACTTTGTAATCTTTTGCAATCATAACGCACAAGCCCGGAAAAGTCAACCCCTTTTCCAGTAAAATAGAACCGAAATTTAAATTGTTAACAAATTTGTAACATTTTAATTGTAACTTTTAGACGAAGAATGGGGACCAAATTTGTTTTATCTGCTAAATGCGATTGGAGAAACGGATAACCTCAACCCTGGGGACAAGAAAAACCCCGCTTTGCCTAAAGCGGGTCATGCTGTAAAGAAGTTGTTATTATGTCTGAGAAGGATTATATTCAGAACGGCGAAAACCTTGAAAAAAAGGATTTCTATCGTTTTCTTATGCCTGTTTGACGCTTAAAATCTGCAAGTAGATACTGAAAAGCACCTAATGATATTAGGTTACCATGTGAGCAAGAGTTGGTCGTCAACCTTTTTGTCTTTCATTTCTTTGCCGTTGTTTTGCAGCCTATCAATCATTGAAGTTCCACAATTTACAAGTAACTTTCTTTCAAATAAACCGTCCGGGGGAGTAACGGAAATATCTTTCTTCTTTGAATCACGCATACCGTTGATTGATAACATTACCTTTGCGCCACGCTCTTTACATTCCGCAATCATTTTCCATAAAACATCAATATTAAAGTCTTGCGCGCCGTATATGATGCTTTGTGAATGGGTATAGGGCGGGTCACAGTATACAATGTCGCCCGCTTTAGGTTGTTTCATTGACTCTGTATAGCTTTCACAAGTAAAAGACGCTTTTTGCAAAAGATTGTGCCATTGCGCTATTCGACTTTCAAATGTTTTGGGGCTGATTGGCTTATGTGGCCCTCTTGGTGTGCTCATATACCCGTCTGCCTTGCGAAAACGAATAACCCCCGAATAACAGGTTCTTGATAGTAAAACAAAATCATAGGGGTTATGTTGCGCATTAAATCTGTCTCTGATTTCATCATACTTCTTTACGGGGTCTTGATAGTATTCAGAGATTTCTTTTTTATAATACGCAATAATTGTTTCAGGACTCTCTTTTACAATTTTGAATATATCAACTAGAAAGGACAGAATGTCACTTCCATAGGCATGATCAAATTTAGGATATAGCATAGTTGCGTCAGCGTAAAGTAATTCCGCCATTACTGCGCCGCTACCCAAAAAGGGTTCATAATAGTTGTTAAATTCTTGCGGCATATATGAAATAATTGTTTCTGCAAAACGCTGTTTATTGCCTATCCATTTCAACAAAGCGGGTATCAAGGTTTCAACTCCGTTCAGTAACTTATAGTCTGTAGACCTATAGCCTACAATGCTATTATAATAAATAAATTAGGAGGTGTCAAGCCATGCAGAAAGATTTATTATTTGCTTTTGGACGGGCTGTTCGCAAAGTCAGGCTGTCAAAAGACATTTCGCAGGAAAAATTTGCTGATATGTGCGATTTGCACCGTACATATATAAGTGATGTTGAACTTGGAAAACGGAATGTGTCCCTTGAAAACATTGAAAAAATAGCAAATTCGCTTGACATGAAAATATCAGAATTGTTTCAGGAGGTCGAAAGCGATGCAAGCATTTGATAGATTCCGGGGAATGGATGCTTCTTTCTGGGCGTTCGTGAAGTATGTCTCTGAAAATCTCGGGTATACAGAACGTAGTAAAAGCCTTGTCAAGAAATATCCTGTTAACACAATTAAAGCGCTATGCGCTGAACGCGGTATAAACGCATCTGCAGATGCCATTGTCAATGTAGCGCAATACTCAAAGATGCGTGCAGATTTGCTGAACAGATTTGCCGAAAGTATGTTGATGAATGCCGAGACGGCGGGTGAAGAATTTAAAAATTGGGAAAGGCTTCACCGCACTAGAAACTATTATTGCAAACTTCCTTTGAACAAGCAAAAAGGGGCAATGAAACAAGTAGCTTTCTTTACCGCCATTATAAATATTATTGCGGAAAAAACCATAAGAGAAATAACCGGCAATAACCATTCCTTGGGCTTTGACGATGATCCACGCGGGTTAGCGTATATTTGGGATGATGACGGCAGGATAATTGGAGCTTCATCAAGACGCTTTGACGGTGCATATCCAAGCATTGAAAGCCCTAAATTAGTGTGGGAAATCAAAGAATACTATTATGCAACTACATTCGGCAGTCGGGTTGCCGATGGTGTATATGAAACCCAATTAGACGGCTTTGAATTCAAAGAGCTATACGAAAGAACAGGAAAAAAGGTTTATCATGTTTTGTTTATTGATGCTTATAGAACGTGGTGGGTACAAGGAAAATCATATCTATGCCGGTTGGTCGATGCAATGAACAGCGGTATTGTTGATGAAGTGATCGTTGGGCGGGAAGTTCTTACCCGTTGGCCTGAACTCTTGCGTTCAATCATTGAAAAATAAAACGGTGTGCGTGTGCCTAAACCAATACCACGTGATAACCATGCTAGACGAAAATGGTTACAACATCCAAAGGGAATTTTCCCCTGTCCACAATTATTATAACGAGCAACGAATTTTGACCCTAAAATCCAGGTATTAAAGCAAAACAGGCATGACTGTTGCAGCCACGCCTGTTTTGCTTTAGACACTGCTTTATGCCCGGGGCGCTTTCTTTACGGAGGGTGCCTCGACGGGGATTATTGCGTTTACAATCTTAAATACCGAGCGAATAGTTCGGAGATTCTTTTGTGATGCTGATGTCGTGCGGATGGCTTTCTTTGAGTCCTGCGCCGGTGATTCGGACAAATCTTGCTTTTTCCTGCAAATCGGCAATGGTTTTGCAGCCGCAGTAGCCCATACCGGAGCGGATGCCGCCGATCATCTGGAACACGGTATCGGACAGCGGTCCCTTATACGGCACGCGCCCTTCCACGCCTTCGGGAACGAGCTTTTTCGCATCCTCCTGGAAATAGCGGTCCTTGGAACCGTTGTTCATCGCCGCGATGGAGCCCATGCCGCGATAGACCTTAAAGGTTCGTCCCTGATAAATTTCGGTGTCGCCGGGGGATTCCTCACAGCCGGCGAACAGCGAGCCGAGCATACACACATTCGCGCCCGCCGCCAGCGCCTTGACAATGTCGCCGGAATATTTGATGCCGCCGTCGGCAATGACCGGAATGTCATATTTCGCAGCGACGCAGGCAACATCGTAAATCGCGGTGATCTGCGGCACGCCGATACCCGCGATAATGCGGGTGGTGCAGATGGAACCGGGGCCGATACCGACCTTCAGCGCGTCGGCGCCGGCGTCGATCAGCGCCTGCGCGGCTTCGGCGGTGGCGATGTTGCCGGCGATCAGCGTCGTGTCGGGGAATGCTTTTTTAATGGCTTTGACCGCGTTAATGATATTTTTGCTGTGCCCGTGCGCCGAATCGAGCGACAAAACGTCCGCCTGTGCGCTGACCAGCGCTTCTACCCTGTCCATATAATCATGGGTCACGCCGATGGCGGCGCCGCACAAAAGCCGGCCGCCCTTATCTCTTGCAGAATGAGGATAAAGCACCGCTTTTTCAATGTCCTTAATGGTGATCAGGCCTTTGAGCATGAATGCATCATCGACGATCGGGAGTTTTTCGATGCGGTGCTTGCGCAGGATCTCCTGCGCTTCCGTAAGGGTGGTGCCGACCGGCGCGGTCACCAGATGATCCTTGGTCATGACTTCCTTGATCTTCACGTTGAAATCGGTCATGAACCGCATGTCGCGGTTGGTAATGATCCCCACCAGTTTGCCGTTTTCACAGATGGGCACGCCGGAAATTTTATATTTGCTCATCAGCTCGTCCGCGTCATAGACATAATGTTCGGGAGAGAGGAAAAACGGATTGACAATAACGCCGTTTTCCGAACGTTTGACTTTGTCCACCTCGTCAAACTGCTGCTCGATGGACATGTTTTTGTGAATAATGCCGATACCGCCTTCTCTGGCGATGGCAATCGCCATTTTCGCTTCGGTCACCGTGTCCATTGCGGCGGTCATCAGCGGTGTGTTCAGCGTGATGTTTTTGGAAAGCTTGGTGGTGAGTTCCACCATGTTCGGGGTTACTTCCGACTCTGCCGGAATCAACAGAACATCGTCGAAGGTCAGACCCTCTTTCACGAATTTTTCACTCTGGTTTACATTTAACATTCGCATACCCTCCCACATTGTCTGAATTTAAATTATTTTATCATTTTGTGAAAGGCATGTCAAGACGGATTTTATAAAGCAATATGAAAAATTATCCTTACCTTCCAAAAATTTTTAGAATATTTAAAAATTAGATGTTTCTTTTTGAAAGAAAAAATGCTATACTTTTAGACAGAAGTAAAATAGCACAGAATTTTGTCTGATTCTGACAGTTTTTCTTTTTATGTTGATTTTTGCCGGAAAGGAAATTATGCACATGCCGTTTGATCAGCAAATACCGGACAATATCGTCGCGGGCAGAAACGCCGTGTCGGAGCTTTTGCGTTCCGGCCGCGATATTGAATACCTGATGGTTGCGCAAAACGCCGGCGGTGCGGCGGTCCCGATTTTAAAAACATGCCGTCAAAAAGGTATTGTTGTCAAGGAGATGCCGCGGCAGAAGCTGGATGCAAAACTCCCGGGGATCAATCACCAGGGTATCGCCGCGGTGGTGTCCGCAGCGGAATATATTTCTCTTTCGGATCTCATCGAACGTGCCAAAAGCGATCCGGATAACCCGCCGTTTCTGGTTTTATTGGACAATCTGGAAGATCCGCATAATCTGGGTGCAATCATTCGTACCGGAGAGGCTGCGGGGATTCATGGCATTATCATTCCGAAACGCCGCAGCGTGGGACTCGGCGGTATTGCTGCGAAAGTTGCTTCCGGCGCGGTGGAATATGTGCCGGTCTGCCGGGTGCCGAATCTGGCGGCAACGATCGATACGCTTAAAGAAAACGGCATTTGGGTGTTCGGTGCGGATATGGACGGCGATGCGCTGTTCCAAACCGATTTTTCCGGACCCTGCGCGATCGTGATCGGTTCCGAAGGAAAAGGAATCAGCCGTTTGGTGAAAGAAAAGTGCGACCTGCTGGTCAGTATCCCGATGCGCGGCAGGATCAATTCGCTCAACGCGTCGGTGGCGGCCGGCGTCATGCTCTACAGTGTGGTCCGCAGCCGCGAACAAAACAGGAAAGGATGAAAGCCACATGCCGGAAAATCAAGTGCCGTCTGTTGATGATATTTTAAAAGAAGTGCGTCAGATGCGTGAACAACGCGCGACCACAGCCGCTGGGTCACAGGTTCCGGCAGCGAAACCTGCAATGAACCCGGAACCAAAAGTGCAGCAACCGGCGGATCGTGCAGAAGGGGATCCCATACTGGATAAAACCGAACCGGAAAAGTCTGCACAAAAAAATATTTCCGTGGAGAGCAGTGTGTCGGTACGAACAGATGCGTCGCAAACTGTTCAGGCTGCCGAAAAGACGCGGCAGGATGCCGGCAACAGCGTCACGCTGGAAGAGCTTTTGCGGGATCACGACAGTGAGTTTGCGGCGGATCAGCCGGACAAGCCTGCATCCGCAACGCCTGCAAAACCAATGAAAGATTATAAAAGCCATAAAAGCTTTGAACATACGGTTGAAAGAAGCTACGTGCCTGACACGGAATCTGCCAAGGAAAAAATCGATCTGTTATTTTCCGATTCCGACGCGGACGAAGTTGCAGCAGTCAATCCGTTTCGCAAAAAGCGGCAGCGTTCTGCAAATGTGTTAAGCGCCGAGGAAATCAACAAAGGCAGCTTTGCAAAAGAACCGGAAGACTTTGAAGCAACCCGGATTATGGACAAAGTCACCTCTGCCGATGAACCGTTTGAGCCTGCGTCCGGGCAAAACACCGCCGCGCCGATTACCGGCGGATTTAAAGTGATGCTCGATGAGGATCTTCCGGAAGAAGAAACACAGGCAACGATTCAAAAACCGGCAGCGCGTTTCATGCAGGACGATCAGTTTAAAACACTGGTCTATGGGGAAGATGATTTGTATGCGCCGGAGGAATCCCATCCGGAGCAGTCGTTCACAGCAGAAGCCGAAGGCGCCGTCAGCGCGGCGGCCGGCGCGGATGATGATGATTTTGAAGCCATTCCCCCGGCAGCGCAAACCGAAAATCACAACCGGTCCATCCGGCACCAGACCATCGAGTTTGAACCGCCGGAAGAGCCGGAAGAGGAATATCAATATATCGAAGATTATAAAACCATCGACGATGCCGATTCCATCAAAATGGATCTGCAATTAAGATCGTCCCGCATTTCCAAGAAACTGATTGCCACGGTGATTTTGTTCGTGCTGTCTTTGGGGCTGACGGTGCTGCCATCCTTTGGCTTCCCGCTGCCGGATGGATTGACTCCTGCCGGTAACACCACGGTGTTTCTGATTGTCAATGCGGTGATCACAGCGCTTGCGTGTCTGGTGAACATCACCACCATCTGCCGCGGCCTTTTCCATCTTGTCAAATTAAATCCCGACGCCGACACGGCGGTCGGTATTGCCGCATTGGGTGCGGCGCTGCAATCCGGCTTTGCGTTCCGGTTTTCCGAACAGGTTGCAACCGGAGACGTCCGGCTGTATGCTGCTGCGGCGATCTTTGTCATGTTATTTAACTGTATCGGTAAAAAGGCGATGCTTTCCCGTGTGAAAGCGAATTTTCGCACGGTTGCGACCACCGATGTCAAACAAAGCTGTTTTATCGCAGATGAAAAAACCAGTGAAAAACTAACCGACGACAGCTTTGTCGGGCCACCGCCGGTTGCTTGTTCCAAAAGCGTCGTCAATCTGGAACATTTTCTGGAAAATTCCTATTGTGAGGACCCATCCGACAATTTGATCCGTATTTTATCTGCAGCTGTGTTTTTAGCTGCGCTGGCGGTGGCAGTGATCGTCCACATGACCGGCGGCGGATTGATGGGGGCGTTGACCTGCTTTACCGTGATTACCAGCGCCGGTGTGCCGGTCACGTCGCTGTGCGCGACCAACATTCCGCTGCGTGCGGCGGCGGCGCGGGTGCGCAGAGCCGGCGGCATGCTTTCCGGCTACCGCGCAGTGGATGAATTCTCGGAAACGGAATGCGTCGCAATTGACGCGGAAGAGCTTTTTCCGCCCGGATCCATTGATCTGATCTCTTTAAAATCCGTCGGCGATTTTTCGGTCGATAATATGATACTGGATGCAGCCGCCCTTGTGATCGCGGCGGGCGGTCCGATGGCGGACGTGTTCGACCGCATGATCGAGGGGCGCCGCAAGATCCTGCCGCATGCCGAAGGTGTGTATTATGAAGACGGGCTGGGCATCAGCGGCGTTGTCGCCGGACGCTACCTGCAATTCGGCAACCGCCGGATGATGGAAAAGCTCGGAATTACGGATTTGCCCGATCGGGAAAAAGAAATGAAAGCACGCCGCAACAGCTGCTACACCGCGTATCTTGCCTGCGACAACAGGCTGTGCGGTATGTTTGTGGTGAAATATAATGCACAGGACGATGAAATCTTAAACGGCCTTTACCGTTTGACCGACGAAGGGGTCACGTTGCTGATCAAAACAAATGATCCCAACATCACTGCCGAGTTTATGGAAACGTTGTTTGCCATTCCAAAAGAGTTGGTTCGGATTCTGCCGAGCGCGGCGGTGGAGGAACTCGACCGCATTACTGCGCCGGAACCTGCGGGGAATTCGGTTTTGGCGCATCATAACACCATTGCAGGTTTGTCTGAAGGAATCGTTGTTTGCAAACGGTTGTATACCCGCATGACGCTGGCAACGGTGGTGCAGGCGCTGTTTGCGGTGCTGGGTCTTGGTGTTTCGGTCTATATGGGTTTGTCCGGCAGCGGTGTATACAGCCTGCTGTTGCCGCATATCCTAATTGTGTATCAATGTATCAGCGCGCTGTTGGTGCTGGCGCTGCCGCATCTGCGCCGGCTGTAGAAAAATTCCCCGCTTTATGTTAAGTTCAGCGGGGAATATCTGTTTTTGAAGCGGCTGTGTCTTTTGGGGGAAGTTTTGAAACGGAGTGTGAAAAATGGCGAGCGATGCCTATCAAAAACCGAAAAAATCTTTGAAAACCACCCGGATTTTGATCGCGGTGTTTTTGATTTTAATTTTGGCAGTGCTTGGCGCGTTCGGTTTTTATGTGCTGCGTATTGTGCAGGATTATGACGAAGACCGCCAAATGGGTCTGACCGGTACGGAACAGATCAACGCAACGGTGCTGTTTGTTTTTTATGATGATAGCTACACATCCACCGCACCGCAATTTTTATTGACGAACTTCAATTCTGAATCGGGCAATATTCGTCTTTCCGTTTTGCCGGCCGATCTTAAGGTGCAGGTTAAAACGATTGATGGCACGCTGTCCGAACAATATACCTACGGCGGTGTTTTGCAGGTCAAATCCGCAGTGGAAACGCTTTTGGATATTGAGATCGATAAATATGTCGGCGCCCCGTTTTCCACGCTGGAATCGGTCATTAAAGATTTAGGTGGCGTGGAATTTACGCTGGACGATGATTTATATTATGAAAATGACGACGGCGAACTGATCACAACGCTGAAAAAAGGAAAACAGACATTAAGCGGACAGCAGGCCATGCAGTATATCCGCTACGGCGGCTGGGCCTCTGCGTCCGACACGGCGGCAAACCGTGCGCAGATGGCTAAAAGCGTGGTGGAACAGAATTTGGATGAAGAAACCGCCAATCAGATCATGGATCTTTATGCGGATGTTTCCAGTTCTTTGACCACCGATCTTTCGATCATTGAAATGAGTAGGTTCAACGATGTTTTTTTATCCTTTAAACAAGCGGAAATCATTCGTGCCGAATCTGAAAACGGTGCATTGACATCCGGCGTGTTGGATAGTCTGTCTTCGGCATTCGCCTGATCAAAATTTTTAGTGTTTGTTTTGTGTCGTTATCTTGATCAAAAAACCATCCTTTCACACCCCGGCCATTTTGAAGGCACATTTTTATGTGTTCGAAAAAAGGCCGGGGTGTTTTTGATGGGTTGTATGACCAAAGGGATAAATCCATCGTCGTTTTTTCGGCGCCAGTCCAGACAAATTTTCACAGCATGCTGTGATCGCTTAAAAATCGATATCCGGCAGGAATCGCTGCCTTTTTGGATTGTTATAAAAACATCCCGGTGCGATGCGCACCGGGACAATTTTATCGTTTTGAAAACACACAGCCACAATAGTTCTGGCGGTAAAGATGATATTGCTTCGATAACGCAATCGAATGCTGATACCCGTTTTTCTTTTTAAAATCCGCACACAAAAACAAAACGCCGTGTTTTTCCTGCAATTCCTGTCCGATCTCGTTGAGCACCGTCGCATTTTTATGCGGACTGACAGAAAGGGTGGTGGTAAAATAATCGAATCCACCGGCTTTGGCCATTTGCGCCGTTTTTTCCATGCGCTGCCGGTAGCAGGCAAAGCAGCGTTCCGATCCCTCCGGCAGATCTTCCATGCCTTTTGCCATTTCAAAAAATACTTCCGGTTCATAATCCCCGATTTGGAATTGCACATCCGGCAGGTTCATTTCTCTAATCAGCCGGATCTGTTCCTTTGCACGGTGTTCAAATTCGGATTGCGGCGAGATGTTCGGGTTATAATAAAAAATGGTGATTTGGAAATGCTGTGCCAGACAGGACAGCACATGGCTCGAACAGGGCGCGCAGCAGCTGTGCAAAAGCAGCCGCGGACGTTTCCCTTCACGCGTTAACGCTCCGATGGTTTTTTCCATCTCCAGCTGATAATTGATTTTTTGTCCGTCCATGGCTTTCCATCCTTTCAAAACGAACGTTTTTCCTATTATAATAATATAACGCATTGTGCAGCGAATGTAAACCAGCCTGCAACAACAAAAAACGCCCGCTATTGCAGACGCCCTTTTATCCCTCTTATAAAAAGCCTTTTGGCTTGATTTTTAAATTTGGTGACCCGAGTTTTTTAACAAACAATGATTTTTACCATTTAAACTTTCTTCAATGTCTGTCAGTAAGACATCAGTAATCGTAACCTCATCATTGTCTGTGTTAAATGTGATTGTAAATTTATCATCATACAAAAAGATTTTATTTACAAACAATTGAATAAGAGACTTTCGATATGCAATATCTTTTATATCACCTTTTGCCAGATTTGTCAAGTACTTTATGATTTGATTTTCATTAATTGCTTGCCGACGTGCTTCTTCAATTTCAAGTTGTTTTTCTAATCCCTGAATTTCTACTCCTATCTTCCCTAAATCCTCAAAAATCATCTGCCGAATCAGATTATCAGTACATTCCCTAAGCGAAAACATTTGATTCTCTTTTGCTTTTTGTAATTCTTGAATTTTCTTTTTTAAGCGCACAAGTTCTGATTTATCATCATAACTTTCCGCTATTTTGACTACCTCTTTTGCAATCCTGCGTATATTTTTAGGTGTCAGTAACCTGACACATTCCCTAACCACAATATCCTCGATTAAATCTTTGTGAACCATTTTCTTTTTACATGGTTTATTCTTGCCTGAATTTTTACATTTATAGTAATTGAATATGACACCCTTTTTGCTCATTTGATTGGAGCTGTGTCCTATCATCATATTCTTGCAGTATCCGCAGAATAATTTAGTAGTCAGCAAATACTCGGCTTTCGCTCGAAAACGACCGGGTGCCGCCTTATTGAGTTTCATCCTCTGTGCAACTTTATTAAATAAGTCTTCATCAATCAGTTGTGGAACACCGCCGGGTATCTCGATATCTCCGTAAATATAAATACCCAGGTATTTTTTGTTTCCCAACATTGTATGTAAGGAATTTTTATTAAATTCTGCTCCACGGGTAGTTTTCAAATGTCTTTCATTTAGGCTATCACAGATTTCCTTTATAGTCATACCATTTGCATATTTTGTAAATATCTCCTGCACAATCGGCGCTGTATTTTCATCTACAACATATTTCCTGTTTACAATTTTATAGCCTAAAGGTGTGTATCCGCCGTTAGATAAACATTTTTCAGCATTTAATTTCATATTACGTTTAACCTTTTCGGCAAGTTCGGCACTATACCACGCATTGACGCCGCCGATAACTGCTTCCAGTAAAATACCTGTAGAGTTATCGGGTATATTTTCAGTAGCCGATTCTAACTTAACATCATTTTTTAACAGCACATCTTTATATAAGGCCAAGTCTAATTGATTACGACTAAATCGGTCAAGACGATAAACAATCACCCTTTGAAATCCTTTTTTCCGGCTGTCCTTTATCATCCTCTGGAACTGCGGTCTATCATCAGTTCTAGCCGAAAAAGCCCTGTCAATATATTCACTCATAACTGTATATCCTTTTTGCACAGCGTATGCATGACATATCTTTAATTGAGCTTCAATAGATTCTTCTTTTTGTTTGCTGTCGCTATATCTTGCATAGATAACGGCTACCATAATAACACTTCCTTTCTACTAATCAATAAAAATCCTACTTTTTATTATTTGACATCAATTCGTTCAATTCTCTTGATGATTTACCTGCCAAATGGATTAGTGGATATCTACTATTAATTTTTTTGTTTTTATATAAATCCATCCGCATATTCATAATGAGTTTAGTAAGTATTTCGTCATGTCTATCAACTGTAAAATTTTGTTTGGATGATGGCTTACAATAATCATGAAATTCCATTAAACTAGCAACGACATCACTACTACCGATTAAAAGCAATTCGTTCTGTGCGTTTGCCAGTTGGTCACGTGATTCTTCTATGTCATTAGAAACGACCGAATTGCTAACCGCTTTAATATATGCAAGATAAAATTTCTCTTTTAATCTTCTTTCATCTACATTAAGTTGATTTTTCTTTGTTAAAAAATAAGAAACCGCCGCAGAAACAACAGCTACAAATATACTTATCACAGGAACTAAAAGCTGTACCCAATTTTCAACAGTCATATTTACATCTCCTATTTATCTTTACTTTCAGATTCATTCACGAACTTGTAAAACGTATTCGGTTTTAATCCCAGCACTTTCATAGCGGCTACAGCGGTGATTTTTTTCTCTTTCCACTGACTGTAAAATTCATCCCATTGCGCCGGTTTTACAGCCCTCGGCCTGCCGAGTACCTTACCCTGCGCCTTTGCATTTGCAATACCCTGAGCCTGCCGAGCTTTGATGTTCTCACGTTCTTTCGCGGCCACATAGGAAAGTATCTGCAATACCAAATCCGATACAAACCGACTGTCTATCGTGTCTTTATTCGCTCTGGTATCAAGCAGCGGCATATCCAGCACCTTGATGTCTGCATGTAATTCCCCTGTGATATACCTCCACTGTTCCTGCACTTCGGTATAATTACGGCCTAACCGGTCAAGAGAGAGGACTACAACCAAATCCCCTTCACGAATAACATTTAAGAGCCGCCGGTACTCCGGCCGGTCAAAGGATTTACCGCTGATTTTATCAACGTATATATCCCGTTCAGCAATACCAAATTCCTTTAAAGCATTGATTTGTCTTGCTTCATTCTGTTCTTTGGTAGATACTCGTGCATATCCGTGAATTCTTATATCCATATCAAAACCACCTTTTAATGTGATGATATTATTATACGATATTTATTTACAAAAGTCTACCGATTTTGCAAATATATTTAAAAATATTTTTATACTTTTACAAACGCTATTGTCGGTGGTTTTGCCCTGTGATTTCAGTATTGGTTAAAGTACACTTTTACAAAGATATGTTGCAGTTAGTAAAGATACAAATAACCACAACCAAATTTGATTGTGGTTATTCTTATTCTTAATCAATATATCTTTTTAAATATCCAATGGTTGCCGTTTGATAAATAAAATGTTAAATATCCATCGTTCGTTTCAAAAGAAACTCTTTCAGACGGCACTGAACTATCCCAAATTTGTCCAACATCCCAATTAAAATATATTTCTGTTCCCATCGAATAAAGAGTCCCTGTACCATCTGAATATAAGTAAAGCTGTCCATCGTAGTTATCTTTATTTACATGCTCATCGTTGTTTGTAACGTCATATTCTTCGTAATATCCAGATATCTCAAAAAATTCTTGCGAGTGAGAATCTACAGGATAGTTAAATTTATAATGACATTGAGGACATTCAAACCCGCTTATTCCTACTCCTGTAACGAAATATCCATAGTTACAATTTGGGCAGTAAACGTTTGGCTCTTCTTCATAGTCTCCCGAAACTTCTCCAGACATATTCACTAATGAATGATCATAATGACTATCAAATACTGTTTCAAGAGGTAAATATTCAATATTAGTTTCAGTAATTGTTACAGTTATCGAAGCTTCTTCAAAAGTTAAATATCCTTTAGCAATGTTTTCATTGCTTAAATATGAAAAAGCTGCAATATTGTCGTTAATCTTAACAGTTACATCGTCAATCGAAGTGAGCCGATAATACCATAAAGAAAATTTGATTGTATCCTGATTTATATTTTCTATTTTTAACTCTTGGTCATTTTCTTCACCCACATACCAATATCCTACATAATGGTTTAAATTTGGTGTTGTTTTAGTAGAAGTTGTAGAACTACTTGAAACATTCGGTCGACTGGATGTTTCCTGCTGTTCTTTCGTGGATACAGCATTACTACTTATTACAGATGATGTTTTTTCCGAAAAAACTTTTTCGGAGTGATTACTATGAGTGTTGTCAAAAAAGAAAACTGTTAATCCTACTGCCGCTATAATAACTACTGTTAAAAGCGCAATGATAAGGACTTTTTTGTTGAAAAATTGATTTCCTTTCTTAACATCTTCTGTTTTGGGGGTAGAGACCTCGTCAATATTTTTTTCTTGTTTATTCTTTCTACGGTGAGCTTTTTTGATTTTTGATTTTGTTTTATCTTTAACCAACTTTGCTGAATTTACAACTTTTTCACTAACAGACTGAACATTATTTTTAACGGAGTCAGCGACATCGGTAATTCCTTTGTCAATTTCAGACATCGTAGAATTAAATTTTGCTTTAATTTCATCGCCAGTAAAAAAACAACTCTCAGAATTGGTTGTTTCATCAACCGCTTTGTCAGTGGCCTCAATTTTTATATGTGTTTCTTCAGCAACTTGGTTATGTTTATTTTCAATTTTTTCATTTAAATGGGGGTGAATAGAGCTATCTTTACCCCAATCATTAGGTAAACTTCCTTTCCCCCAACTTTCGGGAAGTTTAGGCATGATTGTCTTCCTCTCTCTTACAGCATAGTCCAAAGACAAGATAGATGATTCCGGGAATTATAGTAATGGCCAAAAACGCAAAAAGAATACGAATGTACACAACCGATATTTCGTATTTGTTAGAAATTCCTTTACAAATACCAAAGATCCACTTTCCTTTAACCGCTTTTGCAAACGGTTGACTTCCGGTTTCAATTCCTTTTTTTACATCCTCTTTAAATGGAATACACATAGCGAGAATAAGATACAGTCCGCTTAGAATAAAGAGCCAATTCATAAACCGCACCCAAATAACAGAAATACCGAGATAATCGGCAATTCCTTGACTTAACCCACTAATACATTTATTTCTGCGGGTTCTGTACAGTTTGGGTTCTTCCTGCTCTTCTTTAACCTCTTCAGGCGCATTTGCAGAAACTATATTGCCACATACAGGACAAAATATATATGTGGAGTTCTTGTTGTTTCGGGTAAGCTCAAACATTTTAAGGCCATATCGGATAATCCATATTATATTCAAATAGAAAAGTCCCAAAAGCCATTTCAGACCGAACGCCGGAAGTCCAATACTCCACATTCTTCCGTCATTTTTATTGACTAAAATTGCATTTCTATTATTTTCCCGGCCTTCTATTTGCGCACAGTATGGGCAATGTACTTCACGCTCAACAATCACCATGTCATTCTGTTTCATTATGTATCTTCCTTTCAACTTTAATTTTTTCGTTTATATTTTCCTCCTTAGCAAACACGCCTTACTTCGATAAACAGCTCCGGACTGACATTCAGCGCAAGACAGATCGCTCGCAGGTCGTCCGCATATAATGTCCGTTTCCCATTCATAATTGCATTAAACGTGTTTTTCGGAATACCAGCTCTCTGTGCTATTGTTACCTGTTTATATCCGTGTTCATCGATATATGCACGCACTTTTTCATAAACATACATTACTCCTCGCCCCCCTCGTCAAGATATTCTGGATTTTTCTACATAATATCACAGCTTACCTGTAAAATCAAGAACTTTAAACAGAAATTCTGGAATTTAATCTTTACTTTTTAATTTTTATGGGTATAATTTTATAAGAAGGCAGGTGATATCGTTAAATATGAAATATGAAATCGGCAACCGCATAAGAAAATACCGTGAACTTCTGGGACTCAGCCAAAAAGAATTAGCAAACAGAATCGGAGTCAGCAACAGCAGGGTTTCCAACTGGGAACAAGGTATCAACCGGCCCGACGCAGACATTCTCGCTCAGTTATGCCGCGTATTAAACGTATCGCCGAGTGAATTATTAGATGTTCACCTGTCTACTGACACGCTAAACGAGCAGGAAAGAAAAGTGATACAAGCCTATCGGGAAAAACCGGAACTGCAAAATGCTGTGAATATTCTGTTAGGGATAGAGGACAAGGAATAACCGCCCGTAATCCCGTGAGAAACCGCCTGCAACAACGGTTTATGCCTTATCTATACAAATACCCGCCGCGTCGCTATCAACCGAAAATCCCCAAAAAACCTTTAATATTTATGTAAGAGGAAAATAGGATTGTTTCTTTGAAAAATCCGGCTTGTTTGATACTTTCAACCGGCTGTGTTCTTTCAAAACATCTAACCGAGATGGATAAAACAATGCCTTAACCATTGTTTTACAGCACACAAGGAGGAATTATCTGTGAAAAGAGTGATAAGACCTGTCACCGCCGCTTCGGACTCCTTCACGTTTCAGATCCCGGTGATTTGGAAAGCTCGAACTGTTTTATCCGTTCCGGCTCATTCTATGAAAGAAGCCATACAAATTGTAAACAGCCATGAATATGAACTGCCCGAGGGAGAATACGTGAAAGATTCCTTTGAAATCGACTACGACCGTTTGGAGAGTTAACCGGTATGTAAGTTGATGATAGAGAGAACAGCCATTGATACACACTATCAATGGCTGCTTTTATGTTTAGACCATGTACAGGTACTCCTGCACTTCGTCCAAAAGAGAATAAGCCTGTTTCAGCTTATTTTCCATATCTCGAGGAATAATACCCTCTATCACCATCCGCTTTATACGGTTTTGGGTTTTAACTATGTCATTTTTTGCATAGCCCAAAATCTCGATAGGAGTAATGGGATGAGAATAATATTCCTCCATTGCTTCATACTCTTCCGGAGTAACACAATCATACTTTGTCAAGACATACACCTCCTTTCATTGTAAAATCGGTATCTGCGCTGACAAAATTCCATGCACACGTACACGAATGCGCCGGATTTTGTCAGCCGAAAAAGGAAACTGCCTGCTCAGCCAGAGGCCTGCCTCTTGCCATTCGACGTAAAGCAGGTATCACAATATCATAGAGGGAACATCCCACGATACCCTTATGGTAATTCACCCATCCGGCCAAAACAGGCCAGAGGATTTTCAGAAGTTCCTCCGAAGATTTATAGGTATCCGTACAAATAAGCTTTTCTAACTTATCCAATAGGGATTGTATATTTCTTCGAGAGGGTCTCACCAGTATCCCGTCTTTCGTTCGGGAAACATTCCATCCAAGAAAGTTAATTCCGTCCTGAATGTGGGTAACATCGGTTTTCTCAGGGGATAATTCCAGTCCACGCTGTGATAGAAAGGCCTTTACCATCGGTAACACCGACTTCATTAATACATTCCTGCTTGACCCTATTATGATAAAGTCATCTGCGTATCGTATGAGTTGAATTCCGGATTGAAACTGATTATTCAGTTCCTTTTCCAGTCCGTCCAGCACCATATTGCATATGACTGTAGATACACATCCGCCCTGCGGTATTCCTCTTTCCATTGGATACAGACGGTGTCCCCGCACACATCTGCTTTTCAGCATTTTCCATAGGATATTTCTATCCATTGGGATATGCTCCATCATCCATTCGTGACTGATATTATCAAAACAGGCCTGTATATCGGCTTCCAAAATCCATTCCGGTTTCGGATGTTCTGATAGTACCTCGACACATTTGGTGATTGCGTCTCTTGTACAGCGCTCCGGTCTGAATCCATAGGAATTGGTATCCGCGGTAACTTCCTCCACCGGCTCCAAGGCCAGTCTATAGAGGGTTTGCATGGCTCGGTCTTTCATAGTTGGAATACTCAGCGGCCGTTTCTTGCCATTGGGTTTTCCTATGTAAATCCTTCTCAGCGGCCGCGGCCTGTAACCTCTACGGTTTAGACTTAGCACCGCCTGCCATTTGTCCTCCGGTGTAATCCACAGGATACCGTCTACTCCCGGGGTATATTTACCCTTATTCGTAGTAACAACCTTTACCGCAAGGGCCTTAGCATATATGGAATGTATCAACGTATGCTGCAAGGCCATCGATTTATCATGAAATCCAAGCTGCCAGGCATCAGCAATACGCTTTTGCAGCTTTTTAACACGTTTCTCTGCCAGTTTGAAATCAATATCTTCCCAGCAGTGTATCGTATTAGAAGTAGTACACGTTTTCACGTAAATTTTGCCATCTCCTTTCAAAAGTTCTGCAACCGCGCATGCCGACAAGAATGAGATTTATCACCCCCCTTTCAATCATAAAATGGTTTATTAACTACTGATTTAGTGGTCTACGGCCCGCAAATACAGTTTGTACTGTAAATCGTGTACACAGGCCGTATCCCGCCGTATCAGACGTTAAACACCGTAATTCAGCTTTATGCAGTTTTGCTTTGTTCTTTTTCTTCGTTTTCCGATTCTGTATCCTGCATAGCTTTAATATCTCGAATGATGATGTCAAAACAGTCGTATGCAAATTGCTTTGCTTGCTCTTTGCTGATTAGGAAATCATACATTGACATCACCATCCTTTCATAAAGTTACTTGACTTGCTGTAAACTTTGATTTATAATTTATTTATCAAGTCGTCTTTTGTTTACGTGCTTATTATAGCAGATTTTTTGGGCCCAAATGAGTTTTAGTCTAAAGTGAAATTTTGATTTAATTAAATCGCAATAATTAAGTTAAAGTTTATTTAATAAATATGAAAAGAAGTGAAATGAATGAAGAAACCGGATTATGAAAATGTTTTATACGATTTTTCAGAACGTTTTTATGATTTGCGTCATGAGCCTAATCAAATAAAAGAGAATGGTAAAAAGAAATCATTTGTAGAAATTTCAAAGGAAATTGAACAACGAACAGACAACAAGGTACATATTTCGCATACTCAGCTTGCAAAATATTATAAAATGAGTTTAGACATTGAAGATGATGAAGAAGGAGTCACCTTAGCGCCGAATGTTATGAGCATAATCGCTCTTGCAGACTACTATAATGTTTCACTGGAATATCTATTGGGATTATCTGATACAAAAAATTCTGAGAACAAATATAAAGTTGGTAGTGAGGATTTCGGATTATCGGATATGTCAATGGATATTTTGGAACAGTTTAAGAATGAGCCGCATATCTTTAATGTTCCATCATCCAATAATGATGTCTATAAAAAATTTAGTGGTGCTGATTTTATTAATTTCATATTTGATAATCTTCTGCATAACTTTACTTATTTATGTAATAAATATCTTTATGAAGTTCAAGAATTGGATACTTTAAGGAAAGTAAACAAGTCCGTTGTCATCGATTATGCAAATGTAAAGGTCAGCTTGCAGAACATGGATACCGTGCAAAAAGAGCTAAAACGTCAAGAGGATATGGTTAAATACAGAGCCTTTCAGATTTCAGAATTAATTATCGACTTTTTAAAAATGCTTGCCTCGGAAGTAAAAAACCGAGAAAATGAAAAAGAGACAGACTAATGCATAGCCTGTCTCTTTTTCCATTCATAAACATATTTTATCTCAGAAACCTAAATATAGCAAAGCCCCCGAGATAATAATATTCTCGGGGGCTTTGTTTAATATTGCTTTGGTGACCCGGACGAGAATCGAACTCGTGTTACCGCCGTGAAAGGGCGGTGTCTT
>CAMMAZ010000029.1 GCA_946493765.1 uncultured Clostridia bacterium | reverse complement strand
ATCGGAGGTGCAAACAGGGCATCGCCCTGTGCGACTTGTCTCTCCATCTCCGCCACGTCGCCGCAAGCTGCATATCGCTTGCGGCGATTTTTTATTAAAAATCACCGGCGCACTCACTCCGCTGCGTCTCCTTTTCCGCAAAAGGTCACGCTTGCGCCTTTGCTATTCGCTTGTAAACGCGCGAATAATGCTACGGCTTGCTACCAACCTTTTACGGGCTTTCCCCTCTCAATCATTCACTTGTGGCATCTCTTTCAGGACAGATTTTTTATCTGTCCTTTTTATTTTGTGAAACGACGAGAACGAATCGCGCCGGTTCAGGCGCGGGCAGCGCTTCCGACCGCCGCCGGTGGCGGATGCAGGGAGGATGGGCTGGCGCCGCGGTCAAAACCGGCAGTGACGAAAGGAACGTCCGCCGGTTTTGGGCACCGCAAGAGGGCTTGCAAAGCAAGTTCGAGTCTCTCCATCTCCGCCACGTCGGAGCAAAGTTCGCTTTGCTCCGACTTATTTTTTGTCTGCGACAGAAAATAAGCCATCCGCCCGCTCCCTTGCTCCTCCTAAATCGCTAAAAGTCACGCTCGGCTCGCCGTCGCTACCAACTTTTTGCGCGTTAGAGCGTTCAACTCCCACCGCCGAAAAGCCGAATCGCGCATGCGAGATCATTGCATTTAAAAGTCCCAATGCTTTTTTCGCTTGTTTTCTGTTAAAGGGCGCCGCCTCTTTTTCATAGTCCATGCCGATCGCTTCATAATCCGCCATTTTCGCCGCCAATGGACGTTGTCCTTTGCGGCATTTTATTATTGTCAACCTATCGATTTTATGCTAAAATGAAAAACAAAAAGGGCGTGCAATGCATGAAAAAGGTTAAAATTACCGTTTTGAAAACAAAGCTGGACAGGGAACTTGCCGCAGAATATGGTGTGGAGGGTCTTACCGCCTGTCCGATGCTGCAAAAGGGGCAGGTGTTTTATGCGGACTATGCAAAGCCTGACGGCTTTTGCGATGAAGCCTGGAAAGCCATTTACCAATATGTTTTTGCGCTCAGTCATGGCGCGGGCAATGATTTGTTTTATTATGGCGATTGGATCAAAAAACCCGGCGTTGCGATTTGCAGCTGCAACGACGGGCTGCGCCCGGTCATTTTCAAGCTGGAAGCGACCGATGAAGAGTCCAAAATTGATTATGCCCCCGTGCGTTGAACGCGACATATCCGCTTGTATTTGGTCGCAGCGGCGTTATCCGTTTGTGTAAAATGCGAAACGGATCGGATTTTATGCTGCTGGCATTCATAATTTTTGTATAAAAATGCATTATTTTTGCATAATTTTAAAAAAATATGCAAAAACACTTGCATTTTTTGCAAGACGGGTGTATAATAAAGCACAATCTAAAAATTTCAATCAAAAGGAGAGTATGAAAAATGAAAACCATTTTAAAAATCATGTGTGTTGTCATGGCGGCAGCGCTGATGGCAACAGCTTTTGCGGGCTGCGGAAAGAGCAATACGGCAAAGGTCATCGACATCGAGTTGACAAATGAAGACTATGCGTTCGGCGTCGACAAAGATCAGCCGGAACTGCTGGAGGATGTCAATGCATTCATCCAAGAAATCATGGACAACGGCCAATTTGAAGAAATCTGCAACAAATATTTTGGCGACGGCACACCCACACCGGTGCAGTCGGCAACGCTGGACACAAGTAAAGATCAGCTGGTTGTCGCGACAAACGCGGCATTTGAACCGTTTGAATATAAAGACGGGGAAAGCTTTCTTGGCATCGACATGGAAATCGCTTCGCTGCTCGCCGAAAAACTTGGCAAGGAACTGGTCATCCAGCACATGGATTTCGACGCGGTCTGCCTGTCTGTCGGTCAGCACAAATGCGACATCGCTATGGCGGGGCTCACCATCAATGAGCAGCGGCAGGAATATGTGACCTTCTCAGATCCCTATTACAAAGCGGCGCAAAAACTCATCGTTCCCAGTGACAACACCGAGTTCGACGACTGCAAAACCGCAGCGGATGTGGAAGAAATTCTGAAAACCAAAGATAAAGATACAACCATCGGCGTGCAAAACGGCACGACCGGTCAGAAATATGTTTCCGGCGATGAAGAATGGGATTTCGACGGATTTGGTGTGACCTGCACAGGCTATAAAAACGGATCACTGGCAGTGCAGGATATGATCAACGGCAACATTGACTATGTGATCATCGATTCCGAACCGGCAAGATTCATCACCGAATCAATCAACGAACTGGCATAATAAACGCTGACAATCGACCCCACCGGCAGCGGTGGGGCATTGTTTGTGTCTGAAGGATTTTAAATTATGGGTAATTTTGATAAAAAAATTGAAACGTTTTTAAACGTATTTATCGACGGCGGCGGTTATAAAACAGTGATCGAAGGCTTAAAAAACACCCTTTTGATCGCGATTTTAGGCTTGCTTTTGGGTATTGTGATCGGAACGCTGATCGCGGCGGTGCGGGTGCTGCCGAAATATAAAACGCTGCCCAAAGTCTTAAACGGCATCTGCAGTGTTTATGTCGGCTTTTTCCGTGGCACGCCGATGGTGGTGCAGCTGCTGGTGTTCTACTATGTGCTGCTGCCGCTATTGGGCATCCGGATGGATTCCGTCACGGTAGCGACATGGGTGTTCGGACTCAACAGCGGCGCTTATATTTCCGAGATCATGCGCGGCGGTATTTTATCGGTCGATCCCGGGCAGATGGAAGGCGGCCGTTCGGTGGGACTGAGCTACAGCACCACCATGCTGCGCATCGTGATCCCACAGGCAGTCAAAAACATCCTGCCGACCATGGGCAACGAGTTTATCGCGTTGATTAAGGAAACTTCGGTCGTCAGCTTTGTCGGAGCGACGGATCTGTATGTCGCGTTTAACAATATGGGCAGCAGCAGCTATGAATTTATGGTGCCTTACCTCGTGATGGCGTTGATTTATATTGTGCTGGTGCTGGTTATCAGTCTGCTCATCAAATTGCTGGAAAGGAGTCTGAGAAAAAGTGATCGAAACCATTAATCTGAACAAAAGCTTTGGCAGTCTCCACGTCCTCAAAGATATCAACATCAAGATCGAAAAAGGCGAAAAAGTGGTCATTGTCGGCCCCTCCGGTTCCGGAAAAAGCACCTTTTTGCGCTGCCTGAACTGCATGGAGGATCCCACTTCCGGACAGGTGATTTTCAACGGCGTGGATATTGCCGACATGTCGGTCAATATCAACATTCATCGCCAGAAAATGGGCATGGTGTTCCAGCATTTTAATCTGTTTAACAACAAAACCGTTATTGAAAATATCATGTTGGCGCCGGTCTATGTTGAAAAGAAAAAACGGCGCGCCGGAATTCGGCAGAAACTGTTTGGGAAACAGCCGGCGGAACCGATCAAATCCGTGAAGGAAATCAAAGCGCAGGCACATGCACAGGCCATGGAGCTGTTGGCCCGCATCGGTTTGCAGGATAAAGCGGATGTTTATCCTTCCCTTTTATCCGGCGGGCAAAAGCAGCGTGTTGCGATCGTGCGTTCGCTTGCGATGCAGCCCGACGTGATTTTGTTCGATGAACCGACTTCCGCGCTCGACCCGGAAATGGTCGGCGAAGTGCTGGAATTGATGAAGGACCTGGCAAACCAGGGGATGACAATGGTCGTCGTTACCCATGAAATGGGATTTGCCCGTGAAGTGGCGACCCGGGTGATTTTTATGGACGAGGGCAGAATTTTGGAAGAGAACAATCCGAAAGACTTTTTTGAACATCCGCAAAATCCAAGGCTCAAAGACTTTTTATCCAAGGTGTTATAAAACGATAAAGATCGGGGACGAAAATTCGCCCCCGATCTTCTTTTTTCAGTCCGACGGGCTGCCGCCGGACATTTTATTTTAACTTTGGAAAAGCAACGGAAATGGTGGTTCCTTCATCGACACGGCTGTCGATTTGCAGCGACGCGTCATGACAGGCCGCCGCATGTTTGACAATCGAAAGGCCAAGTCCGGTGCCGCCGATTTTTTTGGAATGGCTTTTATCCACCCGGTAAAACCGTTCAAACACACGGTTCAAATCCTCTTTTGGAATACCGATACCGGTATCTTTCACCGTTAAAACAATCGCGTCATCCGTTTCTTCAACACTGATTCTAACAGAACCGTTTTCTTTATTATACTTGATCGCGTTATCGCACAGGTTATAAACCATTTCATCCAAAACGGTCGGAATACCATTGACCTTGCAGTGTTCGCCGAACAGTTCCAGTGACACTTTGTTGTCGCCCGCATAGTTTTGGAGCTGTTTGATAACGCTTTTCGCCGTTTCATACAGATCCACCGGCTGCTTTTCATCGGCAAATTTGTTTTCATCCAATTGCGACAAACGGATAATATCGTTGACCAGTGTGATCAACCGACCGGTCTCGTCGTTGATATCCTTGCCGAATTTCTTCACATCTTCCGGTTTGACGATACCGTTTTTGAGCATCTCGGAGATGCCGAAAATCGAAGTCAGCGGTGTTTTCAGTTCATGCGAAACGTTGGAGGTGAATTCCCGGCGGATCGCTTCGTTTTCCTCCGCCTGGGTCACATCAAAAACGATCAGCACCGCGCCGGTGACCGTCCCGTCGGTCCGCACGGGATTGGCAATCACACGGCAGACCATCGAACCGGTTTTCAACAGTTCCTCCGCATGCTGCCCGGAAAGCGCCTTATCCACCGCACGGCGGAATGTCTCGCTGCGGTTGAGTGCGAAAACGCTTTTGGCGTCTTCGGTGATCTTCCCGCCCAGCAGCCGCTGCGCCGCGGAATTATAGGACAGCACGTCGGTCATGTTGTCGATCACGACAAGACCTTCATTCATATTTTCGGTAATCACCGAAAATTCATGCCGCTGACGGCTGAGCTCATCCATTTGATGTTGAATGGTTTGATTCTGCCGCGTGATTTTCAAAAGCAACGGCGAAATTTCCTCATAGGCGTGATCCAGATCCGGCTGGTCCAAATCGATGGCGTTGATCGGTTTGACAATATGCTTTGCCATTTTCGAGGCCAGAATACCCGATAGAACGATCGAAACCGCAAGCACGATCATGATCGGCTGCAGCATACTCACCAGCAGCGACCAAACGGTGGACTGGGTGGTGGAAACACGGATAACCGTCCCATCAGATAATCGCATCGCATAATAAACGGTTTTTTCCGCCAATGTTCCGGAATAACGTGTGGCTTCTCCCACGCCCAATTCTTTCGCGTCGATAAATTCCTGGCGGTCACTGTGGTTTTCCATGGTGGTTTCATCCGCTACCGAATCAAACAGAACGTCGCCCGACGCGTCGATCCAAGTCACCCGCGCTTTGGATGCCGGCATGTCCGCAAAATAATCCTCTCCTGACGCTTCAACACCCTGCGCCACAAACGACGCTTCATTTCTCAGTTCTGTTTGCAGTTCATCGCCGAAATATTGGTATAAAACGCCCATAATCAGCGCAAGACAAGCGACCAGCGTTAAAAAAGATACCAGAAAAATACCTTTAAATATTTTTTTCGACATAAAAACGCATCAACCTTTCCCCTGCGATTCCGCTGACTGGTTTGCCGACAGCTTATAACCCATACCGCGCACGGTCTGGATCAGATTTCCGCATTCACCGAGCTTTGCGCGCAATGTGCGGATATGCACGTCTACTGTCCGGTTCTCACCGTCAAACTCATAGCCCCAGATGTCCTGCAAAATACGGTCACGGGTGAAAACGGTGTCTTCATTTTGAATCAGCATGCACAACAGTTCAAATTCTTTATAAGTCAGCGACACATCCTTGCCGCCTGCCTTAACAATATATTTCGAAGGCGCGACATACAAGCCGCCGACTCGATATTCCATCTTGTCTTTTTTCTCGTTTGCACGCCGCAGGAGCGCTTTGATCCGCGCGATCAATTCCATGGTGCCAAAAGGTTTGGCGACATAATCGTCCGCACCGCTTTCCAGACCGGACACTTTGTCATATTCGGTATCTTTGGCTGTTAACATGATAATCGGAAGCGATGCCGTTTCCTTTTGCGTGCGCAGCTTTTTCAAAACGCTCAGTCCGTCTTCCTCCGGCAGCATCACATCCAACAGCAAAAGGGAAGGAATTTCGGTTTTCAGCGCCGCGTATAGTTCCGACGGCAGCTCAAAGCCCTTTGCTTCAAATCCGGAGTTGTTCAGCGCATACAAAACAAAGTTGCGGATATTGCCGTCATCCTCCAGTAGATAAATCATCCTTTTGACCATCCTTTCTTATTCGCTGCATCTGCCAGAATCCGCAGTTAGTGCTCTCCTGCAATCGAATATTTTACCCATTCGGCAATATTGGTTGCGTGATCGCCGATGCGTTCAAGATATTTTGCGATCATCAACAAATCAATATAATATTCACCTTTGGTGTTGTCTTTGGCGATCAGCGCAATCAATTCGGTTTTGATCCTGTCAAAATACCGGTCGACAATATCGTCATAATCAATCACTTTCTGTGCCATTGTCAAATCCTTGTGCACAAAGGAATCGATACTGTCGGTCACCATCTGGATAGCCTCTTTCGCCATATCCTTGATATGCGTTTCGCTGTTGGTGTTCTCGCTGATGATATATTTTGCGATTTCCGCAATATCGCTCGCCTGATCGCCGATCCGTTCCATATCGGAAATCATTTTCAACGCCGACGAAATTACCCGCAGGTCTCTCGCCACCGGTTGCTGCTGCAATAATAAACGCATGCACATGCCCTCGATCTCCCGTTCTTTGCGATCGATCTCCTCATCTGCTTCCTTGGCTTTTTCGATCATTTCGGTATCGCGGTCCAAAAGCGCTTTGACTGCCTTTGAAATTGCTTCTGAACACAACGCGCCCATTTTGATCAATTCCACATTCAGCCGTTCAAGCTGCTCGTCGAATTTGTTGCGCATTATCCGAACCTCCCTGTAATATAATCTTCTGTCCGTTTATCTTCCGGCATGGAAAAGATTTTTTCCGTGTCGTTGAACTCAATGACCTCGCCCAGCAGGAAAAAGGCGGTTTTGTCGGAAATACGCGCCGCCTGCTGCATATTATGCGTGACGATAATAATAGTATACTCCTTTTTCAGCTCCATGACAAGGTCTTCGATCTTAGAAGTTGAAATCGGATCCAGCGCGGAGGTCGGTTCATCCATTAAAATGACCTCCGGCTGCACTGCAAGCGCCCTTGCAATGCAAAGCCGTTGCTGCTGACCGCCGGACAGTCCCAGCGCCGATTTTTTCAGACGGTCTTTCACTTCGTCCCAGATCGCCGCATTTTTCAGCGATGTTTCGACGATTTCATCCAGCTTCGCCTTGGAACGGATGCCGTGGGTGCGCGGACCGAATGCGATGTTATCATAAACGCTCATCGGGAAAGGATTTGGTTTTTGGAACACCATCCCCGCGCGTTTGCGCAGCAGGTTGACGTCCATATCCCCATAGATGTCTTCCCCGTCGAGCAGCACCTGCCCGGTGATTTTACAGCCTTCGACCAGATCATTCATCCGATTTAAGCTTTTGAGCAGCGTTGATTTTCCGCAGCCGGACGGTCCGATCAGCGCCGTGATCTGATTGGCCGGAATATTTAAATTGATTCCTTTTAAGGCTTTGAAACTGTCATAATACAGGTCTAAATTTTTAATTGTGAATTTATCCAAAATTTTTACCTTCCTTTCGCGCTAGTTTCTCGCGATCTTTCTTCCGAGCGCCGAAGAGATCAGGTTGATAATCAAAACGACGACCAGCAGCACAACTGCGGTAGCATAGGCTTCCTCGACATAAAGTCCTTCGTTGAGCAGCGCATACATATGCACCGCAAGGGTTCTGGTGGAGGAGGTCAGACTGGTGGGCAGTTCCGCCACGGTGCCGGCGGTAAAGATCAACGCCGCCGTCTCACCGACAATACGGCCGATACTCAGAATAATGCCTGCCAAAATACCCGGAACGGCGCTGGGCAGCACCACTTTGAACACGGTGCGAAGCCGACCGGCGCCCAGTCCGAAGCTTCCTTCCCTGTAAGAGTCGGGAACCGCAAGCAACGCTTCTTCGGTGGTACGCATAATCACGGGCAGCACCATAATCGCCAGTGTGAGCGCGCCTGCGATCAAAGAATAATCCCATTTAAATAACAAAACAAAAACTAGAAATCCAAACAGGCCGAAAACAATCGACGGAATACCCTGCAGCGTCTCGGTGGTTACCCGCACCACCCTGACCAGTTTGCTTCCGCGCTTTGCATATTCGACCATGTAGACCGAAGAACAAATACCAAGCGGCACCGCGATTAACAACGTGATGACCATCATGATGACGGTGTTGATGATCGCCGGCGTCATGGAAACGTTGGTGCTGTTATATTCCCATGCGAACAATGAAGGTTTAAGATTCGGAATGCCCATCACCAGAATATAGACAACCAGGAAGAAAAGCACCGCCAGGGTAATCAACGCCGCCAAACAAACCAAAAGAAACAAAATCAACGAACCGGGATGCCGGCGGTAATCCTTCCATTTCTGCCGGAAGGAACGCACATTAATCGCTTTGCTAGCTGTTTTATCCATTGTTGGCACGTCCTTTCCCCTTGAGTAATGAAAAAGACAGGTTGATGATCAGAATAAACACAAACAGCACCACCGCCGTTGCAATCAGCGCGTCGCGGTGTAAACCTGTGGCATAACCCATCTCCAAAACAACGTTGGCGGTCAGCGTGCGCACGCCGTCCAAAATACTGTCCGGCATGACCGCCATGTTCCCGGCGACCATGACCACCGCCATCGTCTCGCCGATCGCACGGCCGATACCCAACACCACACCCGCCATAATACCGGATTTTGCCGCAGGCAAAACCGCCTTGAACACACTGCGTTCATGGGTGGCGCCAAGGGCGAGCGCCCCTTCATAATAGCTGTCGGGAACCGCGCGCAGCGCAGATTCCGCAACCCCGATGATGGTCGGCAAAATCATGATGCCGAGCAAAATCGACGCGGTCAAAATGCTTTTACCGGATCCGCCGAAAATCTTCTGCATGACCGGCACAATCACCACAAGTCCGAAAAAGCCATAGACAATCGACGGAATGCCCGCCAGCAGTTCAATCGCCGGCTTTAAAAAACGATGCAGTCTTTTGGGACAAAATCTCGCCATAAATACTGCGCAGAAGATCCCGATCGGCACGCCGACGATGATCGCCCCGGCTGTTACATAGATGCTGCCGACGATCATCGGCAAAATGCCGAACAAATCCTGCAGCGGACGCCATACCGTGCCGCCTAAAAACTTTCCGGCGCCAATCTCCGCAATTGCCGGAACGCCGTTGGCAAACAGAAAAATGCAGATCATCGCCACTGCGAAAATCGAAAAACAGGCGCAGAGCATAAACACAATCCGCATCAACGATTCTTTATATTTTCTCATATGTTAACTCCAAACCTTTTCGCGCGAACCAAACTTCGCTGTATATGCACATGGGGCGGGAGGCACAAAATGCCTCCGCGCCCTCTTTCCTTGACGTTGTTATTCCTTTAAATTTTCTTATTTGACATCTGCCCAATTGGTGACGTTGCCCAGATAGATTTCTTTGATCGATTCACTGGAGATATCTTCGATCGGGTTGTCGTTGTTGACGATCACCGCGATACCGTCTGTTGCGATGGTTGTCGCCTCAAGACCTTCGGCAATTTCTTCTTCTTTGAGCGCTCTGGAAGACATACCGATGTCGCAAGCGCCTTCAATCGTGGAGGTGATACCCGCGCCGGATCCGGTCTGCTGAATCTCGATGGTCACACCGTCATTGAGTGCTTTATAAGCGTCGCCGATTTTCTCCATGACCGGGGAAACGGAAGTGGAACCTGCCAGCGAAACGGTACCGGTCAGACCGGATGCTGTGTAGTCTTCGCCCGAGCCTTCCACTTTGATATAGCCTTCGTCTTCAATGATCTGTTGACCGTCGTTGCTCATGATGAAGTCGATGAAATCCTGTGCCAGTTCGCTCACTTCGCCTTTTGTCGCGATCACGAACGGACGGGAAACCTTGTAGCTGCCGTTGTTGATGTCTTCGACTGTCGCTGCAACACCGTCAACTTTCACGGCTTTGACCGTATCATTCAAAGAGCCCAGGGAAATGTAGCCGATAGCGTTCACATTGCCTGCAACAGTGGACATCATGACCGATGTGCTGTTGGTGATTTCAGCGCTTGCCACTGTGATGTCGTTTTCTTCTTCGTCTACAACGCCCATCAGTTCAACAAACGCGCCGCGCGTGCCGGAACCTTCTTCTCTGGCAATAACCGAGATGTCGGAAGTCAATCCCGCTGGTGCTTCTGTGCCGTTCGCGCCGGTCGTCGTTGTGTCGGACGCGTTGTCGCCGCCGCAGGATGTCAAAACTGCCATCATCATGACTGCCGCGAGCATGAGTGCAAATACTTTTTTCATAATCTTCTTTCCTCCTAGAAAATGTTCATGATTTTTTTCATTTGGTACGTTTTCGATTATACCGTCACGTTGTTAACTCGGAAACCGCGCTTGTGTTAAGTCTTTGTTAAATAACCCGCGATTCTCCCCGAATATTTTCATTTTTCCCACATTTTTGGGAAATAATCCTTTTAGGTTTAACATTTTTATTTTTGAAACGGCACAAGGCGGGCTTTATTTGTTAAATGTAGAAGTTAGCGCAGTTTGCTCCCAGAAAAAAACATTGACAAGGGCTTTTCCCCATTATAAAATAAATATGTATGCTCTATAAAATGTGAGGCAATTATGAGACCAATTCAGTTGGATGCGCGGCTGGGCGCCGTGGCAAATTTTGTTCGAAAGGACAGCGTTGTAGCGGATATCGGCACAGATCACGCCTATCTGCCTGTGTTTTTGGTGCAGCAGAACATCGCGAAAAAAGTCATTGCCTGCGATTGTAATGCGGGACCGCTTTCCCGCGCAGCAGAAACGGTGAAAGCCTATCGGATGGAAAACGGCATTGTCCTGCGATTGGGAGACGGTCTCAAAGTGATTTCTCCCGGCGAATGCGATGATGTGATCATCGCCGGCATGGGCGGCGAGTTGATCGCAGACATTATAAAAGCTGCGCCGTGGGTGAAAGACCCGCGCTACCGGCTGATTCTGCAGCCGATGACCAAGGCGGAACGGTTGCGCAAATTTTTGTTGGAATCGGGATTTGCCGTTGAACGGGAAACCGCTGTTGTTGACAGTGATAAAATCTACAATGTGCTCTGTTCCGCTTATCGCGGACAGGTGACGTTTGATGAAACCGACATTTTTTTCGGCGGGCTGCGGTCGGACCAAAGCGCCGCTGCCGCCGCTTACCGGCAAAAGGTGATCGACCGGCTGCAAAAGCGGATGGCAGGACTGCAAAAAGCCGGAAAAAACACAGCGGCGCTTTTGGCGCTGATGCGAAAACTGCAAACAAACGGAAAGGAAGATGCGGCAAAATGAAAACGCCACTGGTGAAAAATATTTATGTGCTGCTGGACAAAGCCGCGCCGTTTGCAACACAGCTGCCCTATGACAATGCGGGACTGCTTTGCGGCGATGAAAACGCGAAGGTTTCGGGCATCACCGTTTGTCTGGATATCACACCGGAAACGGTGGACTTTGCCAAACAGGCAGGGCACAACCTCATTGTCAGTCATCATCCGGTGATTTTCAAGCCGGTGTCAAATGTTTTAGACGGCAGTATACCTTATTTATTAATACAAAACGGTATCAGCGCGATTTGCGCCCACACCAATCTCGACGCGGCGGCAGGCGGGGTCAATGACCGGCTGTGCGCGTTGCTTGGCATCGCGAACGCGCAGCCGTTTGACAACGGCGAATTTCAAGGTTTTCCGCCGGTCGGACGGATCGGGGAAGTCACCGATACTGATACATATACATTTTTGGAAAAGGTCAAAAATGCGCTGCACTGCGATATTCGCTATTTTGACAGCGGAAAACGCATCCGGCGGGTCGCTGTTTGCGGCGGCAGCGGATTTGATTTGGCCGAGGCGGCGAAAAACGCCGGAGCGGATGCATTTGTCACTGCGGACATCCGGCATCATGAATGGCTGGAAGCAAAGGAGCTGGACTTGACGCTGATCGACGCCGGCCATTTTTGCACCGAATATCCGATCACCAAAGATTTAGAGGAAATGCTGCAAACGGCGTTTGCGGTGCCGGTTGCAATTTGCCCGCAATCGCCGCCCTACCGCATTTTTTAAACCATTGAAAGGAACAGACCATGGCATTTGACGGCGCGACAGCGTTTATTATCAAATCAGAGCTTTTAACGTTTTCCGGCGCGCGGATCGAAAAAATCAATATGCCGATGAAAGATGCGATTCTGCTGCACCTTTCGGCAACCGGCAAAAAGGGACGGCTGCTTCTCTCCTGCAATCCCTCTTTTCCGCGCCTGCATCTGACCAATGCAAAATATGAAAATCCGGCGGTTCCGCCGATGCTGTGCATGCTGCTGCGCAAAAAGCTGACCGGCGGCAGGCTGAAAAGCATTCGACAAATAGGGCTGGACCGTGTTCTGTTTTTGGATTTCGACTGCAAAAACGAACTGGGCGACCCGGTGGTCATCACCCTTGCGGTGGAGATCATGGGACGGCTTTCCAATATTATTTTGTTACAGGACAATAAAATTATCGACACGGTGCGCCGTTTTGATCCGGAGGAGGGCAAACGGTTTTTGTTGCCCGGCGCAGCTTACGAACCGCCTACAGCGCAGGACAAGCTGAATATTTTAACCCAACCCGCCAGCGCGGTGGCAGACCGGTTGCAATCGCTTGGCGATTTGCCGACCGATAAAGCGCTCATGCGCGTTTTGGATGGGGTTTCCCCGATCATCTGCCGGGAATTGGCGCTGAACCTGCACGAACAAGCCGGCAGTTTAACCGAAAAAGATACCGAGCGCCTGTGCAGGCGCCTGGAACGCTTCCGGGAAACGATTTTATCCGGCGGACAACCTGTTTTGGTGCAGACGAAAGCCGGCACACCGAAAGATTTTACCTTTGTCCCTGTCCGGCAGTATGGAGCCGGGATGCGCTTGCAGTATTTCGATCATATGGGCGACCTTCTGGACGCTTTTTTTGCCGACCGCGAAAACGCTGAGCGCATGCGCGCCATGTCGGCGTCGTTGCTGAAAATGCTGGTCAATGCATCCCAGCGCATCGACCGCAAAATTGCTGCGCGGCAGCAGGATCTGAAAAAAACCGAAAACCGCGAGCAATTGCGGGAGTATGGAGAACTTGTCAAAGCCAATCTGCACAGCATTCACCCGGGCGACAGCTTTGTCGATGCGATGAATTATTATGACCCGGAGTGTAAAACGGTACGGATCCCGCTGGATCCCACATTATCCCCTTCGAAAAACGCACAAAAGTATTTCACAAACTATCGCAAGGCGGCAACTGCGGCCGGTATGCTTTCCGATCTGATCGAAAAAGCAAAGCTGGAAAAGGACTATATCGATTCGGTGTTCGACGCGCTCTCCCGCGCGACGTCCACCGCCGATTACCTGCAAATCCGGCAGGAACTTTGCGAAACGGGTTATCTGCATCTGCAAAACACAAAAAAGCAGCCGTCCGTCAAATCAGCGCCGTTGTCTTTCGTGTCGGCCGACGGGTTTCCCATTTTCGTTGGGAAAAACAACAAGCAAAACGATCAATTAACCCTCAAAACGGCAGATAAAACAGATATTTTCATGCATGTGAAAAACATGCCCGGCTCCCATGTGATCATTGTGACCGGCGGCAAAGAGGTCCCCGAGCGAACATTGTTGCAGGGCGCTGTGCTTGCCGCCCTACATTCTAAAGCCGCGGCGGGAAAACAGGTGCCGGTAGACTACACCCCTGTGAAATATGTGAAAAAACCGGCGGGTGCAAAACCTGGCATGGTGATCTACACCACCAACAAAACGATTTTTGCCGATCCCGACGATACAATCTATCATGAACTGAAAGGAGCAGACGCATGACCCTCCCCAAAGACCCTTATATCCTTTTAAGCTTTGTCAACACCAAGCTGCGGGATTTCTATGAAAGCCTGGATGAACTTTGCGCGGCGCTTTGCATCGACAAAGAATCGATTGTCGAACCGTTAAAAGCAGCCGGGTATCAATATAATGCAAAAAGCAATCAATTTTGTGAAGGAGGTCAAAATGAAACAGAAGTATAGGATCGTTGCATTGCTGACGGCAGTTATCGTCGCCATTAGCGCCGTCCCGTTTTTACACTCCGGTGCGGCGACAATGGATATTAGCGAAAATGGCATTGAATTTATCAAAAGCCAGGAAGGCTTTTCCGCCAAAGCCTATTACGACTATGGTCAGTGGTCGATCGGTTACGGTTCCAAATGTGAGGAAAACGAATATCCCAATGGCATTACCGAAAGTCAGGCCGAAGCGCTCTTGGTGGAGCAACTGCAAACCTATATTGGTTATGTCAACGATTTTTTGAATGATTATGATATCACCGTCAACCAGAACCAGTTTGATGCGCTGACAAGCTTTACATACAATCTCGGCAATGTCTGGGACAATTACCGGGACGAAAATGGCGAGGCGACGTTCCTTTTGAAAACGTATCTGATTAACGGCGTCGGTAATTACACCGACGAGCAGATCAAAACGGCGTTCGGCAACTGGTGCAATGCAGGTGGAAAACCATTGGCAGGTCTCATTAAACGCCGTGCGGCGGAAGCGGAACTGTTTCTAACACCAACAGATACCAGCGAACAATGGCGTGTGACAGCATCGTCCGGGCTGCGGCTGCGCGCGTCGGCCAGCACATCGAGCAGCGGACTGGATGTGATTCCGACAGGCACGACATTAATTATCACCGAGAAAAAAACAGCTGGCGATTATAACTGGGGCAAAACCACCTACGCCGGTAAAACCGGCTGGTGCGCGTTGTATGAGATCGTCAGGGAGGAGACCGGCAACGAGATTTGGATTATCGACGATGCGCCCTCCGGTATGCGGCTGCGTTCCGGCGCCGGGACCTCTTATACAACCATTGCTACGATCCCAAACAACACCAGGATCACCGTGACCCAGAAAAAAACGGTCAGCGGCGCGACTTGGGGCAAAACGTCTTATGCCGGCAAAACCGGCTGGTGTTCGCTGCAATACAGTTCTTTTGTCGAAGCGGAATCTGAAACGACATACAATTATAATGCGGAATATATCGGCGCCTATCAGCCGCCCGTCACAACAAAGCCGACCACCACAACTGTTCCAACAACCACGCGCCCGCCGGTGGAAGGAAATGTAGATATTTATAAGATCACCGCGCAGGACGGCGCGCCGGTCTATGCTGAAACATCGCTGGAATCCCAGCAAATTGCGCTTTTGCCAGTGGACACAACCATCACCGCGTCCGCCGTCGTCAGCATCGGAGATACCGACTGGGTGATGGTCGCGATCGACGGGCAGTCAGGTTTCCTTTGCGTGCAAAACGGTACGGACGTGTTTGCTGTTTTGGATGGGATCCACGAATTTGTCTATGCCGACGCTAACGGCGACGGAAAGGTAACGGTCACGGATGTGATGCAAATTCGTAAATACGTCGCGGAACTGAGCTTTGATCTTGATTTCTTCGCCGGTGACGCCAATGCTGACGGAAAGATTACCGCAGCCGATGTAATGCTCACCAGAATGTTTGTCGCCGAATTGGATGTGCAGCTTGGCCCTGCGACAACGAGCAGCACTGCCATTTTGACAGAAAAATAAAACAACGAACAGGCGCTTATAAATTTCCATTGCATATTGGAAAAACATCTGCTATAATAATTTTAATTTATAAAAATTCGGGGGTATCATTAAAAAATGAACGGATTTAAAAAAATAATTTCTAGTCTGCTTGCAGTTGTAATGCTGGTTGGCGTTTGCATGGCAGCCGCCGTGACTGCCGGCGCGGAAGAACCGCCGGCGTTGGATAAATCCAAAACCTATATCGAAGTGGAAACCGTCACGGTCAACACGGCGGATCAAACGACTGCCAGCGTCGACGTCGTTCTGGGCGGCAACACAAACGGGATCTGGGGCGTGCGTTTTTCACTTTCCTATGATCACAGCCGTTTAACGCTGACCGATGCCGAGATCGGTGATGTCTTCGCCGAAAATGCGCTGTGCAGCCCGTTGGAAAACGAGTTTTTCACCTTCTCCGCAGATTATACCGCGCTTGACGGAAACAACACGGCGAACGGAACGCTGGTCACTTTGACCTTTGCGCTGGACCCGTCGCTTGGCAACGCAAATCTTCCGATCTCCTTTGTCAATTATGATGCGGATGATTTTTTCAGCGTCGATTTTAACAATGTTCCCGTTACCTTTGGCAATGGTGCAGTCGTGATTGAGATTGCGGATAATCCTTCCTCTTCAAGCTCCAGTTCCTCCTCGAGTAGTTCGTCGAGTTCCAGCTCGTCCTCCTCAAGCAGTTCATCGAGCTCCAGTTCATCCTCCTCGTCTTCAAGCAACTCAACAAGTTCCAGCTCGTCTTCTTCGAGCAGTTCTTCCACCGGCACAACCGTTCCGCCATATGACGCGTCGAAACCTAACATTGTCATCGATGATGTCGATGCGATTCCCGGCGGCACCGTGACCGTTCCGGTTCGACTGAACAATAATCCGGGTATCTGGTCCATTCGCTTTGATATTCAGTATGACCGCGAAAAACTGGAACTTACCGATGCGACCTTTGAAGGCGCCTTTGCCGAAGGTTCCATGACTTCGCCGCTGGATAACGACGTACTGACCTACACCTGGGAAAATCAAAGCGTAAACTCCAACTTGTCAGACAACGGCGTTTTGGTCAATCTGGTCTTTAAAGTAAGCGGCGATGTTGCCGTCGGCGATGTGCTTGATCTTGTCTTTGTGAACTATGATCCGGAAGACTTTTTCAAGGTTGAAGGTGAAAACGGCGAAAACACAATTAATGTTCCCTTTACCTTTGGCGCGGGACAGATCACTATTGTAAAAGAGATTGAAGAACCGACCAATCCAACCAATCCGACCGACCCGGCAGTGAAATACGGCGATATCAACAGCGATGGGAAGTACACTGCGACGGATTCGATGTATATCCGTTTGATCGTCGCGGAACTGGATCAGCCGTCCCACAGCATGAACTACACAGCAGCGGACGTGAACGGCGACGAAAAATACACTGCGGCCGACACCATGTATGTCCGCCGGCTGGTCGCGGAACTGATTACCGAAGAAGAGCTTCCGGTGATGCAAAAATAAATAAATTTTATAATTAAAACCCGGTTGTTCCAAAATGGAACAACCGGGTTTTTTATGTCCTTTCCTTGCAACAGTAACCGGGCGGTAATGCCCGTGCTGTCCGTTTTGGGGGCGTTTTTGAATTTCATCATTTGTCTATCGCGGTCACACAGCGTCCTGCTCGTTATTTTCCCGCCGGCGCTGTGCCTTTTTGCGTTTGCGGATCAGCAAAAAAACGCAGCCTGCCAACGCCAAAACAACCAACCCGATCAAAACAGCATAAGAGTAGTGATCAAGATAAGGCATCGCTTTTTCCCATGCAGTCCCAAGTCCTGCGCCGGCACAGACAAGCACGGTGTTCCAAACAGCGCTGCCCAATGCGGTCAAAAGCAAAAACCAGGGAAGATTCATTTTCGCAAACCCCGCCGGAACTGAAATCAGGCTTCTGACGATGGGAACACAGCGGCAAATCAAAACCGCTTTTCCCTGATAACGGGAAAACCAGCGCTGTGCCTTTTCCACATGTTCGGGACGCAGCCGCGTGATTTTTCCGAATCGTCCGGCAAACAGTTTTTTTAATCTTTCCGCCTGAAAAACCCATCCCAGCGCATATAACACAATCGCACCCACAAGCGATCCGCCGGTCGCCGCCAAAATCGTGCCGGGAATATGCATGGCGGTCGTGACGGTGAGCGCGCCGCCAAACAGCAGGACCGCTTCGGATGGGATCGGCGGAAACACATTTTCAATAAAAATCAAAAGAAAAATACCAAAATAGCCAAACTGACCGACAAATGAAAGCATCCATTCCTGCATTGCGAAAACTCCTTTATTGCTGTGGATCCATTGTCAAAAAATCTGTCTTCACCGGCGAAGGTCGTGCAGCCGTTTTCCACAGGCGTGACAAAATAGCGCTTCATCCGCGCAATATTCGCCGCAATCTGGACATTGCAGATGCATGGCGGCGCCGCAATGTGCGCAGTAGTGGGAAGTGCCGGATTGAAAACGACCGCAGACCGGACACTTTTTCCGGATAAAACTGCGAACGATCAAAAACAGCACAACGGCGAACACATGTCCCAAAACGCCGACTAAAGCGGTGAAAACGACCGGAACAGCGATCATCAAAATATTTGACCAAAACAGCCGTTTTTTTATCGTCATTCCCACACCGGCTTTCCTTTTCTTTTGGATATGCGGCGATAAAACTTTCCCACCGGCGGGCAAACACAAAAACGGCCGGACAGGAAATCCTAATGCAATCCCAATTTTAGTTTAGCATATCAAGCCGCCCAATGTATAAACTCCGGTTAAACTTTGCATCCATTTTGATATTCTGCCCTGTTTTTTCTCAATCAAAGCAATTTTGCATCCAAGGCGGCAAATCATTCACAGCCCGGCAGGCGCGGTTGTGAACTGCGCTGCGACGCAGCGGGACGGATATGCAGCACATCCTTTTCATCCTGTCGGCCGATCAGCAGCGGAGAAAGGGGATCGTGCAGCGCAAAATTTTTGCGCACTAACGGTTCGTTATAGTTTGCATAGCAATACAAGCACCCGTTTTTGCAGGTGTTATACGCGCCGATGTCCACACTTGCCGCACACCCGCAATCCGGCCGCTGGTTGGGGTCTTTTTTGATTTGCAGCGAATAGCCGCCGCTCCGTTCCAGTCGCTGTGCGTCGATGCATTTTGCAGGACGAATACCGAGTTTGCGATAATCGAACGCCTGCGCGCAGGTTTCCAGCGTTATGCCATAACCGGCGGCGATCTGTGCAAGCTGCCGCAAAAGCGTCTCCTTTTGCGCCGTCGACGGCGTCGCACTTTGCAGCAGCGCCGCGTTTCGTTTTGTGCTTTTATAATCGGTTTGCAGAAAACTGACTGTGCAGGTTTCGGTAAAAGGGGAAAGGGTCTTTGCCATCTCTTCAAAGGTTTTTAAATGGTAATCCATCGTGTATGTCCCGTTGAAAAGGATCGGGTCATACCGCCAGACCACCCTTTCTTTCCCGATTTTCCGCGATAGCGCACAAAACGCAGGGATCAAAATTTCCCGTTTATCCGGCAAAAACGGTTCGATATCCTTTCCATAAGGGGTGAGGGTGAACTGAAAATAATAGGCGTAATGTTTGAGTGCATCCAAATGCCGCAGCATCGGCAGCGGATTTTTGGTCCAGAAAACGATGCCGTCCACCACGTCCGGCGTGAAAGCGATCCGGCTGATCCGATGGGGATTCATCGGATTGCGCACATCGGCAAACCCGGCTTTTAGGCGATGGAAAAGCCAGTCGGAATAAAAAGCCGGAATATCCGTCCGGCGGCTGGCGCTGATAATCACGATCTGTTCACCTCACAAGCAAAAAGCATATTCGCGCCATAGTTTGGCAAAAGCGCTTTTGTTGGCAAACACAAAATCCTGTGCGCTTTATCGATCCGGCGCATAGGATTTTTTCATCCGGTGCAAATCGGACAGCCGTTTTGCACAATCGGGTCCGAGCGCCTCGGAGACCGCCACCGCCAGCGCATCCACCATGGCGGCGGGCGCGGTCATGGAATGGTATTCCTCCGGCTCGCCCCGGTAGACAAACAATTGGATGTCGGCGCGTTCCGCCGGCGGGACAAACATGCGGCTGCAAAAGGCGATCGTTTGATAGCCGATCTCTTTTTGGCGGCAAAGAATCATTTTTCCCTCTGCCGATACCTTGGAAAAACTGAACAGCAGCACAATATCGTCCTTTTCCACCTGCGCGAGTCCCTCCAGCACCTCGGACCCGCCGGATGGCAGCAGGATCGTTTCGATTCCCATCCGCCGCAGACGGAACAAAAGCAGCTGTCCCAAAGATGCGGAAGCGCTTTTGGCATGGATAAAAACACGATGCGCGTGCAAAATCGCCGCAACAGCGTCGGAAAACGCCTTTTTGTCCACGCTTTCCAACGTTTTCTGCAAATACGTCTGCTGCCGCAGCATCCAGTTCTCCAACGTGAATCCCGCATCGGCGTTTAACGTTTCCGCCATTTTGGCCGCCGGTCCCTCAAAGGCGATTTGTTCGGTCACAAGCCGCTTGAGCTCTTTATAGTCTCTGCAGCCGACATGCCGGACAAACCGGGATACCGTTGCTTCCGAAATCCCCAGCTGCGCGGCAAACTTGCCGATGGAGGAAAAAAGAAAAGCCTCGGTGTTGTTCGAGATATATTCCAATATTTTTGCATCCGCTTTTGTGATCTGTTCCGGCATATTCGGAAATCGAAGCTGCATACTGTCCCTCCCGGTTTTTGCAATCATACGCACAATCCATAACGTGCTGAAAGCGGCCTTGGGGAAATCCCTAAAGCCGCAATTTGTTTTTAGCTAAACTGCGCGCATTGCCCGGCGCGCCGTTTGTGCCTATTTTATCATATTTATCAAAAAATGAAAACCCCTTTTGCAAAAACAGCGCGGCGAATAAACCCAAAACCATGTGCAGCTGTTCTTTGCGTTGCCGCACGGTGCAAATTCTGCACCGTTTTACCGACCGGCGCGGGAATGGTTGACGACCGCCGCCTGATAAGCGGGACCGGCGGTCTGTTCATTTGACCGGCTGTTTTTTCCGCCGCTTAACAGAACCTCCACATAATCCCCGCCAAGCGCATGGATCTCCTTTAACGCGCGTTTTAAAACACCGGCGGTTTTCACCTGGAAAGCAGCCTGCGGCGACACGGTGATCCGGTAATTTCCCTCGCGCATCTGCGCATGCAGCGTTTTAACGGTCGTGATCTGCGCGTCAAAATCGGTGTGGATACAGCCATACTGCACCGCCTGATGGGTATCGCTGCCCGCAATGACCGGCTTGCCGAGCGTTTCGCCCAGCGCAAAGGTCAGCCGTTCGGTGCGCTGCCGGTTTTCCGCCACGTCCTTGCCGTTTAAATCCAGAAAATCCAAACGGCACAGCTGTCCCGACGGCAGCGCGGGAATGTGGCCGCCCGCACGGTAGGGATGCGCGGCGCCGGCGATGACCGGATAATCGGAAAACAGATCCATCAGCTGCGCAAAAGGTAAAAACGATCCGGGCGCCTTGTGAGGTTCCAATCTCTGATTCAGCTCTAAAATCGCTTCGGCCGGACCGATGGACAGAATATGCCCGCCCTCGGCAATATCCGTTTCCATGCCGGGAAACACCCGCAGTCCGTTTTCCAACAGCAGGGTATCTCCCTCCCGCCGGCTTTGCCGCATCAGGTAACCGTACAGCTCGCCGAACTGTAAAGTGTTGAAATGCTCGGTCAGACACAGCGCGTCAAGTCCAGCGTTTTTGGCTTCACAAAACAGCCAGTCGGTATATGCTGTGGAAAACGGCAGCTTTTTGGCCAGTTTTCCGTGGGTATGAAAATCCAGTTTCAATTTCGTTCCTCTTTTCTTTAAAATAAGGTGGACGCCAAAACGCACAAGGCGATCCAGAGGAAGGAAACCGCTAAAAACAAAAGGTCGTTATAGGTCACTTTCAGCGTCGACAGCTTCATTTTCTTGACCTGCGGGTTGACCGCCGCATAGCGGTACCCCTTGATTTCCAGCGCTTCCACCGTTGTTCTGGAACGTTTGGCGGTGTTGAGCATCAGCGGATAAAAGGCGTGTATGACCACCTTGACCTGATAAAACAGATATTTGATCTTTCCCCACACGGTAACATGTGCGGGCGGGTTGCCCCGCATCCGGAAAGATAGCAGAATATTCTGAAATTCCTCCATCAGCATCGGCAGCATACGGTAGGCATAGGAAATGGAAAAGGACAGCCGTTCAGGGCATCCATACCACATCAGCCCGTTGGAAAGCCGGTCGGGATCCAGTCCCGAAAAAACGGTGACCGACGCCAAAGAACAGGTCGCCACCTTCAGCGTGAGCACAAGCAGCGGCGCGATCGTGGAAGCGTCGCCGCCGAAAAACAGCGCCACGATAAACAGATACCCGGTCTGGGTGAAAACACCGATGCCAAAAAGCAACAGCACCAGTCCCGCGACCCTTGCCAGCTTTGTCGTGACCAGCACCAGAAGAAAACAGCCCATCAAAAACCACAGGTCGCTGACAAACCACGGCACCAGCCCTAAAAACAGATACCAGATCAGCAGAATCCGCGGATCCAGCTTTGCAATGACGGTGTCGTCGTTTCCATAGGCGTTTTTGAGCACCTGATTGCGCAGAAAATCAATCGAGAATTTATCCAGAATGTTTTCAGAAAGTTTTTTCTTCGTTTTTGAAGCCAACGCACTGCGCCTCCTTAAAAGATTCCAAAAATGCATCGATGGTATAGCAAAGCGCCTGCCGGTCCAGTGCCTGTCCCATTGTGAAAATTTCCGGCGGACGAATACCCGCCCTTTGCACCACCTGCGGATTGCCGAAAATCTCGTCGCGGGTGCCGTCGGCGATCACCCCGCCGTCGCACAGCACCAGAATCCGCTGCGCCCATTCGCAGACCAGCTGCATATCATGGGTGGCGATAATCACCGTTTCGGTGACCGCCTTGATCTGCGCAAGCGTGCGCATGATCTCCTTTCGCGTGGCAATATCCAGATTGGCAGTCGGTTCGTCCAGCAGCAAAATACCGGGATTGAGTGCAATACCGATGGCAAGACTTGCCCGGCGCATCTGTCCGCCTGAAAGCAGACGGCCGTCCCGGTCTTTCAGTTCGGTCAGCCTGAACCGTTCGAGTAATGCATCGGTACGCTGCCGGTAATTTTCCACCCCGCGCACCTGCATGGCATAGGCGATATCCGCCGCAATAGTATCCTTGATGAACATTTCCTCCGGATTCTGGTAAACCAGTGAAATCTGTCGGGACAGCTCCTCGGTTTTCTTTTTGCGGATATTCTCCCCGTTGAGCAGGATCTCGCCGCGATCCGGCTTTAAAAGACCGACCATCAGCTTCATCAGCGTGGACTTTCCCGCGCCGTTGGAACCGATCAGCGCGATCTTTTCGCCTTTTCGGATTTGCAGGTTCAGACCGCTGTAGACCACGCGGTCCTCCCCTTTGACCGACCGGTAGGACACGCCGACATCCCGGAACTGCGCGACTGTTTCCCGGTCTTCGGCGTCCGCCCGGGATTTCCCGTCGCCGTTGCAATACCGCAAATGCGCGAATACCTTCTTTCCCTGCTGCACCGTCGTCGGCAGCGGACAGTCGGACGGGAGCCTGTTTTGCCGCTGCAGCCGGTGGGCGGCAAGCGTGACCTGCGGCGGAAAAATATTGCATGCCTGCAGCTCGTCCACCCGGCGCAGCGCTTCGGCGGCGGGCAGTTTCCAGGCGATGGTGCCGTCGCGCATGAGCATCACATGCTTGCAATAGTCGGCGATATACTCGGTATGATGCTCGATCACGATGATGGTCTTACCATGTTTTTCGTTCAGCTCGCGCAGCACGCCGTAGATCCGGTCGGCATGTCCCGGATCCAGCTGGGCGATCGGTTCATCTAAAATCAGAATGTCCGGCTGCAGGGATACCGCGCCGGCCAATGCGAGCAAGTGCGTTTGTCCGCCGGACAGCTGCCAGATATAATCGTCCTGCCGGCCCTGCAGTCCGCAAAGTGCCAGCGCCTCTTCACCCCGCTGCCGGTAGTCGGGCATGGCGTAGTTCAAACAGGCGTAGGACGCATCGTCCAAAACGGTTGGACGCACGATCTGGTTTTCAAAATCCTGATAAACATAGCCCGCTTTGCAGGCCAGCGTTCCCACATCCGCTTCCAGCGTGTTCAAACCGTCCACCCGGACGGTCCCCGAAAAATCCCCGGTGATGAAATGCGGGATCAAACCGTTAAGGGTTTTGCAAAAAGTGGACTTCCCGCAGCCGTTGTTGCCAACGATTGCGAGAAAGTCCCCTTTTTCGACCTGCAGGGATATGTTCTTTAAAATCGGTTCCTTTGCAGCGGGATAGGAATAGGTCAGATTCTCTATCTCGATGATATTCATGACTGTGTCACTTTTTCCTTCCTGTTTTTGCATTTGAGCACAACCAGCACGGCAACAACGACGACCGCCGCCACGACCATGCCGATCGCAAGCGCCGTGCGGCTTTCCGCCCAGCTCGCTTCCCATTCAACCAGCGACAGACCGCTGGAAGCAAGCAGCTCCGCAGCACAGGCGACGGCAAACGCGATCACCGCGCCGACAACCACCTTGACGTTCACGCCGCCAAGCCAGGTTTTCTCATCGCGCGGACGCATGCCCAGCAGCGGTTCGATCTTTCCATAGAGCTTCGGCACCAAAAACAGCGTCGGCAGCAGGCAGAACAGAATGCCGGAGAACAAAAGGTCGTTCAAAAAGGCAAAGCCTTCTGTTGCAAACACACTTTCCGGCAGTCCTGCCACCGCTTCAAAATCCTCGACCGCAAACTGCACTTTCAGAATATCCACTACCGTGCCCATCAGCAGCTGCAGTCCGGTGCCGGTGATTGCGGCAATACCGACCATTTTGCGGTTTCTCGGGTCTTTGACCATCCGTCCGGCAATATAAACGCCGATCGTGACCGTTAAAAACTTTTCCAGTTCGCCAAGTCCGCCGAACTGTCCGAGCATGATTTCACTGAAAACCAGTTCGCCGGTCGCCGCGCCCAGCGCCGCCGACAGCGGATCGAACAGCATCGCAAGGGTCAGCGGGATAAACAGAAAATATTCGACCGAAAATTCGACAATACCGGCCTGAAACTGCGGAATCAGTTCGGTAAACAGGGTTGCCAGCCCATACAGCGCCATGGTCAGCACAAAGACCATCAGCTTTTGCGACTGTGTCGCGGTTTGTTTTTTGGCAAGTTCCATCATTCATTTCCTCCTAAGTTCTGTTTGAGAATCAAGATTTGCAATCTCTTGCTGTTTTTATTTTAAAGGAAATGTCCCGCCGTTTCGATCATGTTTGTGTAAAAAAGAAATTAAATTTTCGTAATTTAAGTAAAATGAAATAAATATTTTCATTTTTGAGCATCGCTTTTTCGATGCTGGAAAACAAAAATGCAGCAGGGTTCCCGTTTTGGAAAAAAAGGGCGCGGCCGGCCCCCGGGTTTCTAAATCAGCGATTCACCATTTCATCGGAAAAATAATCGATCTGCATTGCGTGGCGCACATCACGCAGTGTTTTGGCCGCAGTTTGACGCGCGGCCATACTGCCCGCTTTTAAAATTTCATACACGTCCGGCAGCCGCTGCTCCCATTCTTTTCTCCGTTCCCGGATCGGTTGAAGCTCCGCTTGCAAAACCTCGTTCAAAAACCGTTTGACCTTCACATCTCCCAGTCCGCCGCGGCTGTAATGCGCTTTGAGCGCGTCGAGGTTCTCATATTCCGGCAAAAAGGCGGCGAAATGTTCCGGACGGCAAAATGCATCCAAATAGATAAAAACCGGGTTGCCTTCCACTTTGCCCGGATCTTCCACCCGCAGGTGGTTCGGGTCGGTAAACATCGACATGACCTTGCTTTTGATAACATCCGGCTCGTCGGAAAGATAGATGCAGTTACCCAGGGATTTGCTCATTTTGGCTTTTCCGTCGATCCCCGGCAGCCGCAGGCACGCCTGATTTTGGGGTAAAACGATCTGCGGATCGGTCAGCGTTTCGCCATAGGTCATATTAAATTTATGCACGATTTCCCGGCACTGTTCGAGCATCGGCATCTGATCTTCCCCGACAGGAACGGCGGTTGCGCGAAACGCCGTGATGTCCGCCGCCTGACTGATCGGATAGCAGAAAAAGCCGACCGGAATGCTGGCCTCAAACCGGCGCATCTGGATTTCGGCTTTCACCGTCGGATTTCTTTGCAGGCGTGAAACCGTTACCAGATTCATGTAGTAAAAAGTCAGTTCCGTCAATTCGGGGATCATCGATTGAATCAATATGGTGGATTTTGACGGGTCGATCCCGCAGGCCAGATAATCCAGCGCGACCTGCAAGATATTCTGCCGGACCTTTTCGGGATGCTCGGCGTTATCTGTCAGCGCCTGCGCATCAGCGATCATGATATAAATTTCATCGTAAAGGCCGGTGTTTTGCAAAGCCACCCGTTCCTTTAAAGATCCCACATAATGTCCGACATGCAGCCGGCCGGTCGGCCGGTCGCCTGTTAAAATGACCTGTTTCATAGAAATTCCCCTCTTTGTTTTGATTTTGTGTTTGTTTTCATTTTACCCCCTGCGCCTGCCCCTGTCAACAGCAAGGCTTTGCCGCCTTTAAAATGACCGATGAAAAAAGCCGGCATTTTGCCGGCTTTTTGGTTGATAAGCGCAAAAACGCATGTTGCCTTTAATTTTTGGTGACAGCCGCGCCTGTGCGGACCTCGTCGAATTCCTGCTGGATTTCCTTTGAGGGCGGGGAGGTCAGCAGTGAGACCACCACGATGCACAGACAGGAGAACAAAAATGCGGGCAGCAGCTCATAGATATCCCACACGCCGCCGAACGGACGGATCAAAAGGTTCCAAACAAACACCATGCATCCGCCGCCGAGCATACCGGCGATCGCACCGGCACGGTTGATCCGTTTCCAGAACAGGCTAAAGAGCATCAGCGGACCGAAGGTCGCGCCGAATCCCGCCCATGCGAAGCTGACGATGGTGAAAATGACGCTGTTTTCATCCAGCGCGATCACGATGGCGATCGCCGTGATAACGAGCAGCGTGATGCGGGAAATAAGCAAAACCTGTTTATCCGACGCGTTGCGGCGGAAAAGGCCCTGATAAATATTTTTGGAAAACGCCGAAGCCGCGATCAGCAGATAGGAATCGGACGAGCTGATCGTCGCCGCAAGGATACCGGCCATGACAAGTCCTGCCAAAATCGGCGGCAGCAATCTGGTGGAAAGCAGAATAAACACATTTTCCGCTTCTGAAGAAGTGGTGAGTGCGTCGGGATACAGTGCACGCCCCACAACGCCGATAAACACCGCTACAATAAGGGAAATGACCACCCAGACCGTTGCGATGCGGCGGGAACGGGTGAGTTCGCGCTCGCTGCGAATCGCCATGAATCGCAAAAGAACCTGCGGCATACCAAAATAACCGAGTCCCCAGGCAAGTGTGGAAAGAACGCTGAGCGGCCCGTAGGTACCGGCGGCATCAAACTGCGGCACACCGCCCACAGACTGCTGCACCCCATCGACGGTTACCGGTGTGGCAATGCCGAAAAAGTCGAAAAAGCCCGGAATGGACTGCGCATTGTCGAGCACGGCACCAAGTCCCCCGGCCGCCACGGTACCGGTCACGACGACAACAAGCAATGCAATAATCATCACGACCGCCTGCATGAAATCCGAAGCGCTTTCCGCTAAAAATCCGCCGAGAATCGTGTAGACCAGCACGAACACCGCGCCGACGATCATCATCGGAACATAATCAAAGCCAAACAGCGTTGAAAACAATTTGCCGCAGGTCACAAGACAGCTTGCCGCATAGACGGTGAAAAAGATCAAAATAAACAGCGCGGCGATGGTCATGACGACCTTGCCTTTCTCATGAAACCGATTGGAGAAAAACTCCGGCAGCGTGATCGCGTTGGCCTTTTCACTGTAGCGGCGCAGCCGTTTTGAGGTGACCAGCCAGTTGATATAGGTTCCCACCGCAAGACCGATCGCCGTCCACGCCGCATCGGCGATGCCGCACCAATAAGCGACTCCCGGCAGCCCCATCAGCAGCCAGCCCGACATGTCCGACGCTTCCGCGCTCATCGCCGTGACCCAGGGTCCCAGTGTTCGTCCGCCGAGAAAATAAGCCTCTGAATTTTTATTCGCACGTTTTGCGAATGCCAGACCGATCCCAATGACCGCCGCCATATAAACGATCATGGTGATCATGATTTGAATTGTGTCTCCTCCCATATGCCCCTCCAAAAACAAATATTTCTTCCATAGTCATGGAAAATCTTTTATTAGCATTATACTTTACTTTCCCTTTAAAATCAAGATTCAATTTCCATCCCTTCCAAAACGCGGTACTATACCAAAAGCGGCTTGCCGCAAAAGCAGGGACTCGCATCATTTTCGGCAAACAATTGCCTTTTCGGACAAAATAAGCTATAATTTTTATAAAGGAGAAGAATGACGGGGGATTGCATATGTCTTCATACAATGAACGGATTAAAAATTTTGAAAAAGTCCGCGCTTATCTGCGCGATTTCTATGTTTACGGCTTTAAAAGCCGCGTCGAATACACCCGGAAAAGCGCGCGGTCCTATGATAATGAACGCCGCCGCATGGAAAGCTGGCTTGGAGAATATATGCGCTTTGTCAGAACGCGCGACGGCAAGAATATGTTTATCTCCATCGACAGCCGCGTTTCATCGCACAATCCCTTTTATAAGGCGTGGAAAGCAAAAAGCTTTACCGACAAAGACATTACGCTCCACTTTATCCTGCTTGACATTCTGCATGCGCCGGACATCGTTTTATCTCTGCCGGAGATTCTGCGACGAATCGACGATTATCTTTTCGGTTTTTGCAAACCGATGCTGTTTGACGAATCGACCGTCCGCAAAAAATTGAAAGAATACATAGACGAGGGAATCATTGTTGGCGAAAAGGAAGGCAAAAGCATGGTCTACCGCCGTGCGGACGATACCGCCGTCCCAGACAATACCGACGCTTTGCATTTCTACTCTGAAATCGCTCCATGCGGCGTTATCGGTTCCTTTTTACTGGATAAGCGCGAAAAACAAGAGGATCATTTTGTTTTTAAACATCATTACATAACCGCCGCAATGGACAGTGAGATTCTTGGTATTCTGTTTGACGCCATGCAGCGTAAATGCGAAATCACCGCTATGAATCTTTCCCGGCAGGTGCTGAAACCCAGCGCGGTTCGCCTGGTTCCGCTGCGTGTGTTTATCAGCGTGCAAAACGGCAGGCAGCATCTTCTGGCATATCAGCCGGCGGCTAAACAGATCAAGTCTTTCAGAATCGATTATCTATCGGATGTGAAAACAGGCGCTGTATATCCGCATTTTGATGAACTGCGGGCAAAGCTTAATCATTCCATGCAGTTTATGTGGGGCGTGAATTGCAAGGAAAATGAAAAGCATTTGGAGCATGTATCTTTTACCGTGCGGGTCGATGCCGGCGAGGAACACATGATTCGCAGACTGCAGCGGGAGAAACGGATCGGTAAGATAGAAAAGATCGATAACAACCATTACCGCTTTCTAGCCGATGTCTACGATACAAACGAACTGATCCCCTGGATCCGTACCTTTATCTGTCGCATTACGCAGCTTCATTTCTCCAATCGAACAGTCGAAAATCGTTTCAAAACCGATTTGGCGGCGATGTACCGCATGTACGGCATAGACGGAGGTGATGCGGTGTGATCTTCAGCGAGCTCTATTCGGCGTACTATAATGCGGTCGCTGAAATTCTGTCCCTTGTCCTACAGGGCGAAACAGATGAAAAAACCTTGCAGCAGGTCGTTGTGCGGCACGCCTTTTCGGAAAGCATTTTAACTGTTTTACCCGCCCTTAAGAGCGAAAAATGGCAGCTTTTGAAAAGTGATCGGACAACGCCGATACAAAATATACCGTCCATGCCGCTGACCACGCTCCAAAAACGATGGCTGAAAGCCGTTTCGCTTGATCCGCGCATTCGTCTTTTTGATCTGCGGTTTGGAGGGCTTGAAGATATCACGCCGCTTTTTACACCGGATGATTATGTGATATACGATCAATACGCGGACGGCGATCCTTATTGTGATGAAGGCTATATCACACGATTTCGCATGATTTTAGCGGCGATTCGCCAAAGACAGACGCTCCGAATCGAAATGGTCAACCGTAAAGGCAATCGCATTGCTATGCATATTTTACCGTTAAAGCTTGAATATTCCGAAAAGGATGACAAATTTCGCTTGATCGGAACGGGCTGCCGTTACGGCGAAACCGTTAACCTTGCGCGCATTATTTCCTGCCAACGGTATTCCGGGTCCCCCTTCGTTCCGGCGCAGGCGTGCCCCGCGCGGCGCACGGCCGTTACTTTAAAGGTTCTGGATGAAAGAAACGCGTTGGAACGGTGCCTGCTTCATTTTGCCCACTTTGAAAAACAGGCGGAGCGAACGGATGACGGCCATTATCTTGTGCATATCCGGTATGATGCGGATGACGAAACCGAAATGATTATCCGCGTTTTGGGATTCGGCCCCCTGATAGAAGTCATAAAACCGGAACGTTTCAGAAAACAGATTATTGGACGCTTAAAAAGACAAAAAAGCTGTGAACTTTTTTAAGTTCGCAGCTTTTTTTCCGTGAAAACGCCGTTGGTTTGCAGTATTCTATCATCAAGACGCTTGCAGCAATACTTTCTCTTGCATTAGCTCCGAAAGGGGAGCGCCTGTTTTATGAACAGGATGCGGGCAGGGTTCAAATCCTTGTATGCGATAAAGGCGTCTTGGCTTAAAAAGGCACCAACAGCAATCCATGACAGCATGATAAGTAGATGCAAAACGGTGCCTTGTCTTCAAACAAAGGCGCTGCCAGCAAATCATCTGCTCCGGGCTTGCACCCCAAAAATCTGCAGCTGCCGATTGCGGACCGGCACAGCGCCTTGCCATCCAAAAACGCGACAACGAGATCGAGCATAAAACCGGTTTTCATACTCGATTTCGTTGCCAGCCGTAACTTATCTTTTTTTGTTAAGGAGGGATTTTTTATGTTAGAAAACCTGAAAAATGAATCCAACATCGCATATACCGAAAACGGGGCGCGATCCTTTGCCACCACCTGTTCCGATTGCCTTGACCTTTTTGCGACCATCGGCGCGCTGCGCCATGAATCGGATAGTGAAATCATCACAAGATTTACCCGGGCTTTCGCCGAAAATCCCGATCTTGCAATGAAAATGCTGTTTTTTGCACGCGATATACGCGGCGGGCTTGGTGAACGGCGCGTGTTTCGTGTGCTGCTCAGATGGCTGTGCTTTCACGAACCCAAAACCGTTGTCAAAAACATGGATTACATATCGGAATACGGCCGCTATGACGATCTGCTCACCCTGATGGGCACCCCTTGCGAAACTGCCGCGCTGGACTTGATCGACCGTCGGCTGCGTGCGGATATGAAGGCTTTGGCGGAAAACGGCGACGTGTCCCTGCTGGCAAAATGGCTTCCTTCCGTCAATGCTTCAAATCAGCAAACCGTGAAGCTTGCAAAACGGATCGCCCGGCATCTGCATATGAGCGACGCGGTATATCGAAAAAACCTGGTGCAGCTTCGCCGCCGTATTCATATCCTGGAAAATCATCTGCGCCAAAAGGATTACACCTTTGATTACGAAAAACAGCCTTCCAAAGCTATGTTTAAATACCGTAAGGCGTTTATCCGCAACGACGGCGAACGTTATCAGGCGTTCATCGACAAAGTTCATGCCGGGCAGGCGCATTTCAATACCGGCACACTGGCTCCTTATGAAATCGTCGCCCCCTTCTTTCGCACCTGTGTCGGCGAAGCGGAACGCCGTTCCATTGACGCCGCGTGGAACGCGCAGGCGGATTTCACAAACGGAGAAAACGCGCTTGTTGTTATTGACGGCTCCGGCTCCATGTACACAGGCGCAGATCCGCTTCCCGCAACGGTTGCGCTTTCTCTTGGCATTTATTTCGCACAGAGAAACAAAGGCGCTTTTCACAATCATTTTATTACCTTTTCCGAAAACCCACAGCTTGTGGAAATCAAGGGAAAAGACATTTTAGATCAACTCCGCTATTGCAACAGCTATAATGAAATTGCGAATACCAATATACAAAAGGTGTTTGAACTGGTGCTGAACGCCGCAGTCAAAAACAGCGTCTCACAGGAAGAAATGCCGAAAACCCTCTATATTATCTCGGATATGGAGTTTGACTATTGCACCCATGACGCATCCGCAACCAATTTCGCATATGCAAAAACACTTTTTGCGCGTCATGGCTACCGGCTGCCGAAAGTTGTGTTCTGGAATGTTGCGAGCCGCAACCGGCAGCAACCAGTCACCAAAAACGAACAGGGTGCCTTGCTGGTCAGCGGCTGTACCCCCAGAATCTTCTCTATGCTGACGTCGGGAGATGTTTCGCCGGAAAGCTATATGCTGAACATTCTCGGCGGCGAGCGCTATGCGAAAATTACAGCATAAAAACAGGAAGCAGCAAAAAACGGGAAATGCTAGTGCATTTCCCGTTGTTTTATGCCGATAAAAAAAACACTTGCTATGCAAGTGGAATGTACGGACTTGAGTGTCAGGATTGAAAAAGCAACTCCATTCTGATAAAGTAGAATGAGGCTACCAACCGCATTCAACAGAACGGAGGACATTAGAATGAAAAATAAAGCTAATGACACATACAGTTTATCACACACAAGTTATAAATGTCAATATCGCATCGTCTTTGCGCCAAAATATTGACGGAAAGTGATATATGGAAAGCTAAAAGCAGAAATAGGAGCAATGCTAAGAGAACTGTGTGAAAGAAAACATGTAAATATAATAGCACAGTTGGAGGAAACAAGGAGGGTATTGCAAAATACATAAGAGAACAAGAACGCGAAGATATGATAAACGACCAGCTTACATGAAGACCGCCGAAAAGTTTATGTAAAAGTGAATAGTGCGCTTCCTTACAAGCAATAATGGAAACAGAAAAATTACCGCAACGGTTACTCAAAAAAAGACTGTAAAAACACAGCTCGGCGAAATTGATCTAAAGGTTCCGAGGGATAAAACCGGTGAATATGAACCAAAAATAATGGGCAAATTAACCGTAACTTTAAGGAAAAGCGGGGCAAAACTTATCCGTTCTGCGTTAAGATCTGGAAAAAAATGGGATATTCTATCCACATTCTTCGCATATCCGCCTGAGGTTCGTAAGATAATATATACGACAAATATTATGGAAGGTTTGAACCACCGGTTCAGACAGATTACGAAAAACAAGCCGTCGTTTTCAAACGATGAAAGCCTGCGCAAAATGTTGTATTTAGCGTCGCAAAAGATTGTCGAACGCTGGTCGCAAAGATGTCGAAACTGGGACGTGGTTTCAAACCGGCTTTCGATAATATTTGAGAATAGAATATCCGCTTGATTTGCCCCTGAGAATAGAGTTTCCTATTCGTGGAATGAAGAGTTGACGCGTGGCATATCAGAAAGTCTGCTTGCGCCACAATCCGCTATTCTGTTATTGTTTGCAGGATTATTTTTACATAAATTTATAGGCTTCCCCTTTGCAAGAGTTAAATCGTTATTCTCCGATTGTTCCTGAACAATACGTCACATCAGCCAACCAATATACAGTATCCGTAAATGTATAATATGTGAACGAGAAGCTACCGGAAGCGGTATAATTTTGGCTCTTATTGAGAGTAACTGTGTGTTTCTGATCCCATGATGGCTCTCCATAGAAAGCACTCAAAAGTGAAACCATTCCGCCAAGCTCGACCGATATTGTATCTGACGAATTGGAATTATTTGCATATGTGTTACTTATGGGTTTGATGATATAACTTATTGTTACGGTGTCACCAACAAATTCGGCGTCAGTAGTAAGAGTAAAATAATTCTCGAAATTTTCTTTTGTAAGGCTGATGCCATTAGAAGTATTGTTTGTCGACTTTTTGATCCAATAGGCGTAGAGAGTCTCTCCACTGCTTCCATACCAATAAGTGACAGCGTTCATCTGGGAATCATAATACTGTATTCCCAAACCATTAGTTTCACTATAATAACCTTGGAACGCATAGCCAGATCGTGTGGGTGCAGTTGCATACGGTAGTTTTTCACCATAAGCAGCTTGGACACTCGATGTTCCGCCGGCACCGTTCTGCTTATTCAGCGTAATTGTATATGTTTTGGTAGAATTATTTGAATTATCATAATTGGTCTTGCATACAATCCTGTCCCGTATGAGCGAGCAACGGCAGCCTGTAAAAACCGGGCAGCACCCGGTGTGGCCATGACCGGAAAGGGGTATAATGGTACTCCTGTCCAGCCACAGATCACGCAA